>JBARXC010000115.1:0-1934 GCA_049647125.1 bacterium | reverse complement strand
ATAATACTCCTTGCGGTTGCAATCTCAATACTCTGCAGCGAAGCCGTCGCCCAACCACCGGAAAACCGCTCCGTCCTCTATGCCGCCAAGATCTACGATACTGAATTATCCCCGGAGGATGCCTCTTGGATTGCCTCCAAAAGCGACCTTCTGGTAATCAGCGGAGTCGGAGATCAATATGTGGAGCAGATGAAAGTCGAAAATCCCGACATGAGGATATTTCGCTATTTCACTGTCTGCCTGATAAGCAGTAGTCCATCTCCATCCTACAACGTTATCGGATACAAGGAAATAGAAAAGAATCACCCCGACTGGTTCTGGGTCAACTCCAAAGGTAAGAAGATCCACCCCACACCCAAACTCTATGCCATGGACCCCGCAGCCAAAGGCTGGGGGCCGTATTGGGTCAAACAGGTTCTAAGAACTGTCTCTCCTTTGCCTTACGACGGGGTTCATGGGGATTTGGCCTACACTGATATCGGTCAGGCCGCTCCCGAGGCCAAACACAAATACCCTCAGGAAGAGGATTTCCACTCGGCTCAGGAAAGCTTCTTGGCCTCAATCCACAGAGGACTCAACCAGGCGGGAAAAACTCTGATCTTGAACAATGCTACTATGTGGTCCCGCATCGATCCTGATTACCTCCTCAAGAGACGCTTGCACCATTGCGATGGTTTCAATCAGCAGGCCGTGGCCATGCGCTGGCGCAATCACCCGGAGAATCGCTTCGTGGACGAGAAGCACTTCGCCCGGGGAATGAAAATCATCGAGGAGGCCGTTCGCCGCAAGAAGATCGTGATGCTGGGGATGCAGCCCTCTTCGGACCGGAACGACATCGCCTATTGTGTCGGTTGCTACCTTCTGGTGAAAAACGATCCCTGGGTCTATCTCAACATCGATTGGGGGGGAAAGTACAAGGACATGCGTCGGCTCTTCAGAGAATACGGCGACATCATAAAGGCTGACTACGGGGTTCCCGTGGGCGATCGCTACAAGGATGGGAATCTCTGGAAGAGGAAATATTCAAAGGGGCTTGTGGTGGTCGATGTTGTTGAACATACTTTCAATTTTATCTCCGAATCAAAGTAAAGCTGCTGATAGATCTTATGTTTATCGCAGGTATCCCATGGCCTTTAGTCTCTTTAGGGTTTGAGGGTCAAACTTGGATTTCTCCCTGAGTTCCCCAGCCTGCAGGTGATTGATGAAATTTTCGCATCTCTCTTTCATTCCCAAAGCCTCTTCCCTCTCCCTCCACAGATTGTTTTTCTCTCCGGGGTCTTTCACAATACTGTAAAGTTCAAACTCTTCTGCTCCATTCCCGAGATGGCTGATGATGAATTTCAGACTATCCTCTATAGTGGTGTAGGCTATAATGTCGTAATAGGAATCGTTCACTTCGCTGAATATCAACTGAGTTCCGCCCTCTTTTTCCCCACGGATCAAAGGCAACAGACTTCTCCCTTGCATCTCAGTGGCGAGGTCAGATCGACCGAGGAAGTCCAGAATCGTCGGGGTTATGTCGATGGTGTTTACAGGACTTTCAACAACTTGAGGCAAGATGTCAACCCCTTTGGGGAATTTGAACAGGAGGGGAACGCCGATTAACTCCTGATACACAGATTGTCCGTGTCCCCATCTTAAGTGTTCCAGAAATTCCTCCCCGTGGTCGGAGACGATGATGATAAGTGAGTTATCCCAAAGATCCATTCTCCGGAGGGACTCGAAGAACTGCCCCAACCCTCGGTCCCGACTTCTGATTTCACTCTGGTAGCGAGAAAACATCTCGGCTAATTTCTCTGGCTCCACCTCCAGCTCGGTTTTTCCAATGTAAAGCTCTTCTAAAAGGGTATAGGATGCCAATCTCCCACTCCCAGGATAAACCCCCCCGAGGAAGGCATCCTGATCGTAGTATGGAAAATGAGGCTCATTGAAGT
>JBARXC010000114.1:0-4338 GCA_049647125.1 bacterium | reverse complement strand
GAATTACACCGTTTAAACTGTCTCCAAAGTTCTTGATAAAATCGTAATCCTCCCTTGTCAATTCCTGGTTTTCCAATTCTGTATTCGATATATCCACAAGTCGCTCCAATATAGAACACAAATTAGTTAACCGATACTTTGCAGAGTCATCAATTACATTCATCTCATCCAAACCATCAGCAGTCATCCGTGTTAAAGCCAGCAGTCGGTTGTAAAATTCCGGAACAGGCTCAACGTACCCGACTACCTCCGGTTCCGGCGCCGGCAGTCCTGTTGTCGCCATGCCATAGCTCTGTTTTGCATATAGAATAGTATCATGCCTTAATTCTGTCCATGAAGCCAGAGCAGTGGTCAATTCCTTATCTTGCCATGCCGCTGTCTGCATAAAAGTCGGGTAGCCCGAGTCGAACGTCTTCAATAACGGCTTCAAAGCGTATAACCAGCTCCAATATAAATTCCTATTCCATTCCGCAGCACTGAAACCATTGAACTCTTCCTCAAGCAGATTGAATTGCTCGTTATAACCGTCATAATTAGAATCGTCAAGCTGCTCCAATAGTTCTCGCGCTCTATTTGAACCTAAAATGGCCATCACGTCTAAACCTCTCGGCGGGTCGCGAATTGGACCCGCATTTGGGTCAATTCTGAGCGTAAAAGGTTCTTCTGTTCCTGTATAACTCCCTACCTTTGGAAACACCAAGTTCTGGAACATATACGAATCAGGAATAAATCGCTGTCCCATCAATCTGAACCCCTTTGTGTTTTCCAGGCATTTGTCTGCTTGTTCAGGCGTAAACGGCGGTGGAATTTCGCAATCTCCTGTTCCACCGTATATTTCTGGCGTTCTATATTCAGCCAATTTCGCTTTTAATTTCCCTACATTTTCTTCTGTTAACTCATTCGGCATGAATTTGCCATTACCATTAAATACGGAATTCAAAGCTTCTATGTATTCATAAGGACCTAAATCATCAGAAAGACCGACATAGAAAGCCGTTACGGAATAGATTCTATCCCATTTATCTTTCAGTTCGTGACTTTCTGTAAATTCGGAAGCTACAAGACAGGCACCAATAGTTTGTATTTTGGCGTCTTCAGCAGAAACTAAACCCGCAGGACCGCCTTTCAACAAAAAACTCATCCTGCCGTACCACATAAACGCCTTAAAATAGTTCTTCAGCTTCTCGCTCCGCGTATAATGCCCTCGTGGGACGTATTGAGAGTAATCCTCTTTGTATTTGAAGATGGCGGATTCCGAAAAACCTGCATGTTTCTCTATCAACGCCAGTTCTTTCTCTACGTCAGATTTGACAAAATCAGGCACGTCAAAACTATATTTTTCCAAATCCTCCTGATCGAAGTACGCACTTGATAAACCGGGGTCTCTGCATTTCCATTCATCCGTACACAGTTGTTCCTCTTTCGGCTGCAGCAAACTCAATCCCACGGCGAAATAAGCGACATTCCTTCTTGATGCTTCTTTTAAGTCGCCACTAAAATTATAATTGTTATAATCTTCTACCGAATCATTCAGCAGTTCCTTGCTGATTTGCCATATCACATCGTAAAATTCTCGTTCTTCTATTTGTCTCAGCGTTTCGTCAAATTGTATATGGTAAAGATGCAGTAACGAGTCAGAAGTGATAAAAACAGGTATTTCCTTCTGTTTTAACGTTTTATATGGTTTCGTGATGTATTCCTCTTTCGGGTTGAACGTGTTGCGGATGACTACAAAACCGTTCTTTTCGAGCATACGTGTGGCCTCTTCATCCAGCGGGATTTTCGCACAGAAATCATTGAAATTGGATATCTCATCTGCGTTCAATGGCAGGCTATACGGCGGAACCTCTAAACTGACGTTTAGAGAATTCAAGGAATAGTAGTTTATGAAGCTCAACTTTTCTGTTTCTGGTTGTACACCCGCTAAATTTACAGGTTCGGTTTTCAATGTGGGTACTTCTGGTTTAGAAGGTGCTGGCTGCTGAATGCATCCACCGGAAAAAACTATTGCTGCGACTAATACCACTATTAATCCACAGATTATTAACGGTTTTGGGCTCATCTTCATTGTATATTGTTAATGTATAATAGGACATCTTTCTATTTAAGTTAAGACACAGATTTACACTGATTTACGCAACACTTTTTCTTTTTCAAAAAAAGAAAACCTGTGCTAAAAGAAAAACAAATTTCTTTGGTAAAGCTTTCTTTTTGAAAGAAAGGTTTGTGTTAATCTGCGTTAATCTGTGTCTATAATTTATTTTTTCTTGTAACCACTCATTTTCTTCTTTCTTATACCCACCATAGTATCAACCTGACCTCCACAACTTTTAAATCTAAATCCTCTACCGTATTTAATTGAGGACTGACTATATTATCTCCCCTGTGAAGCGTAACGAGCCGTGAAACCGCAATGGAATTGTCCGGCGGAAAGCCTTTCATTATTACGTGCGATGTGTTCAGGTCGTTATTACTACTACTACTACTACCATTCTGATATACAAAATCCACGTTATATAGCACGTCCCGTTGCGTTTGATTTAGTAGCAGATAAAGACTGTGATTCAAATCATTCATTCCATCACTCCCGAACTGATGACTGTTAACGTCTGTGGAATTCGGAACAGGATGGGTAATGTTTGCCTCTGTGCCATTCCAGGCTGCAACGTATTTCTTGAGCAATATGCCGTCTAACGGGTCATCCGCATCCAAAACCGTCAATGCATCAGAACCAAGTTGCTTGAGCTGCACGTCCAACGACAATTCCGTCTGCGGTGTTATGACCATCACACCCTGCGTCACGAAGAAGATGGTGGCAATCATTAACACTGCTGCTGCCAGACCTTCTATCGTGTGCAGTTGTCCTCTTTCGTCATTTATCAATTTCATTGCCACACCTTGACGATTAGTCCCGTTGGTTTGTAAGCAGCAACTAAAATGGATGTAACAGGTGTGCCAGGAGGATCGCTATCAGATGCCTCAACCTCAATTCCACCATCAAACTGTAGTTCAATGTATATGTCCATAGACCCATCAATTTTTAGCTTAGAAGATTGATTATCAAAAACACTTTTAGCCAGAGAAATCTCGAGGGTATCATTCCCATTCTTAATATCCAAGTCTGTTTTTAGAGGCTGTTCTTGATTACCTAAATCATACGTACCACTCGTATAGTTCAAAAGCGAAACATATCCACCATCATCATTAAAATCGCCGGTTCCCCCTGGTTTTAGCATATATCCCGTACCACTCCCACCTGGCTCATGTACCTCATTTCCCAACTTTATGCCCTTGTACGTGGATTTGGCGGGATTGGTGATATTGAAATTGGTAATAGCTATGAATATACCATCATCTAAAATGCCTTCTAATATATCGGTTGCATTGATATAAATCAATGCCTTTGTTGACGTCGAATGACCTTCTAACGGTCCGCTACCAGTTCCCATCACTGCTACCGAACCGGTTTGCATCCAAACTATGCGTTTCATACTCGACACGTCACCATACTCGGGAATGGGGTCACCCCGTGCAACGACAATAGTTCCATTATCCTCTATGCTAATGTTATACCCATACTTTATCTCGTTACCACTGATATTCCTGTATAAACCGAGCTTTTGAGTAAGATTTTCATCATCTATGCTATTATTAAAAGCATTGATTTTATTCTTATCGAGCAAGTTTGGATGTTCCCTGTCAGCGGCTAAACCAATTCTGCTGATATTTTCTACGTGGTTTTCCCAATCCGTGTTATTGCATGTTCCATTGTCCCACCATCCGGGGTCTTCTACCAGAATAACTGAGGTTCTATACGACACCGAACTGAGGTCTATCGTTTCCGACTGAAAAGGCACGAACATCCCGGGGATGAACTGCGCCAGGAACAGCAGCGCCAACATGAATAAAGATAAGCCCGCTAAGAAATCAATGCTCATCTGCCCTCTTTCGTCTTTCAGCATCTTTCTTTTTCTAACCCCCCAGATTACACAACACTTTCTTTCTAAAGAAAGAACCTGTGCTAAGAAAGTATATATATTCTTTTGGTAAAGTAAAGCTTTTCTTTCATGCTAAGAAAAGGTTTAATTTTAATAAACTTTTCTTAAAGATTATTATGATTTATCTTTGTATATAAAGTATAACCTCCTTCTATTTAAGACACAGATTTACACTGATTTACACGGCACGGACTTATTTATTTAAGTCTAACAGTAACTACTCACCTACACAGCCGGATGGAATAAACGGATCCCCTCTAAGCGCATCCTGAATCGCATCGAGCACATGACGCCCGTTCTTCCGCACTGTAGATATATACCCGCGAATACTACAAAACAC
>JBARXC010000113.1:0-33362 GCA_049647125.1 bacterium | reverse complement strand
AAATGATGCTACGCATGGAAGAGATACTTCGTATGGAAATGATCCACGCACTTTTGCTGAAAGTGCGGGATGGAATGGATTCTTCGAATGGAATGATTCAAAATATTCCAGCGCAAAGCGCTAACTTCCAGCTGTAGGCTCCTTTCCAGCACGTAGTGCTAACTTCCAATCCCCTTGGGATTCAAAGGTTCCAATTACTCAATAACTAAATTACTTAATGACTTAATAACTGTTTTACTGACTGTTTTACTAATTACCTAATAACTTAATTACTTAATAACTGCTTTTCTCAATAAATCAGGTGAGTTCTCGACAAGCTCGAACAGTAAGAATAGTAAGCACCAAGTACATTCCATACTCGTAGAAAAAACGATAATAACGAACCAACGATCAAAACGCTCTAAACATCTTTTAATGACTTAATTACTTAGTTACTTAATGACTGCCTTACTAACTGTTTTACTAATTACTTAATGACTTAATAACTGCTTTGCCAATGACTCAATGACTTAGTTACTTAATTACTGTTTCACTCAATGACTGCCTTACTCAATGACTCAATTACTTAGTAACTTAATAACTGTCTTACCAAATCCTTGACTTTATTTACAGAATCATTAGAATACAGCAAGGAGGTTTCATGAAAAAGACACTCGTGTTTTTTATTCTGACATTTGTCTTCAGCGTTGGACAAAATGACATACCGATTTTAAAATGGGCAGGTCCGCCAGGTTCAAGTCCTGAAACCTATGAGGAATGGCGCGTAACTCACCCGTACACTGAGTTCTCATACACACTCGAGAATGTTACTTATGGTGACCAAGCCGGCAGTGTTGCAATTCTCACTGAACAGTCTATTGCCAATGCCTTGGGCAGTGAATTGAACCAGTTGACTAATAACCTACAATCTGAAGGCTATACTGTATACAGTTATCAAATAACCGGCGGAACACCTGAAACACTCCGTACCTTGCTTCAGAACCTCTACAATAATAATAGTATTGAGGGCGCCCTATTCATAGGTAACCTGCCTGTTGCCTGGTTTGAGGTCGCCGATGATTTTGGGTCTGGATATGCGGATTTCCCGATTGACCTCTTTTACATGGATTTGAATGGCACCTGGCTCGATACCATGAATACGGGTAATGGCAAGTATGATGGTCACACTGGTAATGTCCACCCTGATATATATATTGGACGGCTTTATCCATCAGGTTTGGGTGATGATACTTTACTCCTGCAAGACTATTTCCAGAAGAATAATTCCTATCGCCATGATACATTACTTTTAACACAGCGCGCACTTGTTTTTGTAGACGACGACTGGATACCATGGGCTGGACAATGGGCTGGTGATGTATCCCTGCTCTACTCTGACACGATGAATTACTGGGACGCCGAAACAACAAGAGCGACTGTATATAGAACAAGATTAGACACAATCCAAGCATGGGTTCAGGTCTGTGCACACTCCTGGCCAGGCGGTCATCAATTCACCTATAATAGCGGCGGGTCATACGATTACTATTATTCTTACGAGTATACGAGTCAGAATCCGCCAACAAATTTCTACAACTTTTTTGCCTGTTCATTCAGCCGATACACAACAGCCGGTAATTGTGGTGGCAACCGTGCCGTATTCGATTCAACCTCTGGTCTTGGTTCAATCGGTTCAACGAAAACCGGCAGTATGCTCGACTTTAACTATTTTTATCGGCCCTTAGGCCAAGGAAAAAAACTCGGCGAGGCATTTAAATACTGGTTTGCCTGTATTTACGATTCAGTTGGCATGACCTATGACCGTTTGTGCTGGCATTATGGCATGACCTTACTTGCCGATCCATTCTTAATACCGCTCGGTCATAATACCGGTGTTGATGAACATTATACTAATGCAACTCTAAACTCAATCTTGACCATACGGAGCAACCCGGTCACTGAACAGGTTTACTTGAATTTTGCACTGGTAACTGAGCATGAAATGGAGATTTCGATTTTCGACTGTTCAGGCAGGAAAATGAAGAATAAAACCTATCATCTGGAAGCTGGACACCACAGTATGGCTCTCTTGTTGAATGATAAATCCGGTAATGAACTCAGCGCAGGTATTTATGTTCTGAAAGTAAATATTGATAATAAAATATTGACCCGAAAGATTGTTAAAATGTGATGTGACAATGAGTAGGGGGTAGAGAGTAAGGAGTAAAGAGTTAAGATAAGAATGAAGTTAGGAAGTTATGAGGATAGGAAGTTAAGAAGCAAGAACAGAATTATGTAACGGTGTCCCGCTGGTGTAAACATCTACGGGATAAATATCAGAGTGTCGGAGTAATGGAGAAGCCACAAACACCTAAAATCCAAAATACCTAAACGCCTAAATAAACCAAAGAAACGAATGAAACGCTATTAACGGTCGAAACGATCTAAACGTCTTTTAGTAACTCAATTACTTAGTTACTTAATAACTCAGTTACTGCTCTGCTTTACCCAATTACAGTTTCACCACCTTCACCAGTATATCGCTATTTTTCTCCGTTATAAAGTACACCCCCGGTGCTGCGATATTTCCCCAGTCATCTTTACCATCCCATGAAATAGTAGTAGGCACTAGGGAATGAGCAGTAGGCAGTAATAAGTCTCTCAGCTTTCGACCGCTTACATCATAGATTCTCAATTCTCTGCACCCTGCACTTTGTGCTTTACCAAAACTGATAACAGTTTGGTATCTGAATGGATTCGGAGCAACAGAAAAGCTAGCTTCACGATCAATGTCGTGCTCGGCAATGGATGTGCCTTCATCTTGGACAATTACGTTATCACATTTTGTTGAAGTCGTATCTGACATATTGAAAACGTAGATGCCAAAGTATCCGGAAGATACACTGTCATTTATAATCGGACAACCAGGCAACGCTTGCTCATCATAGTATGCCCAGATCGAATCAGCAACCACCTTTAATTTAAATTTGTGCCATGATGACGAAACAGGAACACCACCGGGGATTTCTGAAGATGTCCAGTCTCTCAGAATAACTGGATACCCTTGATATCCAATGAGCCCAAGTCTAATCCGTGCACTATTATCAAAGTCAGATACAAGACGGTAAAGGTATCGGGTTGACGGATTCATCCTGATCGCAATACCATTGTAAGGACCAGCGGCGGTAGTGACAAGCGTATATACCCATGCCTCAATTGAATAATCTACTAAACTACTTGCACCCGCGTAGGTCAACCCAGCAGCCCCCATATACTCATTTGAGATCCTACCTGCCCAAGAATCGCCGCCAGGAGTTGTCGGATCATTGATAACACCCATACTATCGCCAATTCCCAAACTGTCAGTAAACCATGGATGCCAGTCAAGCTGCATATTACCATCAGTAAAGTATTCCTCGTACAAAACCTGGCTAAAGAGTAAACTGCAGGCAAGCATTAAACCAATAAAATATCTCATAAAACCTCCTTTTTTTCAGCCAAAGGCTGAAACATAGATTGTGGGAGAGCCTTCCCTGGCTCGATTATCGCGGGCAGAAGCCCGCTCCCACAGATATTGATAGAATAAACACGAAAATTGTCGTATTAGCGGCTCGCTCGTATTTCATATCTTCTAATTTGGCATTTGAAATTAGGATTTGACATTATTATCCCTTTTTCCTATCTTCCCAACTTCTTAACTTCAAAACTTCCTTTTTCTCCTTGTCACTTTGTCTATTCTTCCGGTCTTTCCGGCACGGTCCTGATGCCACGCTTTGAACCTGGCGTATTGTCGAATTCTTCAATAATATAGAATAGTAATAAAGGAAAGACGCGCGAGAATTTACCATGCATGTACTCATGAGCAAGGTTGACAAACTCAAGCAGTTTCTTCTCAGATGGTAATGCCGTACCATCCTCAGGGTGAACAACCCGAACAATCGTCCTCAACTCGAATGACGGAATATCAAGAAAAACCAACGTTGCGACAGGGTTATCCATTACATTCAAAAAGGTATGTGTTTCAAATTCAGGCGTGCTGTACAATTCGAGTGATGTCTGCTTGCGCCAGTCAAAGAAATCCGAATTTTCGTAAAATGATTTGAGTACATCCATCTTCTCAGGCATCGGGCTCTCATACGTTTGCTTAAGCCTGCTTATTGCCTTATCTATATTCTCATCCTTGGGTGTTAATCCAATACCCTTTATGGCGTTATTCACGGTGAACTTCGAATCAAGACGACCAAGTCCGTATGTAGCAACTGCACCAGAGTGCGGACCACCCCACCCTGGCATTTTCCCGGTTTTTATCCGGTCCAGGAATTCCAAACGTTGCTCGGCATTCCACTTTATAAAGGCATCGCTTGCCTTTCTAATTTTGAATTCCTGCCAGGCATCATCGATTTTCGCCTTTATTATACCATTTTTATAACCTGACATATCGACCGTATTCTGGATGAACTTTTTATCTTTCCAGAAATCCTTTTTTGAATGTTCTAATTTTCCAGCCCACAACATCTTTGGGATATTACCCAAAAAAGCAACCAGCGGTGCGGCAAATCCAACTGTTTTTAAAAAACTCCTCCTATTCATGAAACCTCCTTAAAACATATCAAATACCTAAATTGCCTAAACCCCGTTAGATGTTTACTATCTAAACGGGGTAAATACCTAAAATCCGATTGTTAGGGTGAATCGGTGTGTAGCATCCAACACATCCATATCGACATAGGCATAGTCAACATAGATATCACGCCTGGCAATAGCCGCCTTGATGCCCGCACCGGCGGTAAATTTTTGCGTATCATAGTTCACCTTATAGCCACCCCTTAAGAAAAGAATATTGAATATACCGTACTCAACACCAATCTGCAGTTTTTCCTCGCCGTCATTTGGGTGAATACCATCAATAGCAACCAGCAACTGGTAGTTGTCATTAAGGAAAAATGCCTCTTCTTTGTCCATAATGTAAAAGGCGAGCCCTAATTTGAAAGCCATGGGTAAAGGGAAAGATTCGGTTGTCAATCTTGCTTCAACATCTGCATTTCCCTGGTACTCTGGCCAGGGATCGGTCTGGATGATTAGATCATTCCCTGACAACTGCATCCTGCCACCATAATTTACCAAACACATACCGAGTCTCATACCTTTAAGTGGAGTCTTTAATAGTGAACCGATGTCCAATGCTAACGTTGCAGCACTTTCATTATAAAGGGACTGTTGTATGTATTTTGCAGAAAAGCCGATTGACAGTCGGTCAGACAAAAGTGCCGAGGTCGTAAAAGCGAGCAAACCGTCGATATATCTAAAGTACTGACCAGTACCTTCTGGAACTTCTACCGTAGTGACTTCCATATCACTGGACGAGAGGAAAGTACCCCAGAGACAGAAGTTGAGTCTTTTCGTAGGAAGTATTAAGGCAGCATATTCATAGTTAAGATCGGCGAACCACTCGGTATGTCCACCTGAAACATATAGGTTCTGTAGTTCTGCAATACCCGCAGGGTTATAGTATACGCCTGATGGATCATTGGCAAGGGCAACAAAAGAACCCCCCATGGCAACTGCTCGTCCACCAAACTCGATCTTCAAAAAAGGCGCGGCAGTCGTACCCACCTTATTGAAAGCAAAACTTGAGTTAACACAAATCAAGCAAAGAAGGACCGAAGAAATAAGGAGTGACCGCACTCGTGCGGTCAATGACACCACAAGTGGTGTCACTCCTGCCGGTGTTTTACATTTCGCAAGGCTGAAGTCTTGCCCTACATTCAATTCTGATCGTTTCATATCATCTGCTCCCTATTTTATGATAACGAACTTACCTTTTGCCTTGGTCTGAGCATCAGCTTTGACCACAAAAACATATAGCCCATAGGCAACCTCAAGTCCATATTTGGTTCGCAGATCCCAGTATTCATAACTAAGATTATTACTGTGTTGTATCGTCCTTATGTGCTCGCCGGCAATATTGTATATCTGTATCTCACATTGCTGGGGTAAATTCGCAAACATTAACCTTCGGTCATAGGGCGTGCTTTCGTATTTGGAGTGCAACATATATGGATTAGGTACAACGCGGACCGTCGACAGATCAATCTGGTTCGCATCAATGGAAAACGGTATTATCGTGAATTCATATTTGACACCGGAAGAAAATGGCTTATAGGTCAGGATCGTGAACTCATCACCTTCTGAAGGTGCGGTTTCCGTATCTGGACCATTCTGAGTTGCAAAGTATACCGCATCACCGTTTTCATTCCAGCAGCCGATTTGATCGACAAAACCAAATTCCTGTCCAGTCGGATCCGGGTTATAACCTGCACCACCTGGTATGAGGTCCCAACCCTCAGGACCAAACATCGGGTTGCCAGGAAAGGCATAGGCAAAATCAAGGAGCCAGGTCGAATCACTTACATCAATCGGGTTTAAAGAATCAGTAACATCATATACCCGAATCGGTATCTGAATCGGTGGGTAAGAACCGCCAAAGCCATCGTCAATCTGAACAGTTGCCGGGTTGGCGTGGTCCACCGCAACACGGAAATCAGCAGTGCCAGTGATATAGGTATAAAGAGGTCCCATTGAACCAACATAACCAGTCCACCAGTCAAATGTACAGGTATCGCCAGACACACTTGTCCAGCCGAGGAATTTCACGCCACTTCCGCTGTTCAATAAGGTCAACCGGAAACCATCAGTGACTGGTATATTATCAAGGGACGAATCAGAGAGTTCCTGATAAGCGAATAAGGACTCGCCCGTAGTTATACAAAAAAGATTAAAGGTTACCGAATCTACCCATACGGTATCATCATAAAATGAATCATTGAATGTAACTTCATAAGCATAAGCCTGGAGTTGATCCGGGTCGAGGATACTCACCATGGCTAATCCCTCACACGGGCTAGCAATCGACTGCAAAGTATCGCCGTTCTGTACATAGGCTGGGCTGTAACCCGAGGGCTTTTGAGCCGGGATTACGGATACGACATCGACCGCGCTTGGTCTGCCCTTCGGGTTTTCATAGGAAGGTTCCAAAGAATCTGGATGTTGATTACCCTGATCATATGCCGCAACACAATACCAGTATTCTATGCCGTTATACACCGCAGAATCAGCAAAAGAATGCTTCAAACCAGTTTCCTCGCCGAGTGACTGATAAGGGAATGCCGGATCAGTGCCAAAAATAGAGTCTTTCAGGTCAAACTGGGCGAGCGGGACATAACCGACCAACTCACCTTTGTCATTGGTAATCTCCTTACCCCATGTCTTACCCTGATCTTCACTTCGGTATATCTTGTAACCTTCAAAATCTTGCTTGCAAGTCATTATGTCGACTGAAGACTCGGTCGGCTGGGAATCCCAGTAAAGCGTTGCGCTTTTTTCACCGGGTATACCGTAAACAATAGGTGGCAAAGGCGGTCCACTGCCAAGAAAGTAATTGTCCACCATAGTTAAAGCCATGGTCAAGTTTTCAAAGAGGTCAGCTGAGTCCTCACCGCAAATGACCACCGCAGTCAACTGCAAGGTATCAGCAGGCATTATAGATAACGGTCCACAAGAAACAATGTAGTTGTAGGCGCTCGTTGACTCGGGTGGTAATGCCTGAACAAGTGAAGGATCGTCAATATTGACGTTATTACCGTGGAAATACATTGATGAATCAATATTCGGGTCGGTTGGATCAGAAATGATGATTGGATAGAACCTGAAATCCTCACTCGGTTCATCCTGTTTCTTGTAATAATGAAAATTCGTTATCTCCTGGTTTAAGAACCCAACACCGATATAGCCGACTGATTCCCACGGTTCCTGAGGTATGCCATCAGCATCCCAGTAATAAACAAAAGTAACACTCGAATCACGGTATAAGCCTATATAGTCCTGCATATCATAATCGCAGCGGAAATTACCACGGAAACCAAGATACGTACTATCGAGCGCGGTATTCCCAGTTGTATAGATGTGAAAATCATAGAAGATGAAATCCTGAGCATAGATCCTTCCGTAGGAATAAGTAGATTGATCTACTTGCAAGTCAAAAACACCCTGGTCATTGAAAATGCAGAAAAGATCCTGGTCTGAAGTAAACTCACCCTCAACCTCCAGGCCAGTTGCTGGATCACGACGATAAGGTCCGGGCCAAAACGGCTCACCTGCCTGCCGGGGCCAGGTATCGACATTGTCCGAAGTCGCCATAATAGGCGTGCCGTCTGGCGTTATCTCTTCACCTGAGTAGAGTGTACCAAAGGAACCTTCAAGAGGTGCCCACTCAGGCGCGGCCAGGTTCACAAATGACTCAATGACATTATAATCACGCGCTGCGATCATACCAAATCCTGGGCAGTACTGGTGTTGGAAAGGTGCTGAATTGGGCCAATGAAACGATGGTGTGAAGTAATGGAGGTTCGCGATTAACCCGAAATTTGAGGTTACGTCAGACAATTCGCCCTTATCTGATATACCCACTGCCTTATCGACCTCAGGATAAAATATCAAGCATAGTATCAATATCATGCTAACTCCTTTATTAGAATCCTACACTCATGCCTGCTTTAATTATTCTTCGCGCACCAACGTATGCAGGATTCATAATATAGTCTTGTGATCCCATTAAACCACCAGCTGGTTCACCTGTATTCCAGGGTTCGCCGCTGCGCGGGTAGACATAACAAGGATTGAGGTGATCTGTAATATTATTACCTTTGACAAAGAAATCAACCTTCGTCTTGCCAATGTTGAAACCCTGATGGATCATCACATCAAACGAGTATTCCCACGCCATGCGCGCTGAATTCTCTTCGACAACGACACCTTCGCTTATGTAGGGTGTATAAGGCAACCCGCTTGCCGCTTTGAAATTGAACCCCATACCACCCAGGTTGTTGAATGCGATATTCAAAATACCAGTAACAGTATGGCGGCGGTCAAAGTCCAAATAGTATTCTTTCATTCGCTCAGGCAAACCAGTATAAACATCATAAAAACCTTGCATAGCAAATGAACGGTTACCGCGCGCGATTTGATAAGTATAATTGATATTGAACCCGAATCTGGAAACCAGTTTTCTTTTTATAGTTACATCAAAACCCTGTACTGAACCGAAATCTTCATTGGTGTAAATAATGTAATCATACGGGAAATCACGCACTTGGGTGGTGGCTAGCAAGTTCTTGATGTCTTTTAAGAAAAGGGTGACATCGATACCGTAAATATTCTTTATTGCATATTTCATACCGACTTCATAAGTAGTAGTCCGCTGCGGTTTGATCCGTGGATTACCGACTAACCCATAACGAGGGATATTCTCAGGATACGCTATGTAGTTCGCGTTGAAATACATGATCTCATAAGGTGGTGTCTGGAAAAAGTGACCATAGGCAAAATGGAGCATTGAATTATCTGTGATTGGATAAGATAAGCCAAGGCGCGGCGATAATTGATAACTCGGATTAACATCATAAACTGGCGATGTCGGGTCCTCAATATCCTCCCACATCACAGCATTCGGGTAATAGTAATCAAAGCGCAGACCCGCATTGACCACCAGATAATTGTGTTCAATCTTATCCTGCAAGAATACCGCACCATCCAAAGGTTCTCTTGCATATTCTTGATAGACAATCGGACCACGCGTGAACAGTTGCTGACGTTTAGCTAAGTTGAACCTGTAGAAGTTACTCACAATACCAAATTTCACGTTATGGATTTTGGCTGCCTGGAGCGTGATATCAGTTTTTAACACGTATTTTTTGGTTGTGATCTCCTGCTGGAATATTGGATAGCCCGAAACATAAAACTCTGAGTAGTTGTCATATACCGGTTCAATAACCGTATCCGCGACTGCGTCTGAAGATTTTGTCTCGATACTATCGACGATATAGCCGAAGCGCAAATTATAGAAAAGATTATTGCGCACTATGTGATTAATACCTCCAATAACCCTTAAGGACCGCGCATCATTGACAAGGTAGTTATCATACAAATACTTATACCGATGGCTATAGTTTTGTGTTTCACCATATGAATAATGAGCATCAATAAAAGCCTTGAATTTTGAACCAAAGCGACGCGTCAGTTTACTGTTTGCACCATAACCATATTCGTAGCCAAAAGGTAAATACGATTCCTGGTTGAAATAATTCGCACCCACATAAAAACGCGTCCCCTTATCAAATGGAATCGGTCCAGTGACGTGCGCACTGACTTCACCTCGATAATCCCTTACCAGTTGCTGTGCTTCGTACTGAGAATTACCTAACGAATCGCGGTGGGCGTCAGTTGCTGAATCCGGATCTATCCAATCGGCTTTGCGATACGGGGACGGGTTAACTGCAAAGGAAGTGTATTCAAAGTGCGAAGATAACCTTGGACTCCCTTCAGGTGTAACAACATTAACCACGCCGCTCATTACATTCCCATATTCAGCATTGAACGTACCGGAAAGGAGTGACATTTCAGAAATAATGTTCTTGTCAAAATTAGGAGCACTGCCTAATAAAGGGTTAGATACTTCAATACCATTAATATAATAGGCAAGTTCTCCAGTTCGACCACCGCGGATGTGCAGGTCACCCCCGGCATCGGTTGTCACGCCACCTTGAAGAGCAAGAATCTCCGCGGGCTTAGTAACCGGCAAAAGGTCAATTTCATCGCGCGTTATCCGCGTTTCTTTTGAGGTCATGTCGATCTCAACAACCGGTTCTTCAGCCACCACAACAATCGGATTATCAATAAAAATCAAACCGATAGTTAATAGAAAATCCAAAAATGTCGTCCGATCAGCATAGACTTTAACATCCCTTTTTATCTCAATACGGTAACCGATCATGTGTGCCTCAACTTCGTATTTACCGGGCGGCACATTAAGAATAAAAAAGTTACCATCGACATCAGAGGCACCGCCATGGACAAGTGAAGGAATGTAGATATCTACTCCGCAAAGGGGAGCACCAGTCTCAGCATCAACCACCCGACCACTTATCTTACCAACCGTACCGGCACTCAATAATAAAGGCAAACAAAAAAGTATGATTCTTTTCATAGTCCTCCTTTCTGCAAAATTAAAAGATTTTTTATTATATCTATCAAATAACAGAGGTCAACGGTTGAACGACTCTGGCAACCCCAGCACAATCAATAAGTGAGGTCCCGAATAAGTAAGAAAAACTATATCGAAAGTATACATTAATTACGTTATTTCCATGTTATCTAAACCTTTCGATGCAAATTGTGTCTCATTCCAATTCTTGCCGCATTGAAAAATGCCTATTTCACACCTGGTTTTAAGGTTTGTCTCGCACACCGTCTTTAATCAAAATAAAATCTACCCGAAGTAATATTACTATTCTTCTTCATAATTGAACAGTACATTATACTTTTTATGATACGCTGAGTCAAGTTGTTCAGGTAATTTTGTCAGGGATTGTTTGGAATATGGGCATAGGAAGGATGCAAAGAAAACCATGAGGTGTTTAATGGAGTTTAGGGAGTGAGGTTAATCAAACACAACAAGGCTACCAGTGGAAATTGCATTATTCACTTCCAGGAATTTTATTCGATAAAAACCAGCGGATACGTGAACAACATGGCAATCGAATAATAAAAATAGACAGACTGCCTAAATGGATTGTTTCAAAAGTGTTTTTCTACCAGAACAAGACAATATGTCTTCAATAGTATTTCCGGAGACTATTGTTCTGGCTTTGTTCTTTTGTCTATCTCACTCTTGAAGATCTTCGAGGGTCGGAAAAAGGGCACATATCGGTCAGGTAATGTGTATTCCTTACCGCTTTTTGGCGCTCGGGCTGTCCGGCCGGGACGTCTCCTCAGTTCAAAGGTTCCGAACCTCCTTAATTCAACCCTTTTGTTTTTTATTAACACTTCAAAGATTGTATCCAAAAATGCATCTATCAGTTTTTCTATATCTGCCTTGGTAAAGGCCGGTCCGAATTTCTCACCTATCTTCTCAACTAATAGCTCTCTCCTCATTTTGCCTCCTTCTCATGAGAACATCCTGCACAAGAAGTCACTGAACAACCTGCACATGACGAACCGATATTACTTGAAAACTTACCATTACTGCGAAAACCGAATGTCGAACACAAGCGCCTTAAATCTTTACTCTTACACCGCGGACACGCTAGAGCGTCCTTTTCTCGATTATTTAGGATCAAATCCTCGAATATATTCTGACATTCATTACAAGAAAATTCCAAAATTGCCATATACTATGATTATATCTATTATCAATAGACTGTCAATAATCGACATCAATAAAAGCTAGATCCCCACCTGTCGTTTGCGGCGTTTGCTTTTGCGGCGTTTGCTGTATGATCGTTTATCGCCCGCTGATGTCTTGTCGGTTTCAATAACTTTCCTGAACTGTTTTTCAGTGAGTTTTTTCCTTTGCTCACCCCGACGTTGCTCAGTCTTTTTTCGTCGTTCTTTTTTCATTCATACCTCCTTGTTACTAAATCCCCTTGTCTTTCTTTTACAATTCTATCTAATAAAAACAAGGTGTCAAGCAATTGGTCTCGCTATACCACCGCCTGTTTTCGCTCTTGACTTTATGGCGAAAATTGATATCATTAAAGAAAAGGAGGAAATGAAGTGGCGATTGATTTAACTGCAGTCTTAAGATTTTTTAGGCTTGTGAAAAGCCAATTCGTGAGTGACATAGCTATTGACCTTGGGACATGCACTACGCTTATCTATGTGAACGACCGTGGCATTGTGCTCAACGAACCGACGGTCGTAGCAATTGATACGAAAACAAAAAAGTGCCTTGCCGCGGGGGATGAAGCAAAGAGGATGCTCGGCAGGACACCGGCTGATATCAAAGCTATTCGACCAATGAAAGATGGCGTTATTGCGGATTTTGAAATGGTTGAGTTATTACTACGTACATTTATTGAAAAAGTCCAGAAAAGAAAACTGTTCACACGCCCAAGGATAATTATCTGCGTTCCTTCAGGGATTACCGAGGTTGAAAAGAGAGCGGTGCGCGATTCGGCCGAAGCAGCTGGTGCAAGGGAAGTGTTTTTGATATCCGAACCTATTGCTGCGGCTATCGGTATTGATCTACCTGTCCAGTCGCCAACCGGTAACATGGTCATCGACATCGGTGGAGGAACAACAGAAATCGCAGTAATCGCATTATCTGGCATTGTCACCAATAGCTCGGTGCGCATTGCCGGAGATGAAATGGATGATGCAATAGTTCAGTATATAAAAAAGAACTACAATCTAATCATCGGGGAACAAACTGCAGAACAGATAAAAATCGATATCGGAAATGCCTTTCCTACAGTAGAGGATAAGACCTATGAAGTCCGGGGTCGTGATCTTGTATCGGGTATCCCCAAGACTATTAAACTCACCAGTCACGAGGTGCGCGAAGCGATCCAAGAACCCCTCTCGATGATTATTGAAGCAATACGATCGACCTTAGAAAAAACGCCACCAGAACTCGCGGCTGACATCCTAAATTCCGGTATCTACATGGCTGGCGGTGGTTCTCTGTTAAGGGGCATCGATACCCTCATTCGTGAAGAAACCAATCTGCCGGTAAGAATTACAAATGAACCGCATAAAGCAATTGTTATTGGTGCCGGCAAGATTCTCGAGGACATGCCCACCTATGAAAAAATAATATTCCAAATGAAAAGAGAATAGTTGTCGCGTCGTCAGTTAGCATTTTTCTTTTCTCTTTTATTGGTCTCAATAACCTTTCTGTCACTCGGTGAACACACCAAGCTAACTATATCAACCCGCTTTTCTCCAATTCTCCTTTTCCCGATAACGACCATTAGCAGACTCCTTGACTTTCTGTCTGTTTCAAGCACCCGTATAACTAAATTGGAGACCATGGTGAACCGCCTGCGTCTTGAAAATGCCGAGTGGAAGAAGATAATACTTCTCGACACAACAGATTACCAAACCACTGAGTATCGCTTGCAAAAGGCACAAATAATTGGTCGCGATCCATCAAACATAAACAGCTATTTGTACATAAGTATCGGTGAAAAAGAAGGTGTCCGGATTGATCAACCCGTTCTTTCTATAGACGGTTTGATCGGCAAAATAAGATATGTAGGCAACGATTACACAATCGTTGAAACCGTTGAAAAACATGGCTTTGCAGCAAGCGCCGTGGATGCTAAAACAGGCATCCACGGTATTGTGAAGAACCACGGAAGTCTGGTTTTTGATTTTGTCAGGATAGATGATGAAATAAACATAGGTGATTCTGTATACACTTCAGGGATGAGTGATATTTTTCCCGAAGGTATCTTGATCGGAACAGTGAAAAAAATCGATGAATCAGATGATCAGTTTTTCAAGCCCATCTATCTAAAACCGAGCGTCCGGATCAACCGGCTCAATTATGTTTATGTTGTTTACGCTAAGGAAAACAATTGAAATACCTATTGTATTTTGCACTACTTTACGTCCTGCTGCCTTTCAACCTATATATCGATCTAATTTCGATACTGATATTTTATTTGGTTTTCAATGAAGATGAAAGATTTGCCCTTATTTTTTCTTTTTTCACTGGACTCCTCATCGATTTATTCCACCCCGTTGTTTTAGGTGTAAATATTCTCATTTACGTTATATTCGTGCAAACTCTATTATATGTTAAAAAGTACTTTAAACAAAATATGTGGGTAAACTGGATTGTCTTCGCCGTCTATTACCTGGCGAAAGTGTTTGTCACACACATCGCAATTTCCGCACCGGTGAAGATCCAACCTATTATCTTCACAATTATGTGTTTCTTGCCGTTAGTCTCAATAGCCAACAAGATAAAATACAAGGTATGGATGAGAACATAAAGAAATTCAAGTTCCTGCGCAATATCATCATTGGCACCGCGATCGTTATCATCATTGCAAGCATAAAACTACAGGTGATCGAAGGCAAGAAGTATTCTCGACTCGCGGAAAAAAATCGCATAAGACAGCGATATATCACCGCACCGCGCGGCAAAATTTTTGACAGAAACGGAATCGAAATCGCCAATACGAGACCGGGTTTCTATGTGTCAGTAATCCAATCGATGATCGATAACAAAACCCTGGAAAGTATATCAAAGATTCTTGATATCGATAAAAAGACTGCCCAGGATAAATTCAAGCTTGAGAAGAATCCCTTTGTGCCTGTAAAAATCGCCCACGACATATCTTACAGACAACTGTCGATTATTGAAGAAAACAAAGATGAGCTCAAAGGTATTGAAGTCGGTGTTGAACCACTTAGGAACTATCCATATGGTGAACTGCTCTGCCATCTCCTTGGTTATGTTGGTGAAATAACACACCAAGAAATAAAGCGATTACAAGGCTACTCTATCAACGATTACCTGGGAAGGATGGGCATTGAAGAACACAATGAAAATCAATTGAAGGGGAATTACGGTATCGAATTTGTCGAAGTTGACGCACGGGGCAATGAAATAGGTAAAATCACTGAAAAACGACCGATCCCTGCAGTCAACGGGCAAGACTTCTACACAACAATCGATGTCGTGTTGACTGAATCTGTGGCGGTCTACTTGAAAAAATACAAAAAAGCAGCTTGCGTGTGTCTGGACCCAAAGAATGGAGATATCCTTGTTCTCTATTCAAAACCTGGTTTTGATCCAAATCTTTTTGTCCATGGAATGAAAAAAAAAGAATGGGAAATACTTAACAAAACACCTGATGCGCCGATGTATAACCGCGCGCTGATGAGTTGTTATCCAGGTGGGTCCACATTCAAACCATTTGTTGCCCTTGCGGCTCTGGATGCTAATATGATTACCCCTGAAAAAACCTTCAAAATATGCACTGGGAAATATCGCTTAGGAAGACGAACATTCAAGTGCTGGAAAAAGCACGGCAAGCTGCAACTTAGCGGCGCCGTAATTTATTCATGCGACATCTATTTTTATCAACTCGGTGCATTTATTGGGATTGACACAATCGTATCAAGGGTAAACGAGCTCGGCTTTGGTAAACTCACCGGCATTGATTTACCCGGAGAAAAAAAAGGCTGTTTACCTGACCGGGCGTTCTTTGAAAAGAAATACGGCAAGAACTGGACTGAAGGACACATCTTCAATTTGAGCATTGGGCAGGGTGACTTACTCGCGACGCCTCTACAAATGGCTTGCGCTTACACAGTATTTGCAAATGACGGCGAAATCGTTGTGCCCCATGTTACTAAGACTGACGACTATGCATATCATACAACCAATATCTCTCAGGAATCAATTGAGATTATCAAAGAAATGCTCGCCGGCGTTGTCGCTTTTGGTACAGGTAGTTTGGCTCATCTTGATGATTACGTAGTGTGCGGTAAAACCGGAACAGTCCAGAATCCCCATGGTGATGATCATGCCTTATTCATCGGTTATGGACCTGGGGACGCGCCAGATATCTTGGTATGTCTGCTTGTGGAAAATGCCGGGCACGGCGGAAGTATAGCAGCACCAGCCGTCGGTAAAATAATTCGCACCTTTCTCAATAATAAAAGGCTTACGCAACATGCAAAAGAAGACTAATCTCGGAATTATCGTCGCGGTTACCGTACTCTCACTCATCGGTCTCCTCATGGTATTCTCAACTGCGGACCTATATACCCTCACAAAACAAACAGTTTGGCTGGTCATCGCAATGATAACCGCGATAATCCTCTCGAGAATCCCCCCGAGGTTCTGGTCAAATATTGCGCCAGCACTATACATTGGAGCGATAATCCTCCTTCTTACATTACTCCTCACCCAAAGTTCTTATCCAAAACGCTGGTTTAGGATCGGTACGATCTCCATCCAGCCATCTGAATTCGCCAAGTTTGCAACCGTGGTTTTTCTCGCAAGTTACCTCGCCGCACGTAAGAGAATGAAACGATTCTCAGACCTTCTGGTGCCGCTTGTCATAATTACGATACCCGCAATCTTAATATTCTTTGAACCTGATTTAGGAAGTGCTCAGATTTTCTTTCCAATCCTCTTGCTCATGTTGTACTGGTCTGGTATGCCAGCGACTAAAATTTTCATCTTCTTCTCCCCTTTTGTCTCAGCCGCGGCGAGCTTTATCATTTATGTCTGGGTAGCATATTTCATAGGCTTAACCGTCTTCCTTTATTTTCATAAACAACTGAATGACTTTATCTATGGCACCGTTAGCAACTTCCTCGCCGGTTTAGTAATGCCTCTTGTTTGGAATTTGCTGAAACCTTATCAGCAAGAGCGTATAATCACTTTCTTCTCACCATGGGTCGATCCTCGAGGCATGGCGTGGCAGACTATCCAATCAAAAATCGCCATCGGTTCAGGCGGCATCATTGGTAAAGGTTTCTTGTCAGGAACCCAGAAAAAACTGGAATTTCTGCCGTTGAGGCATACTGATTTCGTATTCTCATGTCTCGGTGAAGAATTCGGTCTGATCGGCATCATCTTAACAACCATTGTCTTTGCCTATCTTTTCTATAAACTACTGCTTCTTACGAGAACAACAAAAAATCGTTTTTCCAGTATCATGGTTGCCGGAGTACTTGCCTGGCTGGGATATCAAACATTCGTAAATATGGGAATGACCTTGGGTCTTTTACCAGTAACCGGTGTGCCCTTACCATTTATCAGCTATGGCGGTTCTTCGCTCCTTGTTTGCTATATGGCAATAGGCGTTTGCCTTGCCGTGTCAAGGTCAAAGTTTAAGTACTAGACTTCGCAAAAATATCTCTGTGCTCCTTATATAATCTCCAAAATAATATCTCTTGACAAGTAACGCAAAAATGGGTATCCTTGTACTATTACAAGGAGGTTATATGAAAAGATTTTTGGTGATATCATCGATTCTTATTCTGGCTGCCTGCAATACTGGCTTAGAGATCAATACTGAATGCGTACTCAAACACACCGCGGAAATGGTGAAATTCGAAAACACGGCAGGTGATATTGAAGAGATTTTTGTCAACCTTTCCTGGACCTGGGTTTATACCACGCCTAATGGTGACGGTGTGATTGTCGAAAGACAGATCTCAAGTGACTATGATTCGATTGGTTATGTAGATTCTATTACTTCGTTGATGACTTTTACTGACACGTCTGACTTGCTTGAACCAAACCTCCCGGTATCCTACCGTTTGGGTTTTCTTGTCGGCAAATCAGTAGATTATTTTGATACCACGGATTTCACAATACCAGGAACCCAACACTTTGTACAACCAGATACTGAATTCATAACGATAACAAACGACACCCTGATCATAGAATTTACTGCGCTTACCGGGTTTGATGAAACTGATGTTGCGATTTATAAAACATCGTTTACAGATATCGATAGTATCGTAAACACACCACTCGAAGAACTATTGGAGATCCTCACTAACCCATTGATTGATACAACCGTAACTGGCACTCAATTAGTTATCTGTGGAGCCAACGCGCTAATTGAAACACTCTCGGTTCACATGATAAAGATATCTTCCTCCAAAATGGGTCAGTTAGAATATATTACTGACACATCTATCGGGCTTCGCGCCTTTATAAAAATAGAAACACCTTAGCTCATCTGTTATAATATCCCCTATGGCAAGAATAGAGCTTGATGTTCTCCTTGAAGAACTGGTTCTGAGAGAAGGTTCAGACCTTCATCTCCGCTATGGAGAACCACCTATCCTCAGGGTCGCTGGAAAACTCCAAAAGATGGAACAAGAGCCGCTCAACGACCAAGACCTTGAATGTCTTATCTACGGCTTGATGAACTCCCTTCAGAAAAACCAATTCCTCAAGATGTTAGAATTTGATATGGCATATGAAATATCCGGTGTTGCAAGGTTCAGGGTCAATTGCTTTAGACAAATGGATCACATCGGTGCGGTCATGAGAATCATCCCGCTTAAAATAAAAACCATTGATGAGTGGGGTTTCCCAAGTGTTTTCAAGAAAATTGCAGAACTCCCCCGGGGTCTTGTTCTTGTCACTGGTCCAACTGGCAGCGGCAAATCCACTACTCTAGCCGCTATTATAGAACATATAAATCAAATCCAGAAAAAACACATAATTACAGTTGAAGATCCCATTGAGTTCTTGCACCGTGACGCCAAGTCTATAATTGAGCAGCGGGAAATTGGCATTGACACGCTTTCTTATGCAGAAGCCCTGCGCCGGGTTATCCGGCAGAATCCAGATATTATCTTAGTCGGTGAAATGCGGGATCTCGAAACGGTTGCGCAAACAATAACTGCTGCCGAGACTGGTCACTTAGTATTTTCAACCCTGCACACTATCGATGCGGTCCAGACGATCGACCGAATAATAGATGTCTTTCCGCCAGCACAGCAGCAGCAAATCCGGCTGCAACTGTCAACGACCCTCCAGGCCGTAATCACAGAAACCCTTGTACGCCGCAAAGGCGGCTCTGGAAGAGCTGCTGCCTTTGAAATCATGGTTTGCACACCGGCGATAAGAAGCGCGATCCGAGAAGCCAAAACTCCTCAAATCTACACGTCTATCCAAACTGGTTCAAGGACGGGTATGATACAGATGGATCAATACCTGAAAAACTTATTTCATCAGGGTGTCATCGAATACGAAGAGGCTCTTGCAAACTGTAATAACCCGGATGAATTTGAAAAAAGGGCTTAGCAATGACCAAACTGCACGATCTTATCAGAACACAGATCCAGTATAATGCGTCAGATTTAATACTTAAAGTCAATTCGCCACCTATTATGCGCGTTAATGGCGATTTGAAATTACTCGATCTACCGCCACTGAGTAAAATCGATATTGAATCCGGTCTTGTTGAACTCCTGTCAAAAGAACAGTTAGAAGAATATAAAAAAACGTTCGAACTCGATTTTTCATATACCATGCCCACCGGTGAGAGATTTCGAATCAACTTATTCAAGCAAAAGGGTAACATGGGCGGTGTATTTCGACTTATCCCCTCAAAAATCCCCACCCTCGACGAGATCGGTTTTGCTGCAGGGCTGAAAGAAATGGCCTTGAGACCACGCGGTTTAATTGTTATCACTGGACCTTCCGGCTGCGGTAAATCAACAACCCAAGCTGCCCTATTAGATCACCGCAATACAAATGACAAGTGTCACATCGTAACAGTCGAGGATCCAGTTGAGTTCATTCACAAAAATAAGCAGGCATTAGTGACCCAAAGAGAAATCGGTAAAGACACCCATTCTTTTGCCAGTGCCCTCAAATTCGTGCTCAGACAAGACCCTGATGTTATCCTCGTGGGTGAAATGAGAGATTTAGAAACAATTGCCTTAGCTATTACCGCCGCTGAAACTGGACATACTGTAATAACAACATTACATACAGCTGATTCAATATCAACAATTGACCGCATCATTGATGTCTTCCCGCCTCATCAACAAAACCAAATAAGGATGCAACTTTCACTGAACCTTCTTTGTGTTGTTTCCCAAAACCTCTTAAAACGCGCCGATGGCAAAGGACGAATTGCTGCGGCGGAAATACTGATTGCCGTCCCGGCAGTAAGAAATCTGATACGAGAGGCAAAGACTCATCAGATATCCTCAATTCTGCAAACATCCCAACAACTGGGTATGATAACTTTTGATGCATCTCTCGCCAACCTGGTAAAAAAGAATGTCCTAACAAAAGAGGAAGCTGAGTCAAAATCCCTCAATCCGGACGCGTTCCATAAAGAAATGGAACAGCTGTCAAAATCTGGATAGTGAAAAAATCTTATCTTGAACTCAACAGTCCAGTGCAATACGTAAAAGGGATAGGTCCAAAACGGTCCACATACTTTAAGAAAATCAGTATTGAGACAGTAAATGACCTTTTATTCCTGGTGCCGAGAAGATATATTGACTACTCTGCTATACAACAAATCAGCGATCTTAAAATCAACGATGAGGCGAGTGTTATTGGTAAAATCAAAGCGGTAGGCGTCCAGCGAACAAGACACCGGGGGCAAATAGTGAAAGTGCTTTTAGCCGATAAGTTTGATACAATCGCCGTGAAATGGTTTAACCGACGTGACCTGAAGAACAGGTTCAAAACTGGAGACAGTCTGTTGGTATCAGGCAAAGTAACTTTCTTTTATGGTCGACAAATTGTAAACCCGATTTATGAAATTATTGCTGAACAGGAAGTGGACAAAACTCAAGGTACCGTGATTCCGATCTATCCATTAACTGAAGGTCTCGGGCTTTGGGACATAAAGCGCGCCGTAGGGATCTGCGCTGATGAATGTCTCGATGATATCCAGGAAACTCTACCCGCATCGCTTCTTAGAAAGAATAACCTGATGGCATTACCGCAGGCAATAAGAAACCTCCATTTCCCCGGCAACCTACAAGATGCTTTTGCAGCCCGACGGCGTCTGGTTTATGACGAGTTTTTCTTCTTTGAACTAATATTGGCTAAGCGTCGATCAATGGCAAAAAATGAAACAGGCATCAGTCTGCCCGACCAAGGTGTTCTAACGCACCGACTTCTCGATGTTATGCCTTTTGAATTAACCAAAGGACAGGTTGAGGTAATAAAAAACATAACCGATGACATGGTAAAACCTCGTCCCATGAACCGCTTGCTCCAAGGGGATGTTGGCGCAGGCAAAACCGTCGTGGCGCTTTATGCCATGCTTGTGTCAGTTGAGAACGGTTATCAATCGGCACTCATGGCACCGACGGAAATATTGGCTGAGCAACACTTTGTCGGCCTGTCCGAAATATTAAAAGAACTAAAAACCGAAGCTGTTCTGCTGACCAGCAGCATAAAAACTGATGCTCGAAAACAAACAATCAGAAAAATCGCTAGCGGCGATGCTCAAATCGTATTTGGTACCCATGCCCTCATCGAAGAAGAAATTAAGTTCAATAAGTTGGGCCTTGTAGTCGTTGATGAACAACACCGCTTCGGTGTTATGCAACGAGCCGCTCTGGTTAACAAAGGAATTAACCCGGATTTTCTTGTTTTATCAGCGACACCAATACCGCGTACGATAGCCCTAACGCTTTACGGTGATTTGGATATATCCCTCTTAAAGGATAAACCACCGAGGCGCGGTGAAGTGTTGACTAAAATCATTAAGGAAAATAAAAAACAAGACATCTATTCATTTGTTAAGAATGAGCTGGCAAAAGGACGTCAAGCCTTCGTGATATGTCCACTCATTGAAAAATCAGAGAAACTTGATCTGAAATCAGTAGCTGAAGTCTATCAAGAAATCACTTTGATTTTCTGCGATTATTCAATCGGCGTAATCCATGGTCGGTTAAAAAGTACCGAGCGAATCGACATCATGAACGACTTCCGCGCCGGGCAACTGGATATACTCATCGCCACCACCGTCGTCGAAGTAGGCGTTGACATCCCGAACGCCACTATCATGCTCATTGAACATCCGGAAAGGTTCGGCTTAGCTCAACTCCATCAATTGAGAGGCCGCATCGGTCGCGGGACACAACGATCATACTGTTTTCTATTCCTAAACCGTTACGTTGCGCCAGAAACCTATGAGCGGATTGCCTATTTCGAAAAGAATAATGATGGCTTTGCCCTCGCCCAAAAGGATATGGAGTTACGCGGACCTGGAGAAATCCTTGGGAAAAAACAACACGGACTGCCCGACCTAAAAATCGGCAATCTGGAAGATGACAAGGAATTGCTCTTTTTAGCTCGCGATGATGCATTCGGCGCAATCGCAGAAGACCCCAAAATGAAATCTTCCGAGTTCTTTGCAATAAAAAAACAACTGCGTAAGCTGACCGCTAAAGAAAAATTACTGAGTATTGGTTAAGGAGGAAATAATGAACAAGTTTACCCTGGTTTCAGGTGTCTGCAATGTTATTGCTGTTTTTGTACTGGTGGCGGCGCTAACAATATCTTGCACAAACATTCCGTCAAACATCGGTAAAAGTAGCGAGGTGATTGTTGCATCATCGGCGATCGACAGCAGCGTGATCGTCGATAATATTCAAATCTTCAACTACGTTCCTCAAAAGGAAGGGCTGTTTACCTTTCTCTTCAAGGCGGATACTGCAGCCGGGAAGTTCAGCAGGTATCATACGATTTTCATTTATGGAACACTCCGGGATGAATCCATTAGTACCCTATTGAGTGAAGAAGCCAAGGTAGCCACAGAAAAAGATACTTTCACACTTTTCAAACTCAACGACCTTTGGGCAAAAGAACAACTTGTCATTGTTATGGCAGTATCTGAATCCACTTATATAACCCGGGGTATTATCAAATATAAAAATATGATCGCCAATATGTTGGAGGAAAACTATTACCAGCACATTAAGAAGAATTACTACCGCAAAGATATGGATAAGAAAAACAAAAAAGCTCTGGAGGACTTCGAAGTGACCTTTGACTTCGCCAAATCATGGATGATTGATTCTACACATCGGGAGAATCATTTTATTTTCTTCCATAAACATCTCCCGGACCGCAGCATCTTTTTCTACAAGGAGCAGATCAGCCAGGAACTGTCACGAACGTCAGCAATAGAAAAACGCAATGCGCTCACCAACGAGTATTACAATGGCGACTATGTATTAGAAAATATGGTCACCAGCGAAGAAATTGAATTTAAGGATATGAAGGGTATAAAACTAAAGGGGGTCTGGCAAAATGATTCACTCGTTGCCGGTGGTCCTTTCATCTCATATTTCTTGACTGCCGAAGATACCTTATACATTATTGATGGTATCCTGTTCAACCCCGGCAAGAGGAAAAGTGACCATTTCACAACACTTGAAGTAATAATGAACTCTTTCCAGATAGTCAAGCCCAAAAACAAAAACATGGAATGAGACTTGACAATGTTTATAATATGATTAATATATATTATATTATTCTGAATGGAGGAAGAAATGGGAGAAAAAGACTTTTCTGAAATTGCCCGACTTAGCGAGCGTTTTAATAAAGATCCGAAATCAAAGATTTTTGTACAACTTGCGGATGCTTATAGAAAAAACAATATGATTGACGAAGCCTTCGAAATATTAAACAAGGGCTTGGCTTTTCATCCAAATTATCCACTCGCCCATTTGATCCTTGGTAAATGCAATTTTGACAAGAGGCAACTCGAACAAGCCAAGGAATCATTCAAAAAAACCCTGTCCTTCGATCCCCAGAATATCGTTGCGCTACGAATGCTTGCCCAGACCTGTGAAGCTATCAAAGACGAGGATGGTCAGATCGAAGCATACAAAGGTATCCTTACTATTGATCCTTTTGACGCGCCGGCTAAGGAGAAACTAACCCAGCTCGAATCGCTTCGCAGAAAAGAACCTCTTTATACAGTGGCCATGGCTGAAGAATATGAAAAACAGGGTGATCTTGAAAAAGCCTTGTCAATTTATGAGAACTTGTCATTCACTACTCCAAATGATCTGGTACTCGAAGCAAAAGTTACCGAGTTGAAAGAAGAAATCGGCCGGGAGACGAAAAAACTGGAAGAGGAGCAAATTGAAGGACTTCAGCTGGATACGTATTTACGAGCTGAAGACCTCGATAAGAAAACCGAACCGGAAACAACTCAGACCGAGGAAGTTGGTCCCAAGGCAACACCTGAACCGACTTCAGCTCCAGAACAAATTGCGGAAGTTAAATCTGGAGAATTTTTCCCGAACGATACTAGAGAAAAATCAGAAAAAACCGTAACTAAACAAGACGAACAAATCCACGAACCAACTGAAGCAGCCCAAGCCATTAAGACTACGGAAAAACCTGAGACTGAAGAGCCAGCTGGTCTTGATCTTTTGGAACCGATTGAACCTGCGACTGAAGAACCAGCTGGTTTTGATCTTTTGGAACCGATTGAACCTGCGACTGCACAGCAAGATGAGATACCAAGCCAACCTGTTGAAAAAACTGAAACTGTTGAGTCGGCTGAGAAACCAGAGTTACAAATAGCTGAACCTGACATATTGCAGCCTGTGGAAATTACTGAACAACCTCCAGAACCTGAGCAAAAAACACCAACCGATGAGATCATGGGTGCTGAGGATTTATTGCAGCCTTTAGAACCAATTGAAGAACCCCCAGCCGAAACCCGGGAACCAGAAATACCAAAACTTGTGGATATCGCCGAACCTGAGCAAAAAACTGAACCGCAGCAACCTTCGACTGAAGAACCAAGCGAAAAACTCGGTGAGGCTGAGGATTTGCTCAAGCCGATCGAAGAAGTCAAAGAAATCAAGGAAGAACCCGCCGCGGAAACCACGGAGCCATCCCCGGCGCCATTTGCCGAGGTAGACAAAACACAGACAGATGAATCAAAGGAAGAAGTACCTCCAGCAACACCCCAAGCCGAAACTGAACCGATAAAGGAAAACACTCAAGCAGAAACCACCTCTGGCAAAGCAACCGATGTTAGCCAACCGCCATCCGAAAGCCCACCGGCAAAACCTGAAGAAAAGAAACCACCTGAAGAGGATTTCCAGTCGTTCAAGAACTGGTTAGGAGGATTGCTTAAGTGAGGTTCAAAGACATTGAAAGGATTGTAGAAATACTCGAGACCAGCAGTGTTTCAGAAATCGAGGTAAGTGATTTCCTGGGTAGAAAAATCAGAATTACCAAGTGCATAAATAATACTCCACCAGTCAAGGTTGAAGCATCTTCTCAGCCGGGAAAGGAAGAAGCAAAAAAAACCGAGAAAAAAGTCGACAATCTTGTGGCAATAAAATCGCCTATTGTTGGCACATTCTATCGCTCACCTGCCCCAGATGCACCACCATATATCGACATTGGTGATGTTGTAAAACCGGGTCAAGTAGTCTGTATTGTCGAGGCGATGAAGTTAATGAATGAAATTGAATCAGATGTCGCCGGCAAGATAGTCAAGATGCTTGTAAAAAATGAAGACCCCGTGGAATACAACCAGGAATTGTTCATGGTTGAACCGTTGTAGTATCATCAATAGGAGTAACTGACTATGGAGCTAAAAACACTTCTTGAAAAAATGATAAAGGTCAATGCTTCAGATTTACATCTGAAAGCAAATTCAACACCAGTATTTAGGATCGATGGAAAACTGGTCTCGGAAAAAGGAGAATCGCTAACTCCAGAAACAATCAAGACCATGGCTTACCAAATAATGACAACTTCACAACAACAAACATTCGAACGTATGAAAGAAATGGATTTTGCTATTGGCGTAAGGGGTATCGGGAGATTCCGGGTGAACATATTCTTGCAGCGCGGCAGCCTTGCCATTGCAATGCGGGCAATCCCGATATCAGTTAAGCGAATAGAAGAATTGAACCTTCCTCTGGTTCTGAAAGACCTCGCCTTAAAGCCGCGCGGTCTTATCCTCTGTACTGGTACTACAGGAAGTGGAAAATCTACGACCTTAGCTGCAATGATCGAGCATATTAACGAAAATACATCACGCCATATCATTACTATCGAAGATCCCATAGAGTACCTTTTCCGGGACAACCTTTCAATCATCTGCCAACGAGAAGTATTAATGGACACAATATCCTTTTCTATTGCCTTAAAACACATTTTGCGTCAGGACCCGGACGTGATTCTGATTGGTGAAGTAAGAGACCGGGAAACCATGGACACCGCGCTTAAAGCTTCGGATACGGGTCACCTTGTTCTTTCAACCCTTCATACACTGAACGCGACCGAGACAATTAACCGAATAATTTCATTTTACCCACCACATCAACACCAGCATATCCGGGTGCTACTCGCAACGACTTTGATCGGCGTCTGTTCCTTGCGTTTATTGTCTCGTGCCGACGGCAAAGGAAGAATACCAGCCGTCGAGGTTCTTTTAACAACACCAACAATCAAAGACTACCTCATGGACCCAGTTAAAACGTTGCTCATACAATCGGCTATTGAGGAAGGCTACGGCCAGTATGGTATGCAAACCTTTGATCAATCCATCTTTAAACTGTATAAGAACGGAATGATCGCATATGATGACGCAATACAAGCAGTTACTAATCCTGATGAGTTCAAACTTAGACTCGTAGGCATTGAAGCTACTGCAGAACGAGGTTGGGGTTCGTTCGACAAGAAATAGATTCATACGGATTTATGCGAATATAGACAGAAATAGAATCCGTTTGAATCCGTAGTCATCCGTTTACATTCAAAATTTCTATGAAATTATGAAATTTACAAAAATACTAATTGCTAACCGCGGGGAGATCGCAATCCGTATTATCCGCGCCGCCAAAGAGTTGAAAATCGAAACGGTTGCCGTGTATTCAGAGGTCGATAGTGATGCCTTACATACCAGAATCGCCGACGAAGCCGTATGTATTGGCCCGCCGCCGAGCAGAGATTCCTACCTTAATATAACACGCATTATTAGTGCTGCAGAAATAACTGGCGCTAAAGCAATCCATCCGGGTTACGGGTTTCTCGCTGAAAACCCGGAATTCGCCGAGATTTGCGAATCCTGTGGTATAACATTCATCGGTCCTGACCCCAAACACATAAGGGCTATGGGCGACAAAATCAGCGCAAAAAACACGATGGATAAAGCCGGTATTCCTGGTATCCCGGGCAGCGACGGCGCAATAGAATCGCTTGCTTTAGTAAAAAAAGCAAGTAAAGAAATCGGCTATCCGGTAATGCTGAAGGCGGCTTCGGGCGGCGGCGGTAAAGGGATGAGAATCGCCCGCAATGACGAAGAAGTGGAATCAGGTTATCGTATCGCCCAAGCAGAAGCCAAGGCAGCCTTTGGCGACGGCAGAATATATATCGAGAAATACATTGCCCGGCCCAGGCATATTGAGGTACAGATCCTGGGGGATAACTATGGCAACGTGATAGCGCTAGGCGAAAGGGAGTGTTCTATCCAACGCCGCCACCAGAAGTTACTTGAAGAGTCGCCCGCGCCGGGTATCGACCACAAACTAAGGCAGAAACTATTCAAAAACGCAATAAAGGCCGCACAGAGTATCCAGTACCAGTCCGCCGGCACCATTGAATTTCTCCTCGATGAAAACAAGAATTTCTATTTCATGGAAATGAATACAAGGATACAGGTTGAACATCCAGTAACAGAAATGGTGACCGGCATAGATTTGTTAAAGGAACAGATTCAAATTGCCCTTGGTGAAAAGCTGACGATCGGACAAAATGACGTTGAACTCAGAGGCAATGCCATAGAATGTCGTATCAATGCAGAAAACCCCGAGCGCAACTTCGTACCAATGCCCGGCAGAATCAGTTTTTTCCACATGCCGCAAGGTCTCGGTATTAGATTCGACACCCATATATTTGCCGGCTACAATATCCCGAGTTACTATGACTCGCTGATCGGCAAGTTGATATGCCATGGCTCATCGCGCCAGGAAGCGATCGCACGTATGCGACATGCCCTCGATGAAATCGTCATTGAAGGCATACCAACTACCATCCCTTTTCATAAAAAAATTATGGACAACGAAAAGTTCATCAAAGGTGATATTTCAACGCATTTCATCGAAGAAATGTAACAACCTCAACGTTTTGTTCGTTTGATTCGTTTAGACTGTTTAGATCGTTTTACTAAAAGTCATTGAGTCATTGGGCAAAGCAGTTAGTAAGGCAGTAATTAAGTAACTAAGTCATTAGGTAATTGAGAAAGTTGTAGTCGCCCAATTCATTGAGTAAGGCAGTAATTGAATAAAACAGTTATTAAGTTATTAAGTTATTGAGTAATTTTCTGTTTTGTTCTTTCTGTTTACTGCCTAGTGCTTAGTATTTACTCCGTTACACCGATACTCCCATACTCAATTAGCCCGCTCGCAAGAGCCGTAACCGTTCACGTTAGTGAGCCATAACCGCCCCGCACTTTGCATAAGTGTGGTGGCCAATCCCGCACGCAGTGCCATTTCCCTTTATTTTTAGGTATTTGCTTATCTTTAGGCATTTTATTAGCTGTTGACATCCCCAATTTTATGTGTATACTCTATTTTTAGAATGTCAACTGCTTTCCTCGTCCTTGAGGACGGAACCCTGATCAAAGCTAAACACACTGGTGCAAAAAAAGATGTTTTCGGTGAATTAGTCTTCAATACATCAATGACCGGTTATGAAGAAGCATTCACTGATCCTTCATACGCCGGCCAGATTCTTCTGATGACCTATCCTCTGGTCGGTAACTACGGCATTCGAAAAAAGAACTTCGAGTCTAATAAAGTTCAAATAAGAGGGCTCATTTTGAAAGAGCCCTGTTTTTTCGCCTACCGCGGTATGCATCTCGATAAATTCCTCGATTTGTCAAAAGTCTCTTGCCTTTACAATATCGACACCAGAGCCTTGACCTTGAAGATAAGAAAGCACGGGACAATGAAAGCAATGATTGTCGCACACCCTTCAAAAATGGACTACCATACATTGCTTCGAAGAATTAAACAGACGCCGTACCCGGACGCTGAAAATTTGGTCGCGCAGGTATCCTGTACCAAGAAAACCATTCATGGCAAAGGTCCCAGCCGTTTTGTATTGATAGACTGCGGTGTAAAATCAAGCATTTTAAAACACCTAATAAAACATGGCACTGTTATCCAAATTCCGTTTGATACCGACATCAAGACTATTGATAGACTAAAACCTGACGGTATCGTAGTTTCAAATGGTCCAGGAAACCCGGCACACCAGGCTATACTGTCAACGACTGCCAGGACAGTTGAGAAACTGATTGATAAGTACCCAATTATGGGCATTTGCCTTGGCCACCAGATACTGGGTCTTGTGCTCGGCTTTAAGACTTACAAACTGAAGTTCGGCCACCGCGGTTCAAACCATGCAGTTAAGCATGTTTGCAGCCAGAAAATATACATCACATCACAAAACCACGGGTATGCGCTTCAAACCCAGAACAACCTTGATGCCGAAATTACCTGGGTAAACGTCAATGACGGTACGATTGAAGGGATACGCCATCGAACGCGACCTGTTTTTTCCGTACAATTCCATCCTGAGGCTGCACCTGGCCCGCGTGATACATGGTTTCTTTTTAGAGAATTTGCCGAGCTCACCATATGCCAAAACGCAAAGACCTGAAGAAAATCCTCATTATTGGCTCTGGACCAATTATCATTGGTCAGGCTGCTGAATTCGATTTTTCAGGATCCCAAGCAAGCTGGTCCCTTAAGGAAGAAGGGTACCGCACAATCATTGTCAATTCAAATCCAGCGACAATACAAACCGATGAAAGGACCGCTGACATCGTCTATATCGAACCTCTCAACATCGATACATTAACCAAGATCATCAAAAAGGAACGTCCTGACGGACTATTGCCGGGTTTTGGTGGACAGGTTGCACTCAACCTGTCATACAAATTGGCACAGCAAGGGATCCTCGGTAAGTATTCGGTCGAACTACTTGGTTCAACTTATGAAACGATTGAAATGGCAGAAAACCGACAGGCATTCCGTCTTCTCATGGAAGCTGTGCACGAACCAAGCCCCAGGAGTTTAGTGTGTCAGAGTATCGACGGGGTACGTAAGGCAGTTGAACAGATTTCCTACCCGGTACTTGTAAGACCGGCATATACACTCGGTGGTACTGGAAGTGGTGTGGCTGAATCCTGGCAGGATTTACAGGAAATCGCCTCAGCCGGACTGAGGCAGTCACCGATAAAGCAAGTACTGATCGAAGAAAACCTTCTGGGCTGGAAAGAATTTGAATACGAGGTCATGCGCGATGGAAACGATAACTGTATAACGATATGCAGTATGGAAAACATCAATCCAATGGGTGTGCACACCGGCGAAAGCACGGTTGTTGCTCCAGCCCAAACGCTCACTGACCAAGAGAATCAAAGATTAAGAAGCACCAGTCTAAAGATCATAAGGGCTCTGAAAATATGCGGTGGGTGCAATATTCAGTTCGCAGTGAACAGATTCAAATGGGAATACAAAATAATTGAAGTGAACCCGCGGGTATCACGTTCATCAGCCCTCGCATCAAAGGCTACTGGCTACCCGATCGCACGGGTAAGTGCAAAAATAGCAGTAGGTATGACCTTGGATGAAATACCCAACGCAGTAACCAAAAAAACATCTGCCGCATTTGAGCCAACGCTTGACTATGTTGTTGTCAAAATACCCCGCTGGCCATTTGACAAATTCCCCACGGTCGACCGTAGAATCACGACACAAATGAAATCAACCGGTGAAGCCATGGCAATTGGCAGCACGGTGGAAGAATCGCTCCAAAAGGCGCTGCGCGCGCTGGAAATAGACAAATACGGTTTTGAACCAGAACCGATTATCGAACACGAGTTGATAAAAGAACTGCAGGAGCCAACTGACCGATTACTTCTTTGTATTGCCGAAGCGCTGCGCCGTGGTTACTCTATAAAGAAGGTCTCAGAATTAACGAAGATAGATAAGTTCTTCATTCGGAAAATAGCGAGGATTGTAGTCTTTGAAAAAAGGTTGAAAAGAGAATGTCTTGATGAACAGCTACTCAGGCAGGCAAAACTCTTGGGGTATTCTGATCAGACAATTGCCGAACTCACCAACCAGACCGCTCGTGAGATTCGTGGACTGAGAATTTCCCACGATATAAGACCGGGCTTTAACATGGTCGACACGTGTGCCGGTGAATTCGAAGCCATAACCCCTTACTTCTACTCTACTTACTACACTACATCCGGTAAGAAATACAGAAAGAAAAATGAAAAACGAATTTTGATTGTCGGCTCAGGACCGATACGTATCGGTCAAGGTATAGAATTTGACTACTGCTGTGTACACGCCGCCTTAACTTTGAAAGATGCCGGTTTTGAAGCTATCATGATAAACAGCAATCCGGAAACGGTATCAACGGATTTTGATGTCTCGAGCCGACTTTATTTCGAACCGTTAACCTTGGAGGACATTCTCAATGTTCTCGAAGAAGAAAACTGCAATAAAATAATCCTCCAGTTTGGCGGACAGACTTCGATAAACCTTGCCGTGCCCCTTGCCAAACTCGGTAAAACAGCTAAGCCAAGAATATCAATCCTTGGAACCCAACCTGATGATATACATCGTGCCGAGGATCGGAAACTCTTCTCATATCTCCTGCAGTCGCTGAAGATCAAGCATCCTGCATTTGGTACTGGTTATACCTATGAAGATGTCAAAACTGTAGCAGAACAGGTTGGCTATCCGGTAATCGTGAGACCAAGCTATGTCCTCGGTGGTCGCGCTATGGAAATAGTGTATGAACCTGAGGGACTTGAGCAATACATTAAAACCGCCGCTCAAGTTTCCAAGGAACATCCAGTACTCGTTGATAAATACATAGCCGACGCCGTTGAAGTGGATGCCGATGCGCTTTGTGATGGTCGCGATGTATATGTTGCCGGCATAATGGAACACATTGAACAAGCCGGGGTTCATTCGGGTGATTCATACTGCGTGATACCTCCCTATACTCTCACGCCGCGCACGGTCAATAGAATAAAATCAATTACTCGAAAGCTTGCGTTTGCTTTGAATACAAAAGGATTTATCAATATGCAATTCGCGATAAAAAAAGACGCGATATTTATGTTGGAAGCAAATCCGCGAGCATCAAGAACCATCCCTTATGTATCAAAGACAATCAATGTGCCGCTTGCCACATTGGCAACGAAAATCATCATCGGAGAAAAACTGGAAAATCTTCTTAAGGCAAGACAGCGTACACCACCCAAAAGCAAGTTCGTTTCGATCAAAGGTCCGACCTTTCCTTTTTTGAAACTGCCTGGGGTTGATCCAATACTTGGACCCGAAATGAAATCAACCGGTGAAATAATGGCTATTGACAAAAGTTTTGGAGCCGCTTACTACAAAGCTATTCTCAGCGACAACAAGTTCAGCGACCACGGTACGGTTTATATGACAATTAGGGATGAAGATAAACCAAAGATTGTCCAGTTAGCAAAAGACTTCATCGGTTTTGGTTTCAGTATCGTTGCCACACGCGGAACCGCAGATTTCCTGAGAGACTTGGGTATCCGGGTGAAAACAGTCTATCGTATTAGCGAACATAAGTCACCGAATGCCCTTGACCTAATGCGCCAGCAGAAAATCCATTTGATTATCAATACACCAACCCTTACCTTCCGAGCCAAGCGCGATGGCTATGCCATGAGGCGTCTTGCCGTGGAACTCAATATCCCATTCATAACTGCCCTGAGCTCAGCCAGTGCAGAAATAGAAGCTATTCGATTTGCCAAGAGTGCCTCACTGACAACCCGGCCACTCCGGGAATATCACCGAAGATAGATGACATGGAGAATGGGAGAAACGGAGTATGGGAGAAGATACAAACACCTAAAATCCAAAATACCTAAACGCCTAAAGACAAACATATAAGACAGTGATTGAGTAATTAAGTTATTGAGTTAGTAAAAGACGTTTAGTTCGTTTAACTCGTTATTATCGTTTAGAAC
>JBARXC010000112.1:0-35569 GCA_049647125.1 bacterium | reverse complement strand
TAGACCAATAGCCTGTGCATACCAGTCAAGTCCTCCATTGTCAGTGTGGAGGATTTCACCGAGCATACCACATGTCCAGGCAGCCATTTGGTCGAAGCAGCAAACATCGAAGAACCTTTTTGCGCTGACAGGCATATTGCTCTGGGTTTGCCATGTAGCGCCACTATCTGTTGTGTGAAAAATAAGAACTGTGTCAATGCAAACTGCCCAACCATGGGTATTATCAGGGGCTAGAGCTACGCCATGATAATTCAGCGCAAATGCGCCAGATATTAGTGTAAGAAAAGCGAAAATTCGTTTCATGATACCTCCTTATATCTGCTACTTTATAAATTTAACTCAATATTTCCTTTTTGTAAAGAGATAAGTCTTTTCTATTTCAAAAAGATTACTTTTTCTATAGCATGAAAGCCTTCAGTTTCTAAACGGATAAAATAGACCCCGGCGGAAACTTTTTTCCCGAGATCATTCGTACCATCCCAGGAGACAGCAGAAGCAGGAAGCAAGAAACCAGAAGCCAGATTAAATACTTTTACTACTCTTCCACTTGCGTCATATATTTTAAGCTCCGTGCCTTTTGCACTCAGCTCTTTGCCAAAGCAAATATTTATTTGCTTGCGGAAGGGATTTGGGCAGACTTCTAATATTCGGTTAGTCATAGATATCTGGTCATTCTCTTCCACTCCAGGGAAAGTATCTGGAGGGTCAGTGGTGAATTTGATCGCTCGATTATTTGCTAAGACTGCTGCGCCAGGACTATACATATTGTCAAAAGAGTATTCCAAACCAATAGTATGTTTCTTGTTTTCAATACCTGTTGTTGCATAATTATGCCAGATATCATCGTTAGTAATATCTTTGTACTGGAATATGATCTCACCATCGCCTGATGATGTTGGATAGACATTCGGATCGAAAAGGATAATTTCAAATGTCTGTAGTTTTGATGGTATGGATTGAGGCGGCGTAAAAATATTATGTATGTGCTGAACGCAGGAGTATTCTATGATATATCGATCATTTGCCGCATCATTCCAATAGCACACGTGTCCGCTCGAATCAGTTGCATTCGGGTCTAGGTCGTCCCAAAAAGGCGCAATAAGGAGCGGGGGTCCGCCTGCACCGGGAATGTGCCAGTTGTACATATCTGCAATCCAGGTTGAATCCATGGCAAGGTAACCATTAGAGCTTATCGATAGTCTATCATAGGTATTGCCGTAGAATTTGAAGCTGAAAGGTAAGTCGACAGTTTTGGTTTGGTCATCTTCCAAATAGAGGGAATCGCCTAAACCGCCCAGTTCCGGGTCGATCTCGATCCAGGTATAAGTCGGTCGTTCTGCATACCCAGCATCAGTATCATCATAAGCATAATAGCCGTATTCATCAGGCCCTGAAGGCTCGCTTGTGCTGACAATACCGATTATAATTTCAAAATCGACTGTATCGCGGAAATTATTATCACCAGACAAGACAGCCGTAAAACCAATTGGATGGCCAGGTGCAAGTGACACTGCCGCGTTCACTCGGAAATGATTACTGTTATTTGTTGAAGAATCATTGACCTGGATATTACCAAATGTTCCGATTGAATCGATGACATTTACACCCGGGTTTTTCGATCTTAAAATACCAGATATATTGCTTGCAATAAGACCACCCGAGTTCTTCAACGAAATAATGAAGTCACTTGTTTCACCGGGTTCAAGAACATTGTTGCCTGCGTCAAGAATTTGGTTCCATTGATAAACAAGGTCAGGTGCCTGTATTTCAAGCCAGACACCCGAGTTCCAGGTGCCTTGAGAAGAGGTTATTTCAAGGTTGAATTTTGCCATGTGGTCATGTTTTACGTTTGTTGACACATCAAAATCAAAAGGTGATGCATTTGCTGTTGCCCCAGGTGCTATATTACCGTAGGATTTAAGAGAATCTGTAATAATTATAAGTGGATCAGAAGTTGTCAGTTTTGCGGATACATTGGTCGCGGTCGTTGAGTTGCCAAAGTTACGTAATGTGATGGTTATTGCTATGGGCTCGCCTGGGTTGACTTCACCATTATTATTACCACCTGAATCATCAATCAAATGGCTGTCATAGCCCACATAGACTGATGATGTATTTATTAGACAATGACCAAGATAGGGTTTGAAATTATGTTTAGTAACCGTAACAAAAAGAGTATCTGCACTTGAAGTCATGAAATTGAGTTCCGCATTACCTGCAGCATTAGTAAAGGCAATTTCTTTCACTTCACTATCCTTATACAGGCTGACCATTGCATTGCTTACAGGCTGAGCACTTGAATTCAACACCTGGACAGCCATGTAATTTGAACCCACTGGCATCGTACTTGCGTGGCTGACAATAAATGTATCAGGGATATCAGTCCAGACATCGAGCGATGGGTCGCCCAGCAGATTGTATGTGTGGAAATAGAAAGAGCTCCCTGATGCCCACGCCGTATCACCCGGGAAATTCGAATAAACTTCCATTTTACCACGATAAAGGGCTGGACCAAGGTTATAGATATGTTCTTGTAAAATACCCCAGTAAATGCCCATATCAAGACAATTATTCCAACGGCTCGAGGTTGTTGCAGCTGATGCGCCAACAAAGGCTACTCCACCTTTAGGTGTTATTGGATTGCCTGCTCTGACCCAGGCTTCACCAAAACAGGTCGCATAACCAAAGTTACCATTGAGACAGGTAATACTTGTCACTACTGGTAGTTTCCATCCGTTTGATAGACCGATCACGTCAGTATTGTCAAAATTCGGATATGCCCATCCATCAGGATTAGCAATACCACCACGATAATTCACAAATGATACACCTTGATTCACTGAATTGGTAATTTCAGTTGCTCCAGACACAGGTGGATAATATACTGTGTCAATAGTCGTAAAACCGTATTCATACAGGCGGTCTCTGACCCATCGCTTGGTTGCAATAGGTGTGGTCATCGTGTCTATAGGGTAATTCGCAGCAACCATCAAAGCACGGGTAAGCCATGAAGGGTCATTTGTATAAGGTGTCTGCTCGTAGCCGAGTATCTTGGCGATCATTGTATTTAATTCGTTGGTATTATTGGCTGGTAGCCTGCCAATAAGTAATTCAGCAAGGAAATCATCACCATCAATGAGTGAATATGGATAATCGGTTCGACTAACCGGAGTAGTCGTTGATGCTGGTGGGAGCTGAGGTGTATCACCTATCAAGAGTACATACTCAGGTGGAGGTGACCAGGTATGATAGGCATTAGCTATGTAGTTCTTGATATCAGTGGGTGAACTGCCGGTCTCTGATAGTCGTTTAACAGATAGGTGCCAACCTTTTTTTTCTTTCCATCGAGCAAGTGGTAATATACTGTCATAAAAGGCATCCGGGCATATGATAAGAAAGCCCAAAGGTTTTAATTCTTCAGAATCCTTCAAATTCAAGAATAGCGGCGCATAAGCTTTTTCCAATGAAGGAGCGAGAATAAGGTCTTCTATGGGGGGAAGATAATTCAATGTGATATCAATGGATTTATAAGAAGTGATAATATTTTCCTTTAAGTAATTAGGCCAAACAATAACAGGGTAAACCAGACAGTTTTTTATGAGTATTGGCTTGCCGATCTGGATCGGTGCTGTATTATTAACTTGAGCGTCTTTTCGTACAGTCGCGTGATCCACTTCAGAAATCTGATAGGTGAAATTCGGCTGGGTTTGAGTAATGATGAATCGAGTAATCGGTTGGTTCATTCTTTTGTTAAAACCCGAGAATTCTACTTGTATTTGTGTAGTGTGGGAATTGGTTGCCAGAACCTCTACGTGGTTTATTTGGTTTGCAAAAGCAAACGTGAACAGTAGTAGGATCACTGTTCTTGCTCCTGGATTATTATTACAAGCCCCATGTCACGGTCAGCAAGGTAAATAGTATCATGTTTTATATAAACACCGTTTGCATACGATGTTTCGATTTCACCATAGAAAATCGGTTCAGCAGGATTTTCGATATTAATAACCTGAAGCCCACCTTCACCATCGGCAATAAAAGCCAAATTTCCGTTAACAAAAATATCATTAGCATAATCTGGGGTGTCATATTGTCCAGTCAAAACCGGGTTATTAAAATCAGCGACATCGATGATAACCAAGCCGGCACGACCATCAGCAATATATGCGTAGTCATTCTCAACAAATATATTGCGCGCATTTGAAGGTGTGTCAAACCAGCCAACAAGTGCTTCGCTATCTGGTTTAGCGAGGTTGAAGATATGTAACCCCATTTGCTCACAGGCAAGAAAGACAATCGAATCGATTACATATATGCCCCTTACATTACCTGGTGTTGAGAATCTCCGCACAAAGGTTGGGTATTGTGGAAAGCTCACATCCTCGACCACGAACCAGTAACCACCAGCAACATAGACAAACATGGTGTCGTTCTGAGGCGCCACAACATTGTAGCCATAATACCAATTGTCTTCACCAACAAAAACGGGTTTTTCTGGTTCGGCGACATTTATTATCCTGACCCCGCCTTGACTGTGAGATACAGCAAGATAAGCAAAAGTATCTCTTACTGCAATACCGACAATGCTTTTCTCACTCGTGTATTCACCGATAACAGATGGATTTTCAGGGTTGCTAATATCCACAATCTGTAAACCGCCCTGATCATCAGCAATGTAAACCAGGTCATCAATTATATCGAGGTCTTCAGCATATCCTGGCAGGGAGCAAGTGCTCAATATCCTGAAGGCGTGACCATTTTCATCTGGTATGGGGCGGTGACAAGAGATAATCAGAGCTGCAAGAAAAATGAAGTAAACGGTTTTTTTCATCTATTCTCCTAATGATAAAAACTCAAGCCAGCACCAAGTTTGTATTTGTCATAGTCCTTTATTCTGTCGATATCACTCGGTGATATCTCAGAAGTTGCATTTCTCCATTGCCAAAGAAACGACGTGCGCAAATACAGGCCCGTAAACATCTTTAGGTCAACTCGCGCTGATACTTTATGCGAGTGGTCTTGACGACCAAAGTGCATTGAGTCAGCGCTGAACTCGGTTCTAAAGTTTTTGAAGCCATAGGTGTAGCCTAACTTAATTCTTGTAGGCACCAGTGTTTTAACCTCGAGATTGATTTCGCTGCTCAGGATATGCTGGTGATATGAGCCGTCTGGACTAGGTTCCATGCCAGTCGGGATACTCGCGGAATCATTACTAAGCGACTTATATCCATAGCCAAACCAGAGCGCAAGTTTTTCATTTATGCCAATTTCAGAGCCCAGGTTAACATGATTATAGGCTGCATCATATAAGTCGAATTCAGCGATATAATTATCCCAACCACGTTTATAACGCAGTTCCAGTCTAATATATGGTTTGGGTTTTACTGAGAGTTTACCGGTCAGACTATGGTATTTGACTTCGCATCCAATATAGTCGCTACTTTGCCCCTGTGGGTTTTTATAATACCGGATAAGATAATTCGGGATAATTTGATACGATATCTTAATCGCACACTTGCCAAAAGATTGCCTGAGCCCGAATGACAGTCTTAAATAGTCTTTTTGATTATTAAGCACATAATGGCTGGTTTTGACATTGGCATCAAGGGTCGTTGTCTTCTGGTCGAAGAACTTGTTGCGTAAGTAGAATTGGAGATTTGAACCTATAACGAGGTCATCATAGGTCTCAAAAGGGAAGCGGTACGCGCCAACTGAGTTGATAAATTCATCGATATATTCATCTGAATAAGAAAAGATATTATTGTCATAGACAAAATCTGTGGTGAACCGATAAGAGTAATCCCAGACTGCGATAAATAGAATTAGTAAGTTCATTATTCTTCTACCTGAAATCTCAGTGCTGCTTCTTTTGCAATAGAGCCGGATAAGCTGAATTCGAGGGTGTGCCACCCTTGACCCAGCTTTATGTAAAATATTCTGGCATTGGAAGGAACAATGTCTTTTCGGTTCTTGTATCTTATAGTCTCGGATTTATAGCATTTCAATGGAAATTTCGTTGTTTTTCCTTTTTCATGCACAAGCATAGTATAGTTTTGCTCGCCAGTTATTGTCTCATGATAGCTTAGTCTTGAGATGACCTTGAGTTTAGCAGGTCCGCTTATGCCAACGGTTACTTGGTTATCATTTTTGAGCCCATAGTACTTTATGATCTTCTCAGCCTCAATGGCTTCGATAATTGAACCGTAGTTAGTAGCTGCTATATCTTTCCATTTTTTGGGTGCTTCGTATTTGAATTTCACCAGTATCGTATCAGTTTGTGAAGCCCAATTGATCATTTTGTAATTATTAATTCCTTCACCTACCTCAAGGTAAAATGAGCGCCATTTGCTTAGAGGTCTTCCTGATTTATCTTTCGTGACACCCGACATCTCGGATTCAAGCGTTATGATTTTCTCGTCCATGTCATTCTCTTGAAGAATGATTTTATAGAGTCTATTTCCCTTGAAGTCACCGGACCACGGGATTCTTGTATATACGCGTAAATAGGTAGGTCCTTCAACTGTAAGCGTAATCGGTTCACCTTTAACCAATAGATTATACTTTTCACTTTTCTTTGTTACAATTTCTATTTCGTATTTTTTATCAGGGGAAATTTCCTTGATCTGAGAAAAAACACAAAGTAAAATTAACAATTTGATCATTTTTTGTCCTTTCTAAAATAGTCTTCAATATCGAATCTTAAGACCACGAAGATAATAAAAAGGAGAATAACGAGTGATATTACTGCCTGCGTAACTGAGTATCTGTGCTCGTAATAGAGATGTCCTTTACCGATATCCGGTAATGGTATGGGTGCATTTGGTAGACCGTATTTTTCAGCGAGTTGCGAGATATGATCTAAATTGATAACCGGAACACCAGTACGTGAGAATCGTGCTATTAACCCTTTGCCTTGTTTCACATGTCCGCTGGGAATCAGACCATATCCAGGGTCGATCCCGATCCAAGAAGCATTGCGTTCTCCGACGTTTATAAAGAGTTTGATATTGCCAAAGGTGCGGTAAATGTCCATGCGTTTTCTTATTGCATCATCAAGGTTTTCGGCGGCTAAGAAATCCATGTTATTTCTTTGTATTGCTGCCATAAGATATTCCCTGCCTTCTGGGCTCAAACCCCGGCCCATGTCGTCTTCACCGCCGATTGAAGCCGCGCTTGTCTTAAATCCCCATAAGCCTTTTTCGTAAAGTACCTGTTCCATATCAAGGTAGGTAAACTGAGGGTAATTTGCACCCCACATAGAAGACCCTGCTGCAGTAATAATAATTGGTCTAAGCTCTAATATTTCCAGAGTGCTCAAGACCGCAGTGTTTAAACCTGGCAACGAACCAGTAAGTGATACTGCTACCTTGTTACCTTTTTCTATGCGAGTTTCTTTGATAAGCTTTACGATTAGTGCTGCTAGATTTGGGTTTGTCGATGTGAGTTTCGCATTTAGATCACCGCGTTCTGTAGTAATGGGGGAATACTGGATACCGATGAGTCCGGTTTCATTTGGATCATTTATTCGATCGATCGGAATGTTCAAATTATCACTCGCTTGTTTGATTTCATTGAAACATTTTTGAGTTAACTCTGCGGCAGCGATTTTTTCTTCAAAGAACTCAGCTTTAACGCGGTGCTTTAAGTTTAACTCAAAAAACATTAACAGTATCGTCACAAGGGTTATGAATACAAGCAAAGGAATTGGGATTTTGCCTTCACGCCGCTTCATGATAATACTGCTCCATTATGGATAATAATAATAATTAGTCGCACTAAACTGGATACGATTATCATTGCCGACAGGGTAGGTATTAAACCCTGGCGCGCAATCCAATAAGCGATTAGACCAGGGATAACAAAACCTATTGTTTCAATATTCAGACTGAGTGTATCCAAGGCGAGTATCGGGGAGATCTTTGTGAAATAGGCAATTAGATACCCTACAAGGATAGAGACAATTAACAATCTTCGACCGTAGATGATAACATACAAAGAGATGAATTTGATTATCAGAAATGTTGCGATACCAGCGATTATCGTGCTGATGACCTGGACTGGGTTGTGGAGTACCAATGCGATATAACCTGGTACCACAATACCACCTGCCGCAAGGCCAATCGTTTCAGTTAGAATCAAACTCAAGAACATGCCGATGCCAACTGCTTCAATCAGCATTATTTGCTCCTGTATTTTAAAAATTCTTCGATTATCATAACTCCAAACCCAACGATGTTTCCTAAAGCAAAGATAAGGCTGTTGTCAGTGACTAACTCTTTCACGGTATTTAGAATCTGTTCTGGAGTTCTATTGCCAAGGTCGATGATCGTTTTATGTTTTGCTACTTTTTTTAGTTGTTTCCTCAATACACCAGTACCTTTGCCCGTTAATACGTAATGATCAACCTTCATATGCGTACGAATGAGGTCGGCGATTTGAAATGAACGGTCGACTCGATCATCGCGGCAATTAATAAGGAGGGTTATTACCGCGTAGTTTTTGTCAGTCGCCGCCCATATTTGACGGGTTGATTCAGGGTCATTTGCGGCCATTGCATTGACCAAGGTTATCTGTTTCGAACCAAACCGGAGATGATATTTTTGCAGGGCACCAGGATCAGGTATCATATTTTGCATACCTGCCAGCGCGGTTTTCTCTTCAATGTCAAAATGTCTGCAAACATCTAAAGCAAGGGCGATGTTTTCTTTGTGCTCGAGATAGGAGAATTTACCTCGGCTTCTATCCGATACCTTATTACTCCTTGATATAGAAAACCGAATGTTTTTCTTTTGCATTTTGTCGGCATATTCATTGAAGATCTGGGGTTCTGAAGTAATAACCTGACAATTGGACGGAATCGCATTTATAAAAGCTTTGGCAATGTCATGTGTTGTCGGTCCCATGACATCAAGGTGATCAGGACGAACATTAGTAATCACCACTATATTAGGTTCAATAATCTGGAGCGATTCTGTCCTTTGCAGGTCAGGCCGCAAAGCCATACATTCTATGACAATTGCCTTTGGTTTAAGTCTCTGTGCTTTTCTAACGATCCTAATCTGCTCACTGATATTAGCCATGCCGAGTCTGGGTACTGGTTGTTCAGAGCCATCAGCCATGATAAACCTCGGGCTTGTACCTGTGGTTTTGGCTAAGACTTTCTTACCACCGGCTCTTAATCCAGCGGCAATAAGCCTTGTTACTGATGATTTACCCCGTGTACCATTGATCCAGATACGTACTGGGATCGATTTAAGCCTATTCTCGTGTCTTGTTTTCTCGAGACGGTATATGGCAATAAAAATGACCAGCAAAATCATCACTGCATATATTCCAAACGGCGCCATTGGTAATTATAGACGGTTTTCCCTTTTTGTCAATCAGCGGTTGGGTGGATAAACATTCCTGTGTAAAATATGTCATAATAGTAATGAGATACGAAAAATTTACCCAAAAAGCACAGGAGGCATTGGCTATTGCCCAGGAAGTTGTTGATGAGTACAATCATCAGGAACTGGATACTGAGCATATCTTTCTGGCATTAGTTCGACAGGAAGATGGGTTGGTTCCTGAAATCCTGAAACGTTTTGATATAATGCCTAATACGATTCAACGCCGGTTTGAGAATTCACTTGAAATGAGGCCTAAGGTATATGGCGGTGCAACAGCGCAGATGTATATTACACCGCGAACAAAAAAATTACTTTCTCTGGCCCGTGCAGAGGCACAGCGAATGAAGGATGAATATGTAGGATGTGAGCATCTTCTTTTGGCAATCGCTGAGGAACGTGATGGTGAGACGGCAAAGGTATTAAGAGAATTCGGCATTACTAAAGAGAAGTTGTATCAGGCTCTGCAGGCAATTCGTGGTACACAACGCGTTACTGACCAGGATGCGGAGAGTAAATATATGGCTCTTGAGCGATTTGCCCGAGATATTACTGCCTTGGCAAAACAGGGGAAACTCGATCCGGTAATTGGCAGGGATAATGAAATCAAAAGAATAATACAGGTATTATCAAGAAGGACAAAGAACAATCCAGTGCTCATTGGTGATGCAGGTGTTGGTAAAACCGCAATAATAGAGGGACTCGCTCAAAAAATTATTGAAAAAAACATCCCGGAGATATTGAAAGACAAAAGAATATTGTCTCTGGATATGGGTGCACTCGTTGCCGGCTCCAAGTACCGTGGTGAATTTGAGAATCGATTAAAGGCGGTTATGGATGAGATTAAAAAAGGGAAGGGAGAGATTATTCTTTTTATTGATGAATTGCATACTATTGTTGGTGCTGGAGCAGCCGAGGGTGCAATCGATGCTTCTAATATGTTAAAGCCCGTCTTATCAAGGGGTGAACTTCAATGCATTGGTGCTACTACGCTCAACGAATATCGTAAATATATAGAAAAAGACAGCGCATTGGAAAGACGGTTTGCGCCGGTCTTTGTTGGTGAACCTTCGATTGAGGACACCATTGAAATTCTAAAAGGTTTAAAGAGTAGATATGAATCTCATCATGGTGTAGTTATCGATGACAGTGCTATTGTGGCTGCTGCAAAATTATCTGATCGTTATATAACAGAGCGCTATCTACCGGATAAGGCTATTGATTTAATTGATGAAGCATGCGCGCGCGCAAGGATTGAAATATATTCAATGCCTGATGATTTGAAGGGGATGGATAAAAAACTGGAACGGCTCAATAAAGAAGGTAAAGAGGCCGTAGATATGAGAAATTATGAAAGGGCAGCGGAACTTCGTGATGAAGTCGAGACCCTCCAGAAAGAATTTCAGGAAAAGAAGCAAGCGTGGATGAAAAAACGGGGGATTGATGACAAAGTTACTGAAGATGATATTGCCCATATCGTTTCTACGTGGACCGGTATACCAGTTTCTCGTATGGTCGAATCGGAAATGGATAAACTTCTGAAAATGGAAAAGCGTATACACCTGCGTCTTGTTGGTCAAGATGATGCAGTAATCGCGGTTAGCGATGCAATAAGGCGTTCAAGAGCAGGCTTGAAAGATCCAAATCGGCCTATCGGTTCGTTCATATTTTTAGGTCCAACCGGCGTTGGTAAAACAGAACTCGCCAAATCATTAGCCGAGTTTCTTTTTGATACTGAAGAAGCCATGGTCCGTATTGATATGACCGAGTATCAAGAAAAACATACTGTGTCCCGTTTGATCGGTGCACCACCAGGTTATGTGGGTTATGAAGAAGGTGGTCAGTTAACCGAAGCGATACGCCGTAGACCTTACCGCGTAATACTCCTCGATGAGTTTGAAAAGGCACACCCGGATGTGTTTAATATCTTGTTACAGCTTCTTGATGATGGTAGGTTAACTGATGGACAGGGTAGGACTGTAGATTTTAAGAACACGATTATTATCATGACTTCAAACCTCGGCAGCGAGGTTATAACAGATAATCTCAAAAGCGGCAAATTCGACTACGAAAAGAGCAAGAAGGAAATGTATGAAATATTACAGAGGAGCGTTAAACCCGAATTCTTAAACCGTGTCGACGAAATCATTGTTTTCAAACCACTGGAGTTTGAAGAAATAAAAGGGATTGTTGAGCGAGAGCTCAAGAAAGTTGAAAAGAACGTTCTTGAATTCGGTTATAAGATCGAATTTTCAGATACGGTAAAGGATTTCCTTGCCCATGAAGGCTTTGACCCGATGTATGGAGCAAGACCTTTGCGCCGGGCAATTCAGAGATTCATTGAAAACCCACTTTCCAAAAGCATAATCGCCGGTGAATTCAAAAAGGGCTGTACAATAACAGTAGATATTGAAAAAGGCGAAGTAAAATTCATAAATGCCTAAATCTGTTTTAGGCAAACCAGTGAAAGAATTGCGGTCAAATCTCGACCTGCCCAAGTAGAAACTTGATTTTCAAGATATTATTGATATAATTCTCTATGCCGGAGTTACCTGAACTTGAGGTTCTGAAAGAAAAACTCAGTTTACAGATCAAAGATAAGGTAATTCTAAATCTCGTTGTGCTTAAACCATATGTTCTGAAGAATTTTTTCCAGGGCGATCTGGCTGGGCAGGTTGTCAGGCACATTCAAAGACAGGGCAAATATTTAATCTTTGAATTGGATTCGTTCCGTTTGATAGTTCACTTGATGCTGCGCGGGTCTTTGAGCTATCGACTCCCTAAGACGAAAATCAAGAAAACTGGTGCCGCGGTATTGGAATTTGACGACAAATCAATACTCGAGTTCAGTGAAACCGGACACAAAAAGAGAATGTCAATATACATACTTCCAAGCCAAACAACCTTAGGTCAAATCGAAAGGTTGGGTCCGGATCCTTTTGATAATGACTTCACCGTAAGCAAATTGTCTGACATTCTAAATGCAGACGGACGTCAATTGAAATCTCTTCTGTGCGATCAAACAAAAATCTGTGGGCTTGGCAATGCTTATACTGACGAGATTCTGTGGTTAGCCTGCATATCGCCCTTTAAAATCAGTACAAAACTCAATGATGATGAGACAAAGAGATTATACAGTGCCATACGAAATGTCTTAGAAGGTGCTATCGCGATCATACGAGAAAAGGGGATATCTGAAAAAAGAACATTCTTGCAGATACATAATAAAAAAGGCAAGCTATGTCCTCGTTGTGAAGAACCGATTCAATATATTAGCTTTAGTAATTCAGATACTTATTATTGTCCGCGATGCCAGACTAATGGTCGTAAATTGAAAAACCGGCGTATATCCAAATTCTATCGATAAAGCGTATGTTTTACTATGTTATTTAAGAATTTAGTTGAATATTCAAGCAAGATACGAGTAACTTCATCAAAGAATGGGTGAAGGTGAGAAATGATTGAAGTCGATGGTAACTATCTTGAAGGTGGTGGTCAAATAATCCGTACTGCCATTGCTTTGTCAGTAATAACTAAGAAATCGGTCCATATCTTCAATATCAGAAAAGGGAGAAAAACCCCGGGGCTAAGACCCCAACACCTTGAGGCTATTGCTGGGGTTGCCAAGATATGTGGAGCAGCGGTTGAAGGGCTAAAAATTCAGTCTTTGGACATCACTTTCTGCCCAGATCAGGTACATGGAGGTTCCTTCACGATCGACACACGTACGGCTGGCTCAGTCACGCTTGTTATGCAGACCCTTTTGCCGATTGCTGCCTTTGGCGAATTCCCATTCCGTTTTGTGGTCAAAGGTGGTACTGCGGTTCCTTTCAGTCCGTCAATTATTTATTTCCAAGAGGTTTTTTGCCAGTTCTTGAGACTGATGAATGTTGCAGTTTCAGTACATATTAACAAACATGGGTTTTATCCGGCTGGTGGTGGCGAGATCGAAGTAAGTATTATGCCTGCTCAGCTAACCAATATAGATATCACCGAGCATGGAAATTTGGACAAAATCGAAGTGTTTTCAATCGCTTCTCATCACCTGAAAGATACCCGGGTTGCAGAACGGATGACAAAGGGTTTTAAAGAAATCATCCCTAACGCCAATTTCAAAACTTCCTATGTCCGCTCTCAATCGCCGGGTTGTTTTGTGACTGCAATTGCTTTTTATGATAGTGGTTGTCGCATAGGGGCAAGCGCACTCGGTGAGATCAGGAAGAGAGCTGAGGATGTTGGTCGCGATGCTGCGCGTCACTTAAAGCATGTCCAGGAATCTGGTTCAGTAATTGACCATTGGATGGTCGATCAAATAATCGTCTACATGGCATTGGCAACTGTTAGAAGTAGCTCACTATCGAGAGTGAGTATTCCAATTTTGACAAAACACGCAGAGACGAATATCTGGGTTGTGGAAAAGTTTCTACCTGTAAAGTTCAAGATTCAAGACGACATAATGAATTGTTGTACAAGGGCGGGATGAATTGAGCGACTACATCAAGGCGATTTATTGTGCTGGTTTTACCAGAAATATTAAATACTACTGTACCACGCTATTATGACACTATATAAAGGATTTGCAGATTTGTACACAAAGGGTCCTTATCATTTCAGTGAGCGGCTTGTTGAATATCTGCCAAAGGTGTTCGGTCGTTTTCGGATTCAACCTGAGAAGCTTTTAGACCTCTGCTGTGGTGATGGTCGGTTTGCCGTGGCAATGGCAAAAAAAAGTATGGATGTGACCGGTGTTGATGCTTCAGCCTGCATGCTCAAGTATGCAAGACAAAGGGCACGTAAAGCGCAGGTTACCGTACATTTAACACGTCAGAAAATGCAGCGTTTGTATATCCGCGATAAATTTGATCTTGTTACATGCTGGTTTGACAGCATGAACTATTTACTCACCAAACGAGAACTCGATACTGTATTTCGCAAGGTGAATAGGGTGTTGAAAAATGGCGGTGTTTTCATATTCGATACCAACACGATCTATGGGCTTTCTGTGAATTGGCAGGACAATTCTCCTTGTGTTATACAAAATACTGATAAGTTATTTGAGGTTCACATCTGTCCGCCTATTTTTGAAAAAAATATCGCCACCTTAAAAATATTCGGTTTTGCTAAACATGGTCCCTATTGGCGCAGAGTAGTGGAGGTGCATAAGGAAAGAGGTTACCGATTGAGCGAGATCAGAAAGTCCTTTAAGAAAGCACATTTTAAAGAATTGGGTTGTTGGGAGAGTCTGAAAAAAATGACCAAACCAAAACGCGACAGCGGCAAAGTCTTTTTTATGTTGCGAAAAATATGATGCAGGACATAACGGAAAACATGATTACACGCACACCTTGACTTTGGTCATATCCAACATATAATAACCCCTATCCATAATTGTATAATTGAGTATACGAACATATGCATAGATATCGATATGGGGATTTAGGACAAGGAGGAGTGTTTATGAGCAGAGGAACTAGTATGAAAAATGGGGAGGGATGTCAATGAACAGAATAGTACAGAAGAGACCAATGAAGGAGATTCTCTATCGAGAATCTCGTGTCGCACGAGCCTTGGGTGAACCAGCCAAATTTGCGATTATCAGTTTATTGATAAGACAAGGAACTCTGACGTTATCTGAAATAGCTAAATTTATTCATCGTTCAAAGACAACAACATGCTACCATTTATCAAAGCTAAAAAGTTTAGAAATTGTACGATACGAAACAAAAGAGGACGGTGTCAACTACTGGATAAAATATGAAAATGAGCTAAAGGATATCATGAAATCACTTACCAAATTCGTCAACCGGTCACTAAAAGGCATCCATAGTGAAACTTAATTCATTCGAACATGCTAACATATTAGAATGCTACAATGTTAAGATGTCGCCATGTTGAGATAAGTAAATTGGTGGTGAGCGGTATCCTATTGGGGAAAGTACTTTATGAAAAAGCAGGCGATGAGAAAGTAGTCTGTAAGGAGTTATTTATAGGTGAGGCGGTGTTTGATAGGATAGCGAGGTTTTATGATTACGAACAAGGAGATTTTGTTAAAGATATCCCGTTTTACGTGGAATATGCGAAGAAGTGCGGGGGAGATGTGCTTGAGCTCGCGTGCGGTACGGGTCGGGTTTTAATACCGATTGCACAAAAGAGTATGAAGATCGCAGGTCTGGATATATCTAAGGAGATGTTGAATATTGCCCGAAAAAAATTGTTCCTGGTTCTTCTAAGGCACTTTCAGATTCTTTGGTACAGCAGGATAATGCCAACAATGCAATCAACGCACATGCTATATATAAAGGTTTATCATCAATCCTTGCATTTATCATTTTCTGCTTATGCGATTATACAAAATGCATGTTCGATGTCAATATTATAAATCCGCCATATGTATTAGAAAGCATGTTATTTGCAGAGTGAACTCTGCCACTACAATTCTTCGGAAAAGTTATTTGCAGAGTGAACTCTGCCACTACAATTCTTCGGAAAAGTGAGACCCTCAAACCAGTTCGGGGTGACAGAAAATGACTTTTTCCGCAACCTTATTTACTTTTCTTGACAATCTTCTTAAAATCTATACACTGAAAATTATGAAAAATTGGATGTGGTTAAGGAAAGAGGAATAGGAGTATAAAACTACGTTGAAGCATTTATCCTACAAGCTCGTGCAGTCCCAGTTTGGTGAGATAGGGATTCTGTGGCAGCTAAAAAATGAGGATGCAATGATTACCAGGGTATTTCTGCCAAAGTCAGGAAAGAAGATGAAGTGCATTATTAAAAATGCACATCCGGACGCAGTGCCTAGTAGTATTTCTATTATTGATAAGATTTGCAAAAAATTAGAAAACTTTTTAAGTGGTAAGCCCACAGATTTTAGTTTTGGTAATATTGATTTAACACAGCTTTATAATTTTCAAAAAAAGGTTATATTAATTGAAAGACAAATCCCGTATGGTTGGGTGAGCACTTATGGCAGATTGGCTAAGAAATTGGGTCATCCTGGTGCGGCGCGTGCCGTAGGTACTGCTTTAGCCAGAAATCCGTTCCCTATTATTATTCCGTGCCATCGGGTGATTAGAACAGATGGTTCACTCGGTGGATTTGGTGGAGGGTGGAAATTGAAGAGACAACTTCTGGAACGCGAGGGCGTGAGGTTTGATCAGGAGGGTAGAGTCGTAACGGATAACGTTTGGTAGCAATAGCAATATGCAAGCACCACGCAGGTGGTATCTAAAATGTGGTTTTTTTGTGTTATCAGTCTTCGATTGTGAATTCCCATGAACAGTAAAAATCATCAGGATGGGGGTCGGGCGGACAGGCAATACAGCGCGTTTTTATCCGGGGGTCGATCGTCTTTGCGAAATATTCATATTCAATTATACCAACGGGTTTGCATGGAAAATCAGGGAGGTTTTTTCTTTTCCTCGCAGCTTGTACTCGGCAATCAACCATCTGGAATACACAGCGATTTTCTGTAGTCTCTATTACTTTTTGAACATTGATGAAAGCATAGAAACGAAAATTTAATGCCTGTATCAAAGCCGGGATGCCGCCGCCAGGTTCGATATTTAGTCTTTTCATGATGCGCTTTGCCTCGATTTGAGTGAATTTTTCCCATGCCTTGCCATCAAGCTCAATTGCGGTTTCTAAATCATATTTATTTTCAACTGCCTGAAACCACAAACCATCATGGGCAAGCCAGTTTTTTGCGGCATCTCGTAATAGTTCAAGCAATTGTTCCTTGCTTAGATCCTTTGGTTCAAGCATTAGAGCTCCTTATAGACCTTCATCCTTCGATTTCACTCAGGACAAAGGCCCACCCTCTCCCTGGCTGAAAGTCCCGAGTTCTGTCGAGGGGAAGGGAGAGGGGATATGTGGAACATGTTCCTCAAAGAATTTCATAATAATTGCGCTTATCGTGTTCAGTTAGTTTTACTTTTTTAGCTCGATGTAATTTATCCAGATATTTCAGTACTTCATTCCTATGAAGACCGGTTACGCTGCATATATCCTCAAGCGTTATTGGTCGCCTTTGCATCATATCTAGAATTATTTTTTCCGTATCAATAAGATAAGCCGACTCTCTATTTGCCTTAAAACTTGCGATTATTTCTGCATTATCGCCAAATATTTTTTCTATTCTTTGCAGTTCATCTATTGAAAGAGGGAGAGCATATTTCTCACTTGGTGGTCTTACTACAGTATTTAGGTGTATTCTATCCGGGGCGATTTTTTCTACTACCATTCTTAGTTTGTCTAGATTCAATTGTTCATCATTCAGACCCTTAATCAACATGATCTCAAGCCAGATTCGTCCTTTGTAGAGTTGCCGAAAATCAATCAAGCCGCGTATTACTTTTTGAATATTAATATCTGGAATGGGTCTATTTATTTTATTAAAGATTTCCTGTGTCGTTCCACATAGAGTTGGTAGCACTACATCTGCGTTAGACAATTCTTCCTGTACATCAGGCATAAAGAGCAATGAGCTGTTGGTTAAAACAGCGACAGGTATTTTTGTTATTTTTTTAAGTTCACCTATTAAATAACCGATCCCTGAATGCAAGGTCGGTTCTCCCGAACCTGAAAATGTTAAATAGTCGATATTGCCGCTTTTTTTTATTATTGCTTTTACGTCTTTCAGAATTTTTTGAGGAGGAAAGTATTCTTTCCGTGCAATTGTTTTATTAGTCGTTTTACCTAATTGGCAGTATATACAATCAAAACTGCAGTACTTAAAAGGAATAAGATCGATGCCAAGTGAAAATCCGAGTCGCCTTGATGGCACTGGTCCATATGTGTACTTAGTTTCCATGTTTGCTTTCTACCAAAACGATAGACCCGCAAGCAATGTCTATGTCCCTGGCAATAACTGGACACTTTATCTTCAGAAGAAAGAAAATCGAACGCTTTTGATCCGACAGAGTTTCATAATTACCTTGGCCTTTGCTGATGACCATGTCTGCAGTACTGAAAATCCGTTTGAATTCTTCAGAGCACAGTTTTAAAATAGTGCCGGGTGCATCACAACCTGAACTGATTATCTCAGCAACCTTATCAATACCAGCATTTTGTGCATCTTCAATCGTTGCGTCATTTATAATAGGTTTACTGCGTACTGCATACTTTACTGGTTTACCGAGTTGCTCAATGAGCAGCCTGTCAAATACTGTTTCTCCTGCGTTATCAGCGATAAAGAGGACGTTGGATGCGGTTTTCAAGGTATTGCGAAACTTATCATATTCACAAACATCAAAATCCTTATCAGAAAGATCTTCCAAATCTTTTGTAATATCGAAGTTAGGGTTCGCTCCAAAATCGATGGCATTGCCAAGACAAGCGAATTTCAAAGCAGTGTAAAGAGGGTCTTCTGAATCAACTATCTGCTCTTTGAATTCGGCATAGCGGGACATAAGCTGTGCTGTACACTGCTGTTTTATTTGTTTGAAGGGATCATCAATATCCGCAGTTTGGTAGATTGCTTTGTAGATAAGCATACCCATTTCAGGCGGTGTTGTGGTCATTGATATATTGGGCAGTAAAGATGCAATATGATCAAAGATTTCTTTAATCTTGTGTTCATCGAGTTTGGCGATTTTTGCGGCAACCAACGCCTGCTTAAAAAAACAGGGGATACATTCTATATACGTCTTCGTTTTATTCTGTTCCTTTCATTGAGAATTACGATGCTTGCTTTCAGGTTTTCTGCATGGTTAGAGTTAACCAGCGCATAGGAAAGGATGCAGAATTTATCACCCACTTTGCCTTTAAGCGATGCTGGACCGTAAAGGACCATCTTGCCTGAATCGGCTTTTTCTTTAATTACATATGTCTCCAGGCGTTCGCCGTTATTATAATTGAGAACCTGGACTTTTTCCCCAGGAATAAGATTCGCAGCCATCATAATCCGGGCATCAATCCCCATACTTCCTTTGTAGAACAATTGAGTATGCGTGATCCTTGCTTCAGTGATTTTCGATTTCAGAACTTCGATCAATGTAGCCGGGCATTTTTCCAGGGCGTCTTTAATTAGCGCACGGTGACTCTTGAAAATTATCTGCGGTAACTTCTTAACCGGCACAAATCTTACGTCGGTGGTATCTGAACCGGGTTTTGGTTTGCCACTGATGTATTTGAGATTATATCCGATCAATACAATATTTCCGTAAACCCTTGTCATTTCTGTATAGACGCCGATGAGATTCTTAATTGAGCCCTTGATATTAGTTTCTTCTTTCAATTCTCTGACTACTGCCTGTTCAGGATTTTCATGTTGTTCCATAAACCCGGTAGGTAGTGCCCATTTGCCTTTACCAGGTGCCACTCCTCTTTTAATGAGGAGTATTTCGCCGTTTTCATTACGCACAAATGCGGCGATACTTGGTAAGGGATTGTCATAATGTGTCCAGCCGCAGGTTTTGCACGTCAAACGCAGATTTCCCTCTTTTTTTCGAAGTACTAAGCAATTCTTGCAGATAGGACAAAACTTATATTTTTTCATCGATTTCATGCCTTTTTTCATTGAGTTTTTTAACCAAATGTTCAGGGTCAACATTGTTCTGTTGAGCTAGTTCTTCAATAGTACCCCAGAATGCCTCACCGCATACAAGGCAGGGCAGACCAAACTGGATGAAGACTCTGGTAAGAGCCGGATATCCTTTCAGTACATCGTCAACCGCGGTTTGCTTGGTTATTTCCATAATATATTATATTCAAAAGTACGGAAAAATCAACTGTTTAGACACAGTCATTTCTTTTCTTGACACTTCGGGATTCTTGATTATAATGTGTTATTATTCTAGAAAAAGTAACACGACTAAAGGAGGTTAAATGAAAAGGGTCTTGTGGTTAATAACGATTATATCAGTGGTCTCGGTGGGTTGTCTTGAAGCAGCAAGGCCATTTGCAACTGATGACGCTGGAATTGTAGAGCAGAATGGTTGTGAGCTGGAACTCGGCGGTGATTTTTGGGAAGAACAGGCATCGCTCAGTTTGGGCTTTAAGCATGGTTTAACTGAAAGAATGGACATTGGCGTTGGTTTCGGTTATACAGTCAAACCTGATGAAACAAAAGGTTTTGGTCAAGCAGAACTGGGTCTGAAATTTGCGCTAATGCCTGACTTGTTCGCTGTCTCAATTACTGGAGGCCTTGGCGACACACCGTACAACCTCAATGGAATCATTACATATTGTTTCGGTCCAATCGAAATAGATGGGAACATTGGCTATGAGGCAACCGGCATTGAAGGACAGACAGGTACAGCAGTCTACGCCTTAGCACTGATCTTTGAGCTGGAAGAGATTGCCGTTGGGGCAGAGGCTTCAGGGAATGAAGATGACCTCAATGCCTGGCTTATCGGTATCCGATACGAGATTTTAGAAGGGTTCGCATTCGATTGTGGTATTTCAGGTGGTTTTGAATCAGGTGCAGGTAATGTCGCAACTACAGGTCTGCATTATGAATTCTAATGATGATTGCGAGGGAGATAGAAAAGATAGATAAAAGATTAGGGGGTAAGATGTCAGAAGTGCATAGAGCATTAGTAGCGTCGATGATATTAGTTTTTGTCGTTCCACTATATGGTCATTTCCAGGTGATTGTACCGAACACAGATATCGTAGAAAATCCAGCAGACATGCAGATTACCATTGACTTAATGTTCTGCCACCCATTTGAAGGTGACATGATGAACATGATAGGTCCTGCAGAATTCGGTGTTATGATAAAGGGAGAGAAAAAGGAAAACCTGGTGGAGAATTTGGATGAATACAAAATAGATAATTTCACTGCATGGAAAGCTATATATCAAATAAAACGACCAGGCGATTATGTATTCTATTTGGAACCAGAGCCATATTGGGAACCTGCAGAAGAGAAATTTATTGTGCATTATACAAAAGCAGTGGTGAATGCTTTCGGTCTGGAACAGGGTTGGGATGTTGAAATAGGTTTGAAGACCGAAATAATTCCCCTTACTAGACCCTACGGACTATATACCGGCAATCTTTTCAGAGGTCTTGTTAAGGTTAATGGTAACCCGGTACCATTCGTTGATGTTGAGGTGGAATACTATAATAAAGATGGAAAATACCAAGCACCGGCTGGACCATTTGTTACCCAAGTGATTAAGACCGATGCCAACGGTGTCTTCTCTTATGCAATGCCAAAATCGGGTTGGTGGGGATTCGCTGCATTGAGTGAGGCAGAAGAGAAGATGCTCAATCCAGATGATGGCAAGTACTATCCAGTAGAGATAGGCGCATTGATCTGGATTAAGGCTGTGGATATGGAATAGAAGATAGAAATGCATATATCAGAGGGAGTTCTTGCTGCACCTGTGCTTGTCATAGGTGCAGCAACCGCTGTAATTGGCTGTGGAGTGGGTTTAAAAAAAATAGACTATGATAAAACACCAAGGGTTGCAGTTTTATCGTCAGCATTTTTTGTTGCTTCCTTGATTCATGTACCTTTGGGTCCCACCAATGTTCATTTAGTCCTAAATGGAATAGTTGGCATCATTCTGGGTTGGGCATCATTTCCTGCTCTGCTCGTCGCTCTCCTTTTGCAGGCAGTCCTTTTTCAGTTCGGTGGAATTACGACACTTGGCATAAATACAGTCAACATGGCTTTGCCTGCAGTAATATGTTTTTATTTATTCTCCGCCCTGATCCGTGGCAAAAATAGAATACTGGCAATGATCGCCGGATTTGCTGCTGGATTCATTTCGGTATTCATATCCGCAACACTTGTTGCTTCTTCATTAGTATTTACTGGCGAGGAATTTATGGCCGCGGCTAAACTTGTTGTTATTGCCCACTTTCCAGTAATGGTAATAGAGGGGATTATCACTGCATCTGTGGTTGGATTTCTCAGGAAAGTAAGGCCGAAAATCTTGGAAGGAATTGCAATATGAAGAGAATAAAGTACATATTTTTGTTATTGGGTGTAATTTCCGTTGGCTCAGCGCACAAGGTTAATATCTTTGCATATGTTGAGGGCAAGCAGATTTTTACGCAGAGTTATTACAGTAATGGCAAACCTGTAGTCTCAGGGATAATAGAGGTTTTCAACGCCCGTGACATGAAATTACTTGATGGTGAAACAGACAAAAATGGCGAGTATTCTTTTTTGATCCCTGAAAAGACGGAACTGAAGATTGTTCTCAATGCTGGAATGGGGCACCGCGCTGAGACTGTAATCAAAGAGAAGGATATCCCCACGATTGAAAAACCACTTAAGAAAAAAGTGACTTCGAAACCGGCAATAATCACAGAGAATCCAAAAACAGATGAGTATATTAGCAAAGAAGACATAAAAGACATCGTTGAACAAGTAATTGAGCAGGAGATGAGACCGCTGTTCCGGATACTTGCCCAGAGGCAAAGGACAATTTCATTCATTGATGTAATTGGAGGTATCGGTTATATAATCGGTATTATGGGACTCATTATGTATTTCAAGAGTAAAAAGAAGTGATTGAACAAGCGTTCACACGGGTTGATTCCATCATATCTGATATTGACCCAAGGATCAGAATAGTCTATGCCGTAATATTTTCGGTTATTGTGGCAATCACTGATAAAGTTATCGTTGCTGGATTGGCTCTGGCATTTTCGATGATTTTTTTAATTCTTGTACGTCTGAATATCAAATTAATACTGCGGCGTCTTTTGATAGTGAATTTTTTTATAATTGTACTGTGGTTCATTCTTCCCTTTTCCCTTCCTGGTAATATCATCTTTTCCCTCGGAAACTTGAATATTACCTATGAAGGAATAGTCCATACACTTCTTATTACTATAAAATGCAATGCCATAGTCCTTACGTGGATTGCAATGATCTCGTCCTGTGGCATTTTTGAGTTAGTGCATGCATTCAGTCATCTTCACATACCGGACAAGCTCATCTATCTCTTTTTTCTCTTGTACAGATATGTGTATGTTCTTTCAGACGAGTACGGAACCTTAAGGAATACCCTGAGGGTGCGAGGATTCAGACCCAGAACATCGTTACTTACATACAGAACATATGGATATGTCATTGGCACTCTATTGTTGAGGAGTTATGATCTTTCAGAACAAGTTCATAAAGCAATGATCTGCCGAGGATTCAAGGGGAAATACTGGCTTCTGGACCATTTCAAAATAGATAAAATGGATTTTGTTTTTGGTACATTTATGCTCTTAAGTATTATATCGCTGGGAATTTTGCAGTGGGCAAAAATAATACACTGATAAAGCTGAGTAACATTAGCTTTAGCTATCCTTCAAAGATGAATCTGCTTAATGACCTCAGTTTTACGCTCCGACTTGGTGATAGGGTTGGTATTATCGGACCTAATGGTTCTGGAAAAACGACGCTTTTTTATGTTATTATGGGGCTTATACAACCCTATGAAGGTCATGTTGAGATATGCGGCAAGATAAGGGTAGAGCAAGCAGATTTTAGGGAGGTTAGAGAGAAAATCGGATTTCTTTTCCAGAATTCAGACGACCAGTTATTCTGTCCAAGCGTGAGAGAAGAGGTGTCGTTCGGACCGCTTAACTTTGGCATAGATAGAGAAGAGGTCAAAAAGGCCGTAAAGGAGACGCTAATAAATGTAGGCCTTGAAGGATTTGAAGTCAGACCACCATATGATCTATCCGGTGGAGAGAAAAGGAAGCTTGCCTTGGCGACAATTCTGGTGCTGAAACCGAAGATACTTTTACTTGATGAGCCGACCATTGGATTGGATGAGGAAACTGTTGAAAAGATTATTGAGATATTAAATGAACCGGATCTTTCATATATCACTATCTCTCAGAATCGTGAATTCTTAAAGAGGACGACCGATATTCTATATACACTCAACAATGGTAAGATGAAGGAAATGAATATCTAATCGGAAGGATATTTGCCTTGGTGCAGAAGATTTGGAAAAAGCCGCAAGGAGAATTTCTAGAAGACCTTTTAGGCAATTGTTCAATTTATCATTTCATCCACGATATGTGTGTTCTCGACAAAGCTCGAACAGTAATTCTTTACTCTTCGAGTAAGTCCCCCAGAAAGGGGGCGCATCGAGAAGTTCCTTATCAAGGGATAAAGATGTGTCCAAGTTTCTGCTATATTTCTTGACACCACGGGGATATCATTTATAATAAATTGCATGAATTCAATGATCAGGATTTTAAAAGAAGAATCAGGTAGGGTTAGCGTTTCATCGGCAGTGCCGGGTGTCGGCAACTTGGTTCCGATATCACTGCAAAATTGGATGTATATCTGCAATGCGGATAAAAACAAGTTGTACGAAATGCCGGCCATAATTAACCTAGAATTGATTGGCAGAATTATAAAAAATTAAGGAGAATGCAATATTATGAATAACAGAGATGATTTCGCTACTTTTTTGAAACGAAAAGGCAAAAAGGAGCATGTAATCAATGGTTTAATTTTAAGGGTTGAAAATTATGAAAAATATCTATTAGAAAAAAGAAAACACAACCTAATTAATTCAAATAAGGCAGATCTAATTGGATTTATAAATCATCATAATGATAATAAAAGTGCTCTAAAGCAGTCTTTACGGAGTATCGCCTTATTTTACTCATTTATTTCAAATGCAGATTTAGCAAAGCTAGCTCTAGTATGTAGGTCAGGAGAAATAAATAAAACAAAAAAGCCATTCGAGCTCAAAGGGTTTAAGCATATTGAGAAAAAACATTTAGATGCACTTAAAGAAAACGGAATTATAAATGTCTCTCAAATGATAGAAAATGCTAATACTAAACAAGCAAGACTTAGACTAGCAAAATCTACAGGGATACAACTCAATAAAATCATAGAGTATGTGAAATTGTCTGATCTTTGTCAAATTAGTGGTGTCAAAGGTATTAGAGCAAAACTATATTATGATGCGGGTGTTGATACCTTAGATAAATTGTCAAAATGGACTCCTGCTAAATTAAGAAAAACGCTTATTAATTTTGTCGATAAATCAAAATTTAAAGGAATAGCACCCTTACCTAAAGAAATTAAAAGTACTATTGCTAGTGCAAAGAAATTAAAGTCGGTTGTATCTTATTAATATTGCATTCATTATTTACTGCCAAAATCAAGGTAAAAAGAGGTGGATCGGCACATCGTACAACACGCAAAGGGCGGCTACGGGGGTAACATGGAATGTTTCGTTCCCCTCCGCCCCAAACTGCAACGTGTCACAGGTTTTGCGAATGGCAAAACCTGCGACACTGCAGCTTCGCCCGTTTGCGAAACGTTATGCGCCATTGCAATAAATAATTAACAAAAGGAGATATTATTATGGATAAGAATATTAAAGAAGAAATAGAATATGAAAAAGCAAAGGAAAAATTGATAAAATTTCTTGAGAATAAAGAAAATTCAATAATGGTTTTAGCAACTTCAGCAAATAATGTTGTAATGGCAAGGAATATCAATGTAGCTAATGATAAATTAGACATATATTTTTTTACCTGGGAACATTCTAGGAAATGTACACAAATTAGGAATAATCCAAGAGTTGCATTATGTAAAGATAAAGTAGAAATAGAAGGAAAAGCTAATGTTTTAGGATTAATGTTATCAAAAGAAAATAAAAAATATACAGAAATTATTAGAAAAAGAGATCCTGATGCAATTAAACAGTGGAAAAATAAACCAAGTATGGTAATTGTTAAGATACAGCCTATATTTACACGTATAGATGGATATTATGATAATGGTGATGTTTTCATAGAATATATAGACTTAGAAAATAAAAAAGCATATAAAGAAAAATGGTCATATTATTAAATAAAAAAATTGCAACGGCGCACAACAAGGTCTATCTGGCTCCGTGCCTTCTGCACTCCGTCCAAATCGGCATTACGACTGGACTTCAGATACGCTCGGTACGTTGTCCGAAATAAAAATCTATAGGAGCTTTAAAACATGTTTCAGCTTATACGCTACTGTGCTCTCCAATTTGTAAAGGTGCGATTGATGAAGCATTTAGGTGTTCATCATGTGAAGAAAGATATGCTTTAATAGAGAGTGTACATATAATGATAAGCGATAAATTGTCTCACAAAAAATGGAGATGGGATAAAAGCATTTTCTCTGATATGAAGATGGAAAGATTGAGGCAACAATATAGGCGATATATTAATAAAGAGACAAGAGAAGCTCAAAAAATTTGGTTGAATGAAATGAAAAATTATATTGATGACTTTCAGGGCTTCGTGGTTGATATAGCAACCGGTTTAGGAGGTCTGTTTGAAACCCTACTGAAATCAAAAGCCAATTTCTACCCCATCGCGACTGATGTTGATCCAAATGTATTAATCTGGACAAAAAGGAAGATGGAGGAAAAATATTCAAAGGAATTCTTGGCGGTAGCGTTTAATGCTAAACATTTGCCTTTCAAGGATGATGTTTTAAATTATGCTACATCTCTGGCGGGGTTCAATAATATACCGGTTACAGGTCTGGTTTTAGAAGAAGTTTACAGGACGCTAAAACATGGGGGTAGATTAGTAGCAATGCATTCTTTTGTCGAGGAAAATAGTAATTCTGCAAAGTTGGCAAAACAACATGGGCTCGAGAGGGGATGGATAGAAAAATATCTGATTAATGACATAACTAAAACTGGCTTCAAGAAAGTAAAGACACATATAATAACCTCGGCTATATGGGCAGAAAATCCTATGGACTTATTCCCGGTAGCTGAAGATACACAATATTTTGCGATTATTGAGGCGGAAAAATGAAGGATTATTTACTTCGCATATACCAGACCGTTATCTTACATTTTCATGCACCATAAATGGTGCAACTACATTTTTTGGCGAGACGCCAGGTGGTTCATTTTTCAAGCCTGATGAATCCCCACAATGCGTGAGCTCCGTAAAACGAGGGCAGGTCCCAAAGCTCCTCGAAGAACTGGCAGTGCAAGTAGGGAAGACCCTATTGAATTGATCTCTTTCGTTCAATACAAACAATAGGTTATTTTATCTGACAGATCGATTACGGCATAGTGTTTAGGAAACTGCCCGGGGTTAAGCATAACAGTTTCGCCGATTTTATCCACACCGTGGGCTTCGTGAATGTGTCCGCAAACCACAAGGTCAGGTTTGAAGTGTTCGATGAATGTACGGATTGTCTTGGAACCAACGTGGAGTCCCGTGAGTGTTCTGTCCAGTTTTGTTTTGGCGGGCGGTGCATGGCTGAGAAGAATATGAAATCGCGCGTCTGTTTTTTTAAAACGATTCATAATTTCTTCAATTTCAGATTCAGTATATTCCTGGGGAGTATGAAATGGTGTTTTACTACATCCACCAAGACCATAGAATGTGATATTATCAATCGTTCTACTCTCGCCATGAAGATTGATTCCTTTAGACATTAGAAGTTTGTTTACGCTGTGCTGATCACAGTTTCCTGGTATAGCGAGGATTTGATTATTCAGCTGATTAATGTTTTGTAAGATCGGGTTTGCCTCTTTTTCACCACCAAAATTTGTAATATCTCCACCAATCAAGATAAGATCTGCGTTACTTACTGCTTTTGCAATAGTATTATCAAAATGTTCATGACCATGAATATCTGTAATTGCAAGAATTTGCATACTCTATAATATAAAAATAATTTAAATCGTCAAGAGATTGATTTCATCCCTTGACAGATTTGTTGGTTTGAATAGAATTATTATCATATGATATTGGAATTGTTTCCCAGAGATGCACATAATAAAATAGAATATATTGCTGAACTAAATAAAAAAATAAAATGTTGTAATAAATGCAGTTTGTACCTAACAAGGAAACATGTACTGTGTGGTGAAGGAAATATAGATTCGAGAATGATGCTCATTGCCCAAGCCCCTGGAGAAAAGGAAGATTGGGCTGGTAAAATGTTTATCGGGCCGTCCGGAAAAAAGTTTGATGAACTACTCCTTAAGGCAAGTATCAGTCGTAATGAGATATATATAACAAATCTCATAAAGTGTAGGCTTCCCAAAAATAGAAAACCGAAACAGGATGAAATCCAGGCCTGTAGCGAATATTTGGACAAAGAAATAGCATTGATAAATCCCGAGGTAGTTGTGCCGCTTGGCTATCACGCCACGAGATATATTTTTCAAAAATTTGCTATTGATTTAAATTCATCTAAAGTTTTTGGCAAGTTTTATTATGCACAAGAGAAAAAAATCTTTCCGGTGCAGCATCCTGCTGCACTTTGCTATGGTGATTCTTTGTTAGAAGAGATGACAAAAAATTATAAAAAACTTGGGGTTTTAATAGCTGAATGTAAATGGTATTCCTGCTGCCCTCTGAAAATGTATTATGAGGTAGGGAAATTGGATAAAAAATGGGTCGAGCTTTATTGCAGGGGTGATTGGGAAAGTTATCTCAGATATCACATGGAAGAAAAGGGAGAGCCGCATCTAGATTGGATGTTGCCTGATGGAAGTATTGATGAGAGTCTGCGGGATTAGTTTATTGTATTAGTCTTCAAATTCTAATTCAAATATTGCCCCGCATCCAAGATCAAAAAAATCTTCTCCCCAGGATTCTCTGAAGAGTTCAATCGGTCTTTCACCAGTACAATGACTCGGTCCTACTTTTGTAACTTCTAATTCCTTTAATTCTTTTATAATATTTTTTACTTCGTTTTCGCTATATGACCTTAAATGAAATCCACCCATAACTAGATAGATATTTTTATTCAGGAATTCCTTTGCTGTTTTAACTATATTTACTATACCAGGATGCGCACAGCCAGTAACAATAATTAATCCCTTTTTTGTATTAATAATTAATGACTGTTCTTTTAGCCATATGCCGCCGAGTTCGCCACTCGAATAGACATCTTCACATATCCGGATTGGTTTATCAACCGAGATAAGTACAGCCCCTGATTTTTTAACACGCTCTTTGAATTCCCCAGGAAATGATATTGGTAGATAGACTGTGACTTCATTATTTTTTTCAATAACATTCCATAATGCGCCAACATGGTCATGATGAATATGTGACAAAAATACAATTTCAATATCGTCTATTTTGACCTTTAGCTTTTTTATATTATCGAGCAGTATTTTACCATCGCCGCCTGTGTCAAAAAGAATATTTTTTTCAAGACCTCTAATAAAACATGAAAATCCCCAGGCAGTCGTTAAATCATCATTATAGGCAATGTTATTATAGAGAATTGTTATACCAATTTTGTCAGCAAGAATAGGGGAGAGGCATATAATTAGTATTAAAATAATTTTCTTCATTATTTCCTATATAATTTTTTCCATAGGTGGCTTTTTGTCTCCTCGTAATTTTCTATGGTTGCGTGCAAAGTATTGGCTGCTAAAGTGGCGCAGTGCATGGTGTCTTCAGGTAAACCGCCACAGGCGTCAAGCACCGAGTTTTGGGCAATGCTTTTTGCATAGCTAATTGGTTTATTGGTTACCATTTCGGTTATGATACTTGCACAAGCGATCGTTGTGCCGCAGCCATCCGTATCAAAGGTACAGCTTATTATGACATTATCCTTGACTTTTATTGAGAACTCCATGGTGTCGCCACAAGGCCCGGTAACTTTACCATAACCATCAGCGTCATTCATGATACCCCAGTTTTTTGGATTTTTCCAGTGCTCGATGACTTTTTTGGAATAGGTTTTCTCGAGGTCCTTCATTATATGTGATTGAAGACCCTCGGCAAATTTATCAAGGTTACTCATTGTACCTCCATGCTTGCGGCTATCTACGAATTAGTTCGTTAACTAATTTTAAATAATCAAGTAGTAACCGTGTGATCAAAAAATTGGTTTTAACGTACGCCTTGCCCTTTCGGCCAACCTTCTTTGCGAGTTTTGGGTTCTTTAATATCTCAACGATAATTTCAGCGAATTCCTTAGTGGCTTTCGGAGGCACTAAGAAACCACTCTCGCCATTTCGTATCTGGAGCGGTATACCTCCTACTTTTGATGCGACGACTGCTTTTTCTTTCCATAAACCTTCAGTGACCGTAAGACCAAAACCCTCTCTTAAGGATTTTTGTATAATAACGGCGGCCTTACGTTGAAGCGCATTTACCAGGATATTATTGAGCGATGTGATGAGTATGATATCACCATCTTTGGCGTGATTATTGGCTTTTTTGCGTACCCGTTCGTATGTTTGACTGCCTTCCGGATCATCAGTAGCAGCACTGCCGCAAAGCACCAACCGGCAGTCAATTTTTTCTTTAACGAGTCTGAAGATATCGATGACACCTTCGGGGTCTTTCCATTTATCAAAACGTGATATCTGGCAAAGAAAAGGTTTATCGATCGGGATCTTGAATTTTTTTAGGGCTTTCTCGATAGTTTTATCAGAAATATCGATATTCTTTGGTGACAAGGGATCGATTGCTGGATGGATTACCCTTTGTTCAACAGGCATCTCTTTTCTCTGATATTGTTTATGTGAGACTATTACCAAATCATATCTCAAAATATGGTTCTTGAAGAAATCCCACAGTTTTGTATTCGGATGTGATAGATCGACATGGACGCGCCATATCCAGGGTTGCTTTTTCTTATAGAACTTAATAAGGGGGAGAGGCTGCGGGTCGTGGACAATAACACAGTCGTGGTCAATATGGGTATAGGTTGAGAAATCTTCATTCGCCTCAATGTAGAGCTTTTTCTTCATTTCAGTAAGATGGATATCGTCGCCTTGGAGGGCATTGTGGAATTTCCTGGTTATGTTAAAAAAGTCAGGAGAACCGCGCAGCTGGCGCCAACCTGTTTCTGTGCTGGTATCATTCATCAGCGGCACAAGAGCACTTAGCATTTCTGCAACACCGCCGCCATAATATGTTGAGTTGATATGCACGATAGATTTACCACAGAGCTGCCGGGCTGCTTTAAAGATTTCAAACATTACTTCTTGATCAACTATCTTTGCGTAATCATCTATTCGGTAAGCCACGGAAATTTCCTCCTTTGATCATTGCCTTTAACAGTTTTCTGACTGCTGGCGGGTCGTCAATACTATAACGCGCTTCTGAAACACCGTATCCAACTTTGATTGAGTAAGCGCCATCCGGCAGCATTAAAAAGACATCTTCGTCAGTCCAATCATCGCCTATCGCCAATATAAAATCCCACTTTTTGCTTTTAATCCACTTTAATGCTGCACGTCCCTTGTTTATACCAGAGTTTTTTATCTCTATTACTTTGCTTCCCTCGAGAACACCCAGGTTAAGGTCACCAGTAAGATATCGCAGGGTTTCTTTTAGTTCACCGGATCTGATCAGTGCCAATTTGGGATCGGCTTTACGATAATGCCAGACAAGTGAATATTCTTTTTCTTCAATAAACGAACCCGGTGTTCGATCGACAAAAACATCTAATATCGGCTTGATCTGCACCTTCCATTTATTTTCTAACCGTTCGATGAGTTGCCATTTTTGACTTTGGTCTTTTAACCAGATACCATGTTCGGCAATCAGATTAATCTTCTGCGAATTGAACCATTTGTCGAGTGTATCCCGGCGACGTCCACTTACAATTACCAGTACGTTTCTTTGTTCGTTTGTCAATTTACGTAATATTTTATTGATTTCTGCATCAGGGCGGGCGTCATAAGGATTTTCACTAAAAGATGTTAGAGTGCCGTCATAATCGAGCAATATTAGTCGATCCTTGCTCTTTGCGTAATCGCTGATAAGGGCGCGCTTGATGCTGGAAGTCAGTTTGCTAATATGCGAGTCTGCTTGCAGTCGCTTTATATGGTGTAGTCTTTCCATAAAATCGTGTGCCCATCGTTCGATGGTGTACCGTTGTAAACGTTTTTGCATTACCGTATTACGACGTATCTGTTCTTCACTTGACATCACTAACGCCTGCTTGATCGCTTCGGCGATTTGCTCTCTGTTGTTAGGATTGACGATAAATGCCTCACCTAGTTCGCGGGCAGCTCCAGTCATTTCACTGAGTATCAAAACGCCTGTTGCATCGGGTTTACTTGCAATATATTCTTTTGCGATTAGGTTCATGCCATCGCGCAATGGTGTGATAAGTGCGACATCTCCAATTGAGTAAAGGGGGACCAATTTGTCAAAAGGTATGAGGCGATACAAATACCATATCGGTACCCAGCCTATGTCACCATACTTACCATTGATTCTACTGATTAGCTCATCGACGTGTTTTTTTAGTACGGCGTACTGTTCAACACCGGTACGCGATGGTACTGCAACGAGGATGAGGGTTACCTTTTTCTTGTATTCGGGATTTTTTTCCAAGAAAAGATCAAAGGCTTCTAACCTTTCAGCAATACCCTTTGTGTAATCCAAGCGATCGATACTGACGATTATCTTACGATCGCCCAGTTTTTTTCGTATTCTTATTGTTTCTTTGTGAACGTATGTATTGCCGTTCGCCTGATTAAACCTATTGTAATCTATCCCCATGGGAAAAGCATCGACCATGACCTTGCGCTGAACTGTATTTATTTGTCCTAATGTATATTCATACCCGAGGAGACGACGGGTACTTTCGGCAAAGTAATGAACATAATCATGCGTGTGAAATCCAATGAGATCAGCGCCTAAAAGACCTTCGATTATTTCCGTGCGACAGGGCAGGAGTCGGAAAATCTCGGAGGATGGAAATGGGATGTGTAAAAAGAAACCTATGGTCGCATTAGGGTTTTTCTGGCGCAAGAGCTTTGGTAATAGCATAAGTTGATAATCATGGATCCAAATTCTATCGCCCGGCTTGGCGATAGCACTTACTGTTTCACAAAACTGTTCATTGACCCGTTTGTATGCCTTCCAGAAACTTTTTTCGTAGACAGCATGTTCAGTAAAATAGTGGAATAACGGCCAGATGACTTTGTTACAAAAACCGTGGTAATAGTTTTCAACATCATAGGGTGATAAGAAGACAGGGTAGCAATTTTTGGCAGCCAATTTTCTTTTTATTATTTTTTTCTCCATTGCATCCTTGCCAGCAACATACCCTGGCCAACCGATCCACAGGCTCTTGTGTGATTTGTGGAAAGCATCAAGACCAGTCGCAAGACCGCCAACACTGGAGTGCAACTTCAGACTGCTTTCCCTTTTAGTTACGGTGATGGGAAGTCTGTTTGAGACAATTAGTAGTTTGGCCATGATAATGTACTCATTGAAATAATACTCAGTTTATACTATTAATCAAGGAAATCTGACATGCTCCAGTTACACCTGTTTGTTCAGAGGAGTTATGGTTGTCTAATATTTTTTCAATTGCTGCCAGATTTGTTTAAGTACCGCCGTTGTATCATTATTTACATGCATGGTTAGAGGTACACCTGCGACTATTGATTCAATGACTGATTCATCGTATGGTATTTTCCCGAAGATCGGCGTTTCAGTATTGTGACACAGATCCGAAATTTTTTCAGTGTTGTTTATGTTAATATCGTACTTATTTATTACACAGGCTGCCTTGATACCAAGGCTATTAGCAAGTTTTAATACCCGTGTCATATCATGGATCCCTGAGAGAGTTGGTTCAGTGACAATTAATGCAATATCAACACCCGTGAGTGATGCGATAACTGGACACCCAATACCTGGCGGTCCGTCAATTATTACATATTCCAGATTGTTTTTTTGCGCGATTGCCTGAGCTTCTTTTCTAACGGTGGTTACGAGCATCCCAGAGTTCTCTTCAGCAATACCTAATTTCGCATGGACCATGGTGCCGAATTGCGTTTCTGAAATAAACCACTGTCCTGCTTCATGTTTGGTCATAAATATGGCACTTACTGGGCAAACATGTGTGCAGACTGCGCAGCCTTCGCATGAAATCGTATCTATTTTGAATTGAAGCTCATCGTTTTTCAATATTGCATTGTACTTACATACCTCAACGCACCCGCCACAGCTCGTGCATTTTTCCTGATCAATGACTGCTTTTGGCAATCCAGTGAAGATCTGAGTTTGTCTTATTTCGGGGTGGAGCAATAGGTGGAGGTCAGCAGCATCAACATCACAGTCTGCAATGACACTTTTATTAGCGAGGGCTGCTAAACTTGCGGCGACAACGGTTTTCCCAGTACCACCTTTTCCACTGATCACCAGGATTTGCTTCACGCATTGCTCACAATTTCTTCATGAAGTTTTGAGAATGCAATGTTGTATTGAGAACTGACTTCGAGCAGGGGGGTTCCTTTGGAATAGGCAACGGCAATCTCTCTATCCAGAGGGATGCGCATTAGTATAGGGATGTGTTCTTTTCTGCAATAATCTTCTGTTTTCTTATCGCCCACGCCGTCACGGTTGATGACGACCCCAAATCGCAGGTTCAATACCCGGAGCGTATCAACGGCAAGTATCAAGTCATTTAAGCCAAAAGGTGTTGGTTCAGTTACCAAAACAGTATAATCAGAGCCTTTAACTGCTTCGATCACTGGACACGAAGTTCCTGGAGGAACATCTATAATAGTGAATTGATGATTAGTTAATTGGTTAATTGATAATTGAGCATTTTCACCATGTCTCCGTTTCTCTTTATCTCCCAGTCTTTCCTTTTTGATTTCTCTGATGAGTGGTGGTGCCATTGGTTCTCCAATGTTCAATTTGCCGTGTATAAATTTAATTGTGCCTGCATTTCCCATTTCTAAAACGCCGATTTCCTTACTTTTTTCTGATAATGCATTTTCCGGACAAAGGAGTGTACAACCGCCACAACCATGGCACAACTCTTCGAAGATAAGGACCTGTTTTGTATTTTTAATAACGGCTATTGCGTTGTACGCACAGATATCAGCACATTTGCCGCAGTATGTGCATTTTTTTGTATCAACTACTGGAATCTGGATACCGACTGATATGGTTTTGTTTATTTTCGGCTTCAAGAAAATCGCTGCATTGGGTTCTTCCACATCGCAATCGAGAAATTGAATTGGATGATGGTTATGTTTGTGAGATAACCACAGTGCATAACTGGTCGCAATCGTTGTCTTACCAGTACCGCCTTTTCCGCTTGCAAATGAAATTATCATTCTATCTGAATGATTTTACCAACTCCAATATTAAGGAAATTGTCTTTGTACTCATTGACGAATAGCTCTTGGCAACGGTCGCCACTACAATGACATGGTCCGGCATTTACAACTTTCAGTTGTCTGAACTGGGCAATGATATTTTTCAAATCAGAGTCTGTATAACCCCCT
>JBARXC010000111.1:0-55269 GCA_049647125.1 bacterium | reverse complement strand
TTGAAAACGGTAGCCTCTTACTGGGCACATGGCAACAAGTTGTCCTTGCCGAGTTTGACAACCGACCGCGTCAGCGCAAAATTGTGGTCCAGATAATTGGGGAATAAAAAAACCGGGAAGGATGTGGGATCAGCCATGGGTTGTATTGTCTCCTTTTCTCCCCGTCTCCTAATCCAATAACTACTTACCATTCCTGTGCGGGGTTGACATCCACATCTAATAACTTATAATTATATTATGCATATCCTCATGATGATGACATTGCTTTTTGCTCAGTATGACTTCACAATCGCCCGTCTTAAATACTCAGGTGGTGGTGATTGGTATTCAGACCCCTCTTCTTTGCCAAATTTGCTCGAGGCGATAAATGAAAGAACCACGATTCGGGCTGCGCCCCGAGAGGAAAACGTGGAGATTACTGACCCTGAATTATTCCAGTATCCATATTTATATATGACCGGTCACGGTAAAGTCCGTTTTTCAGATGAAGACGTTAAAATTTTAAGGAATTATTTTGCCGCCGGCGGATTTCTCCACGCCGACGACAATTACGGCATGGATTCTACTTTCCGAAAAGAAATAGAAAAGGTCTTTCCCAATTCGCCGCTTATTGAACTACCCTTTGACCATGACATATATCATTCTTTTTATGAATTCCCCAATGGTTTACCTAAGATTCATGAGCACGATGGCAAACCTCCCCAGGGATTTGGCATGTTTTACGATAATCGACTCGTCGTATTTTACACTTATGAATGCGATTTAGGCGATGGATGGGAAGACCCTGATGTTCACAATGATCCACCAGAAAAAAGGGAAGACGCCATCAAGATGGGAATCAATATTATAGTCTATAGTTTAACCCACTAAGTACAAGTGTCAGATATCAATCTAATTCTAAATAAAGTAAAAAAGTTCTCACGCCGTCAGCAGCTCGTTGACTCAGCCACTTTACTGCTTTTCACATTAGGCACAACGATAATATCGATTTCAGTCGCCCTGCTTCTTCTCAAGTCGCCGCTTTTTGGCATTGTCGGTCTTATCCCGCTGTTCTTTTATCGACCGGTTTCCCTGATTAAACGAGCAAAAATACTTGAGGAAAAAATCGGCTTAAAAGGCGAGCTAGTAAACAGTATTCAACTGTCATTTATTAAAAAAGACAATAAAGAAAAATATTCATCTGAACTAATAAACGCCTATATTTCAAATGCAACCGAGAAAATAAAAAAGATCGATTTCAAAAAATACGTATCGTATACACCGATGGATGTTGGTCTGCGATTCCTGTTGATCGCCATTTTTTTTGCATTGCTTCACCCGGTAATACATCCCGGACACTTCTGGTATTCATTGAATCATAAAATTTTCTACACCGTGGAACCCGGGACAACGACACTTCTTGAAGGTTCTACAGTCGAGGTAAAACTATGGCTCAATGGTGTATATTTGCCGAAAAGTGTAAGGCTCTTCCTTAGTGAAAATCAGACAACGACCAAGAAAAAACTCACCGTACACGATGGTCTTGTGCAAGACAATATTAAGATGCAAAAATCACTGGCTTATCATTTTGCTTTTCTCGAGCACACCAGTGAACAATATTTCCTGAAACAACTGGAACCAGCATACATTAAAGAACTAACTTTTCTTCTCAAATATCCAGTTTACACAAAACTCAAAGACGACGTCAAAACTGGCCGGCAACTGATCGTTCCGGAAGGAACCCGAGTAACCATGAAAGGTAAAACATCACAACCCCTGGTTTCGGGCAGTCTAGTCATGAACGATACGATCGATGTGAAATGTGAAGACAAAACCTTCGCCGCAGAGTTCAAGGTCAAAGAAAGCAACACAGCTTTTCTGTATCTTAAATCGACAACTGAGATAAAAGAGCAGATAGTCTTATATGCGGTGCCTGATTTACCACCGCTTGTCGACATCTTCTACCCGGGGTTTAATATACACCTGCCCCATGATATGCAGATCGATATCAGTATCAGGTGTAGTGATGACTATGGTTTGACAAAAGCATTGTTCCGTTATAGCTTTGAAAACAAATATGAAAAAATACTCGCTATAAAACAAGGTGCAATCGAAGATACTGTATATTTTGCGTGGGATATGTCAGACCTTGGCATGCTGCCCGGCGACGAAGTTTCTTATTTTGCAGAAATTACCGACAACGCCGGCAAGGTGAGTAAAAGCAAGATGTACTATATTTACTTCCCCACCATGGAAGCAATTTATGAAGAAGTAGACAGAAAAGAAGAACTGGTACAAAGAGAACTTGAGGATCTCCAAATAGAACACGCCGATGAAATGGATGAAATCTCAAGGTTGCACGAGAAAATAATGAGGGAGCGGGAACTCCTCTGGGCTGACCAGGAAAAATTGCGCACCGCAATTTCCGCAGAACAGAAAATCCTTGAGAAAATTGATGCATGGCAGACTGAATTCGAAAAAACCATCGAGAAATTGAACCAGGGCGTACTCCTTGATCAGGAATCAATTGAGCATCTCCAGGAAATTACAAGAATACTACAGGAAATTGCGCCCGATGAATTACGTAAGGCTTTGGAAAATCTACAAACCGCGCTGAACAAACGACCCCAGGATATCCAAATGGCGCTTGAAGATTTGAAAAAGAAACAGGAAGAAATAGCAAAAGCCATAAAGAGAACTCTGGAGATCCTGAAAAGATTCCAACAAGAAGAAAAATTGAAGGAACTTGCACAAATGGCGGACGAGCTTGCCGAACAGGCTGAGGAAATAGATCAAGCGTTCAAACAAGAAGAGATTCAAGCACTCCAGCAAGAAATTGACGATTTGAAGAAAGCTATTTCCGAACTCGGCAAAGAGCTCCAGGAACTCGCTGACGCCGAAGGTCTTGAGCAAGACATAAAACAAAAACTAGAGGAACTCGCCCAGCAAACTCAGGATATGACCGGCGACATGTCCCCCTCGCCCGAAGAAATACAAAAGAGTTTAAAAATGATGGCTGCGGATCTCCAAATGCTGTATGAGAAACTCACTAAAGGTCGAGCAGCGCAACTACGAAAGAAACTACTCGATATCGTAAATCAGCTGATCGATATCTCCAAAACTGAAGAGCGTCTTGCTCAGGACAACACACTTGACATAGCGCAACAAAACGAGATCATCAATGCCACTAAAGCTGTGGCTGAAAGTCTTTATGCACAACAGGTCAAGAGTATTCACATTACGCCGAGTATGGGTAAGAACCTTGCCAGGGCAATGAAGCACATGGAGAAATCCAAACAGGCTAAGGGATACAAACAAAATGCACAGGAAGCAATGAAACAAATTAACCTTGTTTGCCTCGAAATGCTCAAAAAGCTTGAACAAGCGGCTGGAAGTGGCTCATCAACTGGTATGGATAATTTTTTACAAGCGCTCTCCAAGCTATCACAAGGACAGATGTCTCTGAGCCAATCGATGTCTGGCTTCTTTCCTATCCCAGTTAGCGGGTTGACCCCTGATCAAAGAGCACAGGTGCAAAGGCTTGCCGGCAAACAACGCGCCCTGCGTCAAGCGCTGGAATCACTACGCAGTGATATTGGACCGAACCAACACCAGAGTATGCTTGATCAGGTAATCGAAGAAATGAAGCAGGCAGAAGAAGATTTATACCAATACAAACTTGACCGTGAGCTTATTGAACGCCAGAAAAAAATAATATCAAGACTCCTTGATGCACAGAAATCGATCCGCAAGGAAGATTATGAAAAGAAGCGCAAAAGCAAGCCCGGTGATGAATTCCTTGTTAGGGAAAATCCTGATGCCTTACCTGTAGAACTCGGTAAAGACCAATTGCGGGAACTAATCCAAAAAGCCCTGCGCGAATCATACCCCAGAGAATACGAATTGTACATAAGAGAGTATTTCAGGAAACTGCTTGAGGACCGATGATATTACTATTTATCTTTTTCAACTTGGAAATAAATAGTAAGATTGACAGTTTGAAAACTCTTATAAATCAAAATCCACAATTATCAATAATTACTGAACTCAATACGTGTTATTTCATGACTAAACAGGATAGCTTGGGCATTGAGCTACTAAGAAAATACTACGACTGTCTGGGCGCTCATGACAATGATGCGCTTAGGCTACATTTAGCTGATGATTATCTATATACTGGTAATATCCTTGGGGCACGCGATGAATATCTGAAATTAGTTAGCCGTTACCCCGGCTCTATATTTGCCAACGATGCTCTTGAAAAACTCTATATGATTGAAAATGCCCGTTTAGATACGACATCCTTCAAGTTTCTTGGATACTCGATTTTTCTTTATCAAAGCGGTCAACTCGATGCGGTTAAAGACAGCCTAAAGGATCTTGTCAAGACCAGGTTAGGAGATTATGCATTCTACTATCTTGCCCTAACCTTTATCAAGCAGGATGACCTTGCGCAAGCACTCAGCGCTCTTGATGATTTAACCACATCATTCCCAGATCACAAAATACACAATGCAACCCTACTTCAGGCTGAGGTGTATCTTGATTTGAATAGAAAGAAGGAAGCACGTACTATTTTGGAAGAGCTTATCGTGCGTGAGCCGACTTCAATTTATGCAGTTAAAGCACGTGCTTTGCTTGAAAGTCGTTTCTAGTTCACTGATTTCTGTTTACAAGCTATTCCTTTCCTGATTCAATAGTAACCGTACCCGCGACTTTTATTGGCCACTCCATCCCTTCCTGAGCACCAAACATACCACCTGATACTCGCATCATCCCTTCAAATTCTTGTTTTATATGAGATTTTGTGCATCAGCCGCAGGTAAATCCATATGTCCAAACACCTTGATTGCCATATCATAGATATCCTCAGGTCCTTTAACTTGAAAAATCTCCATGCCTATTTCCTGGGCCGGTCGTAAATCAACATCATAGCGATCGCCCACGTACAAACAGGCTTTGGGCTCGATGCCTAATTCGGCTGCGGCTTTTTTGAAAAATTCAAGGTCTGGTTTCAAAATCTCAAAGCTATTAAAGGTGAATACTCTATCAAATAAACCATCCAATTCAAGGGCTTCAATGACCCGCCCGGTCTGTATTTTGTTATTATTGGTCATAACTGCCAGGCGATGATTCTTTTTTAGTTTAACAAGGCTCGCTTTCAATTTCTCATCTTTATGCAGAAAGTCACGTGGGTCAAAGAACGCGATGTTCTCTTTATGCCAGATTTTTATCGGGATATTGAATGATTTTAAAGTTAAGGTATAAGGAACTGGAAAACCGCTTTTTGCTTTGAGCTCAGCTCTCCGTTCCTCAATTAGGTCTTGGGCACGGTCTATTGGAATATTGTTAGACTTTGCCAGGGTATAATATGCCGCGGCGGCAAACTGCTTTCTAATATCCGTATTCCCATAGAGCGTGCCGTCCATATCGAAAATAATTGCCTTAATCATAAACTGAATGAATTTCCAAAAACCTTTGCGGAGCACATAGAATTCAAATTATTCTGTGTACTCCGCGTTTTTCTGCGTAATCTGTGATATGATTTATGATACTTCGCTTCGCTTCAGTAATCTATTCCAGATATAATCCACCTCTTCTTGAAATTCCTTAATAGGTACATCATTCTTCCATTTGAATAAGTGAGCAAATCTTCCCTGCATTTTGAGGAATTCTGTAATCGGTTTTTTCTCCTTGGGCTTAACAGTAATGCGGTATTTCCCATCCTGATATTCATAGAGCGGCCAGATGCAGCTTTCTACTGCCATCTTCGACACTTTCACGGTTTTTTCTGGCGCGTATGCCCAGCCGAGCCGGCAAGGCGCGTAAATATTGATAAAAGAAGGTCCTTCAGCAGCAAGTGCTTTGCGTACCTTCGTAATCAGGTCATTCCAGTAGCCAAGTGTGGTCTGTGCAGCATATGCAGGTTCATGGGCAATAATGATCTCGGTCAGGTTTTTTCTGAGCTGGAGTTTACCTGGGATTACCTTACCAGCTGGCGAAGTAGTCGTGTGCGCACCACGCGGCGTTGCTGATGAACGCTGAATACCAGTATTCATGTATGCCTCATTATTATAACAGACATAAAGTACGCGGTGCCTCCGCTCAATCATACCAGAGAGTGCCTGTATACCGATATCATATGTGCCGCCATCACCACCAAAGGCAATGAATCTCAGGTCCTTCTTAATTTTTCCTTTTTTCTTCAATGCTTTGTAGGCAGCCTCCACACCAGCCATAGTCGCGGCAACATTTTCAAAGGCATTGTGTATGTACGGAACATTCCACGCTGAATATGGATAAATAGTTGAGAAAACCTCTAAGCAACCGGTTGCGCAACCAACGACAACCGGATTTTCTGCCGCCATCAATACCTGGCGTGCAATAATCGACGCGCCGCACCCAGCACAGCCGCGGTGGCCACCAACAAATCTCTCTTTTTGTGCAGCAAGTTCTTTCAGTTTAGCCATTATTCACCTCGCACTCCAAAATACACGACATCTTTATCAACTTCCCCTGATTTCTGGATGTCAAGTAACTGTCCGTATATCGCCTCAATTTCTTCAATGCTAATATCTCTTCCCCCGAGACCATAGACGAAATTCTTAATAAGTGGTTGATTATCAGATTTATACAATATCGAACGGGCATCATTGTAAAGATGACCACCGAGTGTTGACATGGTATCAGAACGGTCCATAACGCCGACAACCTTTACTTTACTCAGTGCTTTAGCCATTGCATCCTTGGGAAATGGTCGGTACACTCGGGCACGTATAAGACCAACCTTCTTACCTTTTTCTCTCATTCTCTCGACTGCAACCTTTGCCGTACCACCGGTCGAACCCATTACCAAAATAGCCACTTCAGCATCATCTAATTTGTACTCGTCAACTATCTGGTAATACCTGCCAAACTTATCACCAAACTCTTTCTGCACTTTTTCAATAATCGGTAGCACATTATCCATGGCATCGATCTCAGAGCGTTTATGCTCGAAAAAATAGTCCTGCAAGTCCAAAGGTCCAAGGGTAATCGGATTATCAACATCGAGCAATGAATAATTCACTTTTCGCTCACCGAGGAATTCGGGTACTTCTTTATCGTCAAGAAGCTCAAGACGCTCCATACCGTGACTGATTATAAAAGCATCGGTGGATACAATACCCGGAAGCAGCGCTTGTTCAGCTATCTTGACCAGCTGGATCGTCGTATCATATGCTTCCTGGGCATTTTCCGTGTAGATCTGGAGCCAACCAGCATCCCTTGAAGCCATGGTATCTGAATGATCACAGTGAATATTAATCGGACTCGACAAAGAGCGATTGACCAAACAGATAGCGATAGGCAGACGTAGACCAGCCGCAATGAAAAGAATTTCGTGCATCAAAGCAAGTCCCTGGGATGAAGTCGAGGTCATAACCCTGGCACCTGCCGCTGATGCGCCACAACAGGCACTGCAGGCTGAGTGCTCACTCTCGACCGGCACAAATTCAGTATCAACTAAGCCGTCATGAACAAACTTGGAAAACAACTGAACAATCTCAGTAGCCGGGGTGATCGGATAAGCAGCGACCACATCAGGATTAATTTGACGCATTGCTTCAGCCATCGCCTCATTTCCTGTTCTCGCGACTATCATTTCTCCTCCCTTACCATGGTAATTGCCTTAACCTTAGGTGGACATTCCTCAGCACAAATACCGCATCCTTTACAGTATTTGTAATCAATCCCTTGTACCTTACCGTCTTTGACAATAATTGCTGAATCCGGACAATAAACCCAACATATAAGACAGTGCGTACACTTCTTTGAATCCCAGATCGGCTTCTCACTACGCCAGTCCCCAGTCTCAAAATTCAAGCAGGTCCCGGCGCCTAAAACTAAGCCGATTGGCAGATCTTTCCAGCCCTCTTTCTCTTTCTTCATACTCCCACCTCCTCATATGCTCGCTTTATTGCCTTTATATTACCCTGGATGACTTCAGGTCGATTGGGAAATTTCTTTTTCAAACGGTTTTGAACAGAAGCCAACATCGGTTCGAACTTTAATAGTTTAGAAACTTTTATCAAAGCGCCGAGCATCGGTGTATTTGGCAAATCTCGGTCCAGTATCTCTTTAGAAATCTTGCTGGCATCAACAACATAAACCTTTTGTGAGGTTAAACCAAGTTGTTTCTTTATCTCCTCAGCGCTCTTTTGTGAATTAACTAAGACTACCCCGTCTTCGGGTAAACCTTCGGTTACATCCACGGTTTCCATGAGCGTTGGATCCAGAACCACAACAATCTGCGGCGTCTTAATGCCACAGTGTTGCAGAATTGGCTCATCAGCAATACGATTGAATGCAAAAACCGGTGCGCCCATTCTTTCTGGCCCGTATTCTGGAAACGCCTGAATATACTTACCGGTTTCAACTGCGGCATCGCCAATGAGCAAAGCTGCTGTCTTTGCACCCTGCCCTCCTCGACCATGCCATCTAATCTCAAGTAACGCCATTGTGAATCTCCTTTCTTATTGAGTATGCTATAAATTATTAGTTAAATTACTATAATTTCAACACCGAATCAGCAAAAAATACAAGCCATTGGAATGGCTTAAAAACCTTGTTAATGCTCGCATTATTATATCTGACAAAGCCCAAAAGTCAAGCAGAATTAGCACGCCCTGAACATCTCTTTGGATCTCTTCGGGGCTGACAATTACACCGAACCCTTGACATCCTCATTGCTTTTGTTATAATTATTATATAAGAATGGCGAGGGTACAGAAACAGGGAGGTTAAAATGACGTACATAGCAAAATGCTTTATTGCCGTAGGCATTATTGCAACTACACTATGGGGGGGGGTATACGGTTGATTATTCCTCGTCAGAATTCTCTTTTTATAAAAAGAATGGCTTTGATCGAGTAAAGGCAATAAATTTTGCCCTTATTGGTGAAGCAGGCACACCTGAACTGCCTGCAGTTTATCTCAATTACATTATTCCGTCTTATGCAAAAGTAGAATCTCTTATTGTATCTCAATCTAATACTAATCAGATTTACGGTGCGTACCTGGTCTATCCTGCTCAACCGCCAAGGGTTATTGGCGAGAGTATTCCCTGGGTTGATCCTGATTCTCTCATCTACAATTCTGATGAAGTATTCCCTGGTGAATTTGTTAGGATTGTCGGCCAGGGAGTTATGGATGGTGCAAGAATTGTTACGATAGAAGTTCGTCCTCTTCAATATCGTCCCAAATCAAGAAGATTATTTCTTGTAAGAAATATCACCTTTGAATTTTCATTTGGTTCAAATACTATACCTGAACTACGTCCACAAATCAGAGGGAAATGTGAACAGGCAGTTTATGATGCAGCGATTAGAAATGTAGTAGAAAATGATAATGAAATCCCCCTGTATTACCAAACACCAACACTTGTCGAGGAAAACCAGATAGGTACACTTGCGCCAATACCAGGAGCCCCTGGAGTAATAATTACTCCATCTGAATTCTTTGACGCATTTCAGGAGTACGCAAACTGGATGACAGATCAGGGCACAAGGACGATATTGATCACACCTGAATACATATATTCTGCTTTTCCCAATGGTCGTGATAATCCTGAAAAGATATGGCTCTACATCAAATGGTGTTATGAACACGCTGGCGGTACATATTTTATCCTTGGTGGTGATGATTATTTTGTACCGGTACGGTATTGTTGGTGCTCCCATGAAGCAACCCCTGATTCAAACTGGAGTATACCTTGTGATATGTATTTCTCGGATTTAACGGGTAAATGGGATAACGATAATGGCGGTATTGGTGATGGACTATGGGGTGAAATAGATGACGACGAGGCTGACCGTTTTCCCGAAGTATTTGTAGGGAGAGTTACTCCCTACTGCGTTCAAGAGGTTGATAATTGGGTAGATAAGGTGCTGGGCTATGAAAAGAGTCCAGACCTTATTGATTCTTTTGCTTTGTGGCTTTATAGAGAGGACGTGGCAATTGGTGATGCATATACAGCATTTCCTTCCTATTTTACTCATGACTCTATAGAACTTACTAACGCAGAGCAAGCTGTTGAGTATTTGAGTCATGGGTATGCATTCAATAATATTCATTGTCATGGCGTACGGAAATATTTTAGTGATTGGCCTGCTACGATTAGAGTTTGGGCACACTGGCAAAGCTCGCCTTCACCGAACAATGATGGATTGAATAATCTGGAGAATTTCAACAAATATTGTTTCGTCTACTCGCTTGCATGTCATAATGGCGCTTATGATTCACACTGGATTAATCCAGAATATCCTACCGGATTACCGCCTACTGATACCTGTATTATAGATGGTTTTATAGATACTTATAATGATTCAATTAGTGCCTGTGCATTTCTTGGATACACAAGAATAAGTAAACTTGGTCAATGTCATGATCTCGAGTATGAGTTTTACAAAGCGCTCTTTTCACCATATACTGGTCCGTATCCACCTGAGCCAGCAGTTACACGTCTTGGCGTTGCTGAGGCCCTATCAAAATGTGGTGAAAGAATAGATTGGATGGATATGTTTTATAGACACCCCTGCTATGCGCATAATCACTTTGGCTCTCCTTATACTGAAGCCTGGACAAATCAACCAGGACGTTTTACTGTGGCACATATGAGAAGAATATACGTAGGCGTTCAATATCAATTTAGAGTAACAGTAAGAGATGCTCAAACCGGTGCTTATGTAGCTCACGCAAAAGTTTGTTTGAATAAACCAGACGATATCTATGAAGTGGGTTATACTAATGAAAATGGTCAGGTAGATTTTTTCATTAGCGCACAATCGCCAGGCGAAATCAAGGTTACAGTTACCCGGGCTCATGACAATAATACATATATTCAATATCTCCCCTCAGAGACATCGTGTGAAGTTCGAGGTGTAGCAGGTGGACCACAGGGTTCAGATACGGAACAAATTCTACCAGATAAACTTAGCATTACTGGGATTCCCACTTTTGCAAAAGATAATTTGCTTCTGAATTTTGCTGTTCCCAATAATGACGACGTAGCAATCCTGATCTATGATGCAGCAGGTGCAAGAGTTAAGAACCTAATAAAGGAAAATCTTGTTCCTGGTTATTATCAAGAGAAGATAAATACCAGAAATTTACCCAGCGGTATTTATTTTATTATGCTGAGGCAAGATAATGACAAGGTATCAAAGAAGTTCCTTCTCATTAAATAAAGGATACCAAGTGCCCTCGCTATTCTCAAATCCCTTTACCCCGTTGGATAACAAACATCCTACGGGGTAAAGGTAAGGGGAAAGGAGGCATTATGCGAAGACTACTTGTCTTTTTTATCTTTGCCTTTGGTCAAGTAAACCCCGTTAGAATTTCAGACAAGGCATTAGACCCTGCTAATCAAAGGGCAGAATCTTGTAACGGGGTAAATTGGGAATATGAAGTTGTAGATTCTGTAGAAAAGTCAATAGGCGGTTTTGTTTTTGTTTCATTGCAATTAGATAGCCTTTTATCACCGAAGTTTGCCTATTACAATGTGAAACTAGATACTAATCACAGTGACACTCTAGAATTAATATATGCGTTCAAAAATGGCAATCAATGGGTTAGGCAAATAGTAGATAGTAGTATTGGTTACTACTTAACTAGCTATTACAAACATCCATCTTTGTATTTAGATAGTCAGGATAACCCACACATCGCTTATATTTACCGTAAACAAGACACCTGTTACTTACGCTATGCAAATAAGGCAAGCAGTACGTGGTCAATCCAAGAATTAGATACAATATTTTGGCCAGTGAGTTATGCAACAATCGCACTCGATACGAATAATTATCCGTGTATTGCTTATTCACAGGTTCGAGAGATCGATACACTGTGGTATACCAAATATCTGCATTATAATGGTTCTTCTTGGGATTCTTCTGTTATTGATGATGGCAATAATCTGTCTGATGTTGGTCCATCACTCGCTATCGATGGTAAAAATAACCCCCATATCGCCTATTATCAGGCATGTTATCCATTGTCTGATTCTGTAAAATATGTTTACTGGGATGGTGCAGACTGGGTTTTTGCCTGGGCTGAAAGCATATTTGCGATGAGTGAGCATAGTTCTTTATCCTTAGCCCTTGATTCTATGGATTATCCCCATATTGCTTATTGTGAATGGCCTGCTTTATACTATTCATTTTACGATGGCATTTTATGGCATACTGAGGGACCAATAGATGGTGCCTCTTATGAAATTCGTCTTGACCTTGACAGTTTAGGTTTACCCCATATCGTCTATATTGACCAAATGATTTTTCATCCTACATATTGTTATCGTGATTCTGTAGCCTGGCATTTATGCGGTTGGGTCGAACCAGACACGAATGTTTATACATTTCGGTCAGTCTCTTTTTATTTGGACAATAATAGTGAACCGCACGTTGCCTATGTTGGCACTAGTAGTGACTATGATAAAATGAAATATGCCAAAGGGTCTTTTGTCGGCGTTGAAGAAGCAAGTAGTAAGATGCCAGAGCCAAAATTTGCACTACAGGTTTTTCCCAATCCAGTTCAAGGAGTATTGAATATCAAATATGTAGTATACACGCAAACTGAAACAAAATTATCACTTTATGACGTAATTGGTTTAAGAATAAAGGTGTTGAAACAAGAAAAAATCCTTCCTGGCTATTATCAAGAGAAGATAGATACCAGAAATTTACCCAGCGGTGTCTATTTCATTGTTCTCAGACAAGGTAATAATGAGGTTTCAAAGAAGTTTCTTCTTGTAAAATAGAGCCTATTTATTCATTGTTCAAAAAGATTTGTCAAGAAATACAGCTCTTGTAATTAACCTCTCCATTTTTTTATCATTTCTTCATTAATTTAAGAAAAACTACAAAGTCCATTTGTCAAAGCTTGCTTTAGTACACAAATGAGCTGCCGCCGATGAATTCGCGCAGAATGGAATTCGAAGGGATGTATCGTTCATTGACCTCAAGAAAGGCATCCCAAAGTTAAGCTTGAAAAACAATTTAACCCGGATATAATGAAGCATGCGAATTATAAAAACGATTGCCAAAACCAAACGCCTTATTGAAAGAGTGAAAGCGAACGGTCAAACAATAGGTTTTGTGCCGACTATGGGATATTTACATAAAGGGCATTTGTCTTTGGTGCGCATCGCCCGCAGGAAATCGCAATTTGTCGTAGTCTCCATTTTTGTTAACCCAACTCAATTCAGTCCTTCTGAAGACCTTGCCAAATACCCAAGAGATATGAAAAGGGATGCTGCGTTGCTCAGAAAAGAAAACGTCGACTTAATCTTCTATCCGACAGTAAATGAAATCTATCCGCCGGATTATAAAACCTATGTTTATGTCAAAGAACTCAGCCGACTCATGTGCGGTATTACAAGACCCCATCACTTTCAAGGAGTCACGACCGTAGTCTTGAACCTGTTCAATATTATCAAACCTGATATCGCGGTCTTTGGTGCAAAAGATTACCAGCAAGGGGTGATCATCAGTCGCATGACAGAAGATCTCAATCTGGACATAAAGATCGTCCTCGGTAAAATCATCAGAGAAAAAGACGGCCTGGCAATGAGCTCGCGTAATAAATACCTCTCACCCAAACAAAGAAAAGATGCAACCGTGCTTTATAAAGCACTAAAGAAAATCAAACAAAGTTTTAGACAAGGTCTTACTGACCCCAAAAGAGCTAAGACAATGATGCGTCAGATGATTGAGAACAAAAATGGCAGGATTAACTACATCGCCATGGTCAATAAAAACACCCTTTTGCCAGTTGAAAAACTCGGCGCCGGCACATTAATTGCTCTTGCTGTATTTTTTGGTAAAACGCGACTTATTGACAATACAATTCTCTAAAATTAAAATCCCACTCTTGACACAAGAAATAACGGTGTGTATAATGAATCCGCAAATATGAAGAAGAAGAAAAGAAAAGAAAAAAAGAAAAGAAATAAAAAAATTATCATCGTGGAATCGCCGACCAAAGGCAAAACGATCAAAGGTTTCCTTGATCCGGACTACACGCTGGTATCATCACGCGGCCATATCAAAGACTTGCCTAAATCAACCCTCGGAGTTGATGTTGAAAATAACTTCCAGCCGCGCTACATTAAAATAAGAGGTAAAGCAAGTATCATTCGGGAAATAAAAAAGGCCTGCAAAGATTCATTGGAGATTTTTTTGGCTCCGGACCCGGACCGCGAAGGAGAAGTAATAGCCCAGCATCTTGCCGAAGAGTTAGATGCTAACGGTGCGCGAATAAAAAGAGCCTTATTTTATGAGATCACTCCCGAACATGTAAAAAGAGCCCTCGCCAATACAACGGTCATCAATCAAAACCTGGTCAATGCGCATAAGGCGAGAAGAGTCCTCGATAGAATAGTCGGCTACTACACCAGTCCAATACTTTGGAAAATCATTAAAGGAGGGTTGTCAGCTGGTCGGGTCCAGAGTGTTGCATTACGTCTTGTATCTGAACGCGAAAAAGAAATCACTTCTTTTAAATCAATACCGTATTGGGTTGCCGAAGCAGATTTTATAACTGCGCGCGGTCAGAAATTTCTCGGGAAGCTTTGGCGTATAGATGGAGAACCCAGAAAAATCGAAGATAAAAAGGAATTAGACCGATTTAAGACGACCCTTAAAAAAGGCACAACATTTAAGGTCACATCTTTTCGGGTAACACATCCAAGCCGTTTACCGGCTCCGCCGTTTATCACTTCCACGCTCCAACAAGAAGCGTCAAAACACGTACGGTTTTCTGCTAAAAAGACAATGTACATTGCCCAAAGCCTTTATGAGGGGGTCAAGCTGCCGCAAGGGCGTATCGGTCTCATCACCTATATGCGTACGGATTCAATCCGCGTAAATACAAAGACTCTGGAACAATTAAGGAATTACATCGCTGGCAAGTATGGCGAAGAATACCTGAATAAGACAATTCGGATTTTCAAAGACCGCAAGAACGTCCAGGGTGGTCATGAAGCAATCCGTCCGACCAAGTTGGAGCTTGAACCAGATAAAATTAAACAACATTTGACTGATGATCAATACAAAATCTATAAATTGATTTTCGACCGTTTTATTGCCTCGCAGATGTCGCCGGCTAAATACCGTCAAAAAGAAACAGTAGTTAGTTTCGGCGGCGTTGACTTTAAAGCCGATGAAATGAAACAAACCTTTCCAGGCTTTCAAATTGTCAGCGGCGACTCAATCGCCAGAGGGGCAGTACCTGATATGAAAGTCGGTGAAGACGTTGAAATGACAGATATCGAGTTCACCGAGAAAAAGACCGAACCTTCAGCCCGTTACACCGAAGCGAGTCTCATAAAGAAATTAGAAGAAAACGGAATTGGCCGACCGTCAACCTATGCTCATATCCTCCAAACCCTTTTTGACCGCGGTTATGTTATCAAAGAAAGGAGCAAAATACAAGCTACTGAATTGGGTCTTCAAGTCTATGATGTAATTATCCCAAGGTTCTCAAATATCTTTGAGGTATCATTCACCGCCAAGATGGAAAAAGAACTTGACCGGATCGAAGCGGGTACAAAACTGTGGCAGGATGTGATTCGTGAATTCTACGATCCTTTTGTAATAAACTTGAATAAAATGAAAGAAGAAGTCGATAAGATAAAAGAATCAATCAGCCAGAAAGTTGAAAAGAATTGTCCGAAATGCGGTCGCCCGCTCGTTATTAAATGGGGCAGATACGGAAAATTTCTGGCTTGTTCAGGATTTCCAGAATGCAAGTACTCGGAGAGCCTTGAACATGAAAAGAGCGAGCGTAAGTGTCCGGACTGCGGCAAGCATTTGACAATCCGACATGGAAAATTCGGTAAATTCCTCGCATGTTCTGGTTACCCAGATTGTCGTTACACTGAAAATCTTACACATGATGCACCCTGCCCTATGTGCCATGGTGATGTCATAATCATAAAAACACGCCGCGGTAATGTCTACAAGTGCAAACAATGCGACTTTTCGACCTTTTATCCACCAACCAAAGATCGATGTCCCCAGTGCGAGCATGGTATGGTTATGAAAAGAGGCAAAAAGGTCTGTCCAGTCTGTACCGGACTCATTAAGAAAAAGAAACATGCAAAAAAGTAACGAATCAGCCCCAAAGAGCCTCACCATTTTCAAAAAAGAATGAACCGATCTTTATGAGAATCGGTTTTCATATATCAATCGCCGGTGGTTTTCAAAATGTCATCCAACGAGCCCTCGAACGAAAATGTGAAACAGTACAACTATTTTCCAGAAACCCTCGAGCATGGAAGTACCGGGCTCTGGATAAAGAAGACATTAGACTTTTTGTAAAAGGCATGGAACAAGTACAGATATCACCGTTATTCATCCACATGCCGTATCTCGTCAATTTAGCTTCATCTAACAAAGTTCTATTTCAACAATCTGTGGATTCGCTTGTCGTGGAGATGCATAGAGCTGCACGTATGAATGCTCATTTTGTAATAATGCATATAGGCTCTTCACCGAATGAAAAAAAAGGCTTAAGGTCAATGACAAAAGGGATAAACCGAGCTCTGCAGCGCGCTAAGAATAAAATCATCTTATTATTGGAAAATACATCAAAAAGCGGTTATGAACTCGGCTACACCTTCACCCAGATAAAAGAAATAATCGACGGCGTCAAACAAAGCCGGAGAATCGGCGTTGTCTTAGATACTGCACATGCCTTTGCTGCTGGATACCCGCTCCATACTAAACACGGGGTAGGGCGCACCATGGCTGAATTTGACGAAATTATCGGTATCGACAGATTAATGCTTGTCCACCTCAATGATTCCAAAACAGAACTTGGCTCGTGTCGTGATCGACATTGGCACATTGGAAAAGGCAATATTGGCAAAGGCATAGGCTATATTCTCAAGCACCACCTTCTAAAAGATAAACCATTTATCATGGAAACCCCAAGGAAAAACCTGCAGGATGATTTGATGAATCTGAAGACAGTCAAAGAAATATTGAAAAAGAATTAACTTTACTGTTGTCGTAGCTGTCTTATATAGCATAGTCTTTTTTTATTATTTAACAGAGCCCGTATGTATCTCTTGACCATTGCCAAAATATGTATATCATTGAGATAGTTAAAGGAGGATAAAATTGGCACACGCTTACACACCAGGACTAAAAGTGCTTGCCCACACTACTTTGACCAAAGAACGTCGGCTACCGCTATCAGGAAAAATTCTGGTAAACAAAGGCGCTAAGGTTCGTGGTGAAGATGTTGTCGCAAGAACTGAACTACCAGGGAATGTTCAAACGTTAAACATACATGGTTTATTGGGAATACTCCCTGATGAAGTCGAAGAAGCGATGCTCAAAAAAATAAATGACCCCATCAAAAAAGATGAGATCGTTGCTCAAAGCAAAGGTTTCTTCGGTTTGTTCAAATCATCAGTTCGAAGTCCAATAGATGGGGTCGTTGAGAGTGTTTCAAAAATCACCGGCCAGATCATTATGCGAGAACCACCTATTCCGGTTGAAGTCATGGCCTATATTGATGGTGAAGTAGTCGACATTATCCAGAACGAAGGCGTGAAGATTAGGACAAGTGGAAGCTTTATTCAAGGTATTTTTGGTATCGGAGGCGAGATAATAGGTGAATTGGCTATGGCGGCGAATGACCCCAAGGATGTGCTCACGGAAAAGGATATTGATAAAACATTCAAGGAGAAAATAATCGTCGGTGGTTCAATCGTGACCTATAATGCCCTGGACCAAGCCAGAAAAGTTGGGGTCAAAGGTATTGTGATTGGTGGTATTGAAGACCAGGACCTCAAGCAATTTATGGGTTATGATATCGGAGTTGCGATTACTGGTTCTGAACAGGTAGGTCTAACCCTGATCATAACCGAGGGGTTTGGCAAAATGAGTATGGCGAACCGGACCTTCCAGCTGCTTAAATCTTTGGCTGGCAAGAGGTCGTCCATAAATGGCGCAACCCAAATCAGAGCCGGTGTCATGCGCCCCGAGGTGATCGTGCCAATGGAAGAAGTACGAGATTCCAAAAAAACTGCCGATATCTCGACTGGAAGTGGTCTTGAAGTTGGCACGGCGGTTCGAATTATCAGAGAACCACATTTCGGTGCAATAGGTAAGGTGGTAGCGCTGCCTATTGAACTGCAAAAGATAGAAACCGAGGCTTTGGCGAGAGTACTCCAGGTCGAGCTGGAAGATAAGCAAGTCGTTGCCTTGCCACGAGCCAATGTGGAAATTATTGAGGAGTAATAATGGCGGCACTCGTTTTTTTTCTAATCGCAACATCCGGGGTAAATACGCTCTTGTTGCCAGCATCACCAGTTGGCTTAACCACCCCTTTTTCAATATCGAAAGATGCTGAGGCAATCTTTTACAACCCGGCAAATTTTGAGGCACAAGATAATTACCAAATCTGGTGTTCGTACAACCGCTTCTATTTATCGATGCAGAGCGTTTCACTAGCCCTGAGCAAAAAAATAAAGACGCTTAATGTGGGTATCGCATTTTTGAACTTTGATTACGGTGATATTGAATGGCATCCAAACTACCCAAGTGAAGACTCTTTGACATATTACTCCGGGAATGATTTTACCATAGTATTAGGCGGTAGCGTACCGGTCACAACTCAAGGTAAGATCGGCGTAAATTTAAAGTACGTATCAGAAAACATTCTTATTTATTCTGATTATGCATTAGCTTTTGACATCTCGTTTACCTACGTCGGCACCAAGGCTGGAATCAGTTTTGGCGCAGCCAATATCGGCTCGAAGATAACCATAAATAATGAAGACGTTAATCTGCCAGCCCGAATAAGTATCGGCACTTTCTATGATTTGAAGAAGTTCATTCCGAGTTTTGATCTACATTATTTAGTAAACACCGCGACGTTTGAGGGTGGACTTGGCATAGATATACCAATCCATAAAATAGCCAATCTCAATGGCGCAGTTCTTTACCGCGAGGCTCCTTATCCAGGCTTTGGTCTGGAGATCAGACCCGGGAAACTAATTATCAAATACGCTGGCGCCCTATACCCTCAAAATCTTGGTTTGATTAATACCATCGGCATAGGTTTTGAATTTTAATGAATGGCATCTGGCTAGATTTTGAAAGACCGATTGTCGAACTCGAGAAAAAGATCGAAGAGCTAAAGGGTCTTAAAGGCGTCGATGAAGAGATAACGCGTCTAGAATCCCAAGCCAAGCGACTAAAGAAGAAAATATACTCGAATTTGAGTCGCTGGCAGCGAGTCCAACTAGCTCGTCACCCGAGACGCCCTTATCCTTTGGATATCATCCCTTTAATCACTGAGGATTTTATAGAACTCCACGGTGACCGGCGTTTTGGCGACGACTGGGCAGTTGTATCAGGCATTGCAAAGTTCGATAAGTTCAACGTTGCAATCGTGGCACAGCAAAAAGGACGAGACACTAAAGAGAAAATCAAACGAAATTTCGGCATGCCCCACCCAGAAGGATATCGTAAAGCTTTGCGGATAATGAAAATGGCGGCGAAATTCGCGATGCCGATAATAAACATGGTTGATACACCTGGCGCCTATCCTGGTGCAGAAGCTGAAGAACGCGGTCAGGCTGAAGCGATCGCCACGAATCTATTTGAATGTGCTGTCTTACCAGTACCAATCGTTGTCTTAATCCTCGGTGAAGGTGGCTCTGGCGGTGCATTGGCAATTGCGGTTGGCGATCGAATTCTCATGCTGGAAAATTCCATCTATTCAGTAATATCACCTGAAGGATGTGCCTCTATACTCTGGCGTAATTCTTCCAAGAATAAAGAAGCCGCTGAGGCGCTGAAAATAACTGCTTCTGATCTGGTAAAGCTGGGCATCATTGATGAAATAGTGCTGGAACCTATGGGCGGCGCACACCTAGACCCGGAGCAGACTGCGAAGAATATAAAAGATGCCCTCATCAAACACCTCGATGAACTGACCAAGACACCAATCGATAAACTCATTCCACTCAGGATAAGCAAATTCCAAAATATGGGGGTTTATAAAGAGTAATGGCTTTACAGGGGAACTTAGAGGATTTTGAACTGACTGATGTTTTCCAACTGATTCAACTTGGTCAAAAAGATGGTGGTTTGCGCATTCAGTCTGCAGATGACGTTGGAATCGTTTACTTCAAGGACGGCATAGTAATTCACGCCAAGACAAATTCAATTCAAGGCGAAACAGCTATCGATACGATCTTGAGCTGGAAAAAAGGTAGATTTGTCTTTAATCCCAATGAAGAAACGCTTGAACGCACCGTCAATTTACCGATACAACAGGTAATACTTGAAGCAGCACGTCGAATTGATGAAATGACTAAAATCCAAAAACTCCTGCCCTCATTCGATGTCGTTGTAAATATTATTGAAGTACCTCATGCCGGTGTAGAAAAAATACATCTAAAACCTGAGGAATGGAAAATCCTATCGTTTGTTGATGGGACACGGTCGGTCAAGGAGATTTCTTCAAAGACAAGTGTTTCGGAATTTGAAACCGCACGCATCCTATACGGTCTGATCTCTTCAGGACTGCTTACGATCGTTCAGAAAACTGAGACCCTTAAACCAGCTGAAAAGATTGAAGAAAAGAAAGAAGACAAGAAAGAAGGCGGCGGTCTCTTCGGGTTGTTCAAGAAAAAATAAACCCCTACAGCTCTTGAATAAAGATGGGGTCAAATCATCTCGGTATACTCGATACTTTCAGCTTCACTCTTCACAATATCTCTTGATAACACGGGATGCCTGTTCATATTTCTCCCGTACTATATCATCTTCAGCAATCCGTTGATGCAAGCGACGCCGTAACATACTTACCGCTGTATAATCAATAAGTATAAGATTCAGCATTGACACAATATTGCGAGTCTATATACTAATTTGATGCCAAAATCATTCTATCAAAGGGTTATTGATATCATAAAGAGAATACCTAAAGGCCAGATAGCAACTTACGGACAGATAGCAAAATTTGCGGGCAACCCACGCGGTGCACGTCAGGTCGCCCGCATTCTCCACTCATCCTCACGCAAGGAGAAGCTGCCCTGGCATAGAGTTATTAATAGTAAGGGCTGCATAGCGCTTAAGCACAAACATGGCTATGAACTTCAAAAACAGTTGCTTGAAGACGAAGGTCTTATCCTCGATGAAATAGGCTGCATCGACCTTAAGCGCTATCTCTGGCAACAATAGTCTCTGCAGCCTGTTATTTATGACCCTGCTATTTTTTGTACAGGTTAAGATGCTGCAATTTTCCATCTTTATCGCGTGACTCATTACCAATAAGCTCATCAGATTCCAATTCAGTATTGCAGTTAGCATCATACTTCTTGAGTTCAGCAGTCTCCGCGTCGTTGAGCTCATTGAAGAAATTAAGGATCTCTTGTTTCCCGGCAAGTTTTGTGCTTGTTTCTTCGCTGCTTATCGCATCAAGCACATATGCCTTGAGTAATTTGTCTTTCACCTCGTTGAAGAACTTTGGATTGGCAAAAATATCAACGCATACAACTTCGCCATTCAAAGCCATGATCATACCGACCATTCCGTCATCTCTCATACCCTGCTTCATCGCATCAAGGAAAGGTTTACTTCTTTTTTCTACTTCTTCGCTTGAGAGGATGGCACCGTAGGTACCACTCTGAGACGCGACGTCAATCTGTGCACATTTCTTGCTTACTTCATTCCATACATCGTGCTGTTCTTTGAACTGAAGAGCACTCCTGACACCCTTGGAGCCCACGGCACCGCCGGACATAAATTTAATAGATTTACCGTGCCACCTGCCGTGTTCCACGCACCTGACCTCGACTTTCACTTCCTTACCACCAGGGATAAGGATATCGAATGAAACCATTCTATCCTGTTTGCCGCCGATGATTATCTCACCCGCCATAATATAGATGGGTATCACGCCGGTATTCTTTATCAATACGGCTGGCACTGACGCACTCGACAGTTCAGAAATAATCACAACTTTATTCTTTTGTGCTTGATCCAGAGTTATGTAATCGCCTATGTCCAGTGATGTCTTCCTGAAAACCGGATAGATAGCAAGATGTTCGTGGGTTGTAGGACTCTGAACAACAAAGTCCTGGTCAAGTTCAAAAGGAAAATCACCAGTTGCTTTTCCGATCATATATGAAAGTAAATCGTCGCTCGCACCAGCTTTCTTGAGTTTAACAATGTCCTGGGTTGATAGATCAAAGTTCATACCTTTATCTGCGATATGCGCCTTGATAACCTCTTGTCCAACCTTTGCCTTGAGCAGGGTTATGATATCATTGATATTCTCAGAACCAGTAATCCCGAGACACCCAACAAGACACAACCCAATAGCCATAATGCCCAGTAAAACGCCCATCTTTCTAACCATGATTTGCCTCCTTTTTTTCATGTAAAGAACAAGCAGCTACACTGCTATGGAGCCATTTTCTATCTAGTACTACATTTTTTTTGGGAGTATATTCCCTCAAAAATCCGATTAATGTGTTCTGGATTTGCCGTGTTTGGCTTCGATGACTGAAGTTATTCCGCCACGCGGATTAAATGCACCGCGCACAATTACCCAACGTGGTTTTACTGCCTTAACAAAATCCTTTAAGATACGGTTGACTGCATTCTCATAAAAAATGCCAAGGTTTCGATAGGCTAAAATATACAGTTTCAATGACTTCAATTCTACAAAATACTTTTCTGGTTCATATTCAATCGTAATTGTACCGGCATCAGGCAACCCTGTTTTTGGGCACAATGATGTGTATTCAGGTATGGCAATTGTAATCTTATAGCTTTTGAATTGGTTTGGCAGAACCTGCAATTTCGGCAACTTAACCTTTAACCCTGCTCTGGCATGTTGTTTTGTGTATTTGGCCACGGGGAATTATACCGTGGTAAATTTGAAAGTCAATGCTGTAATATAGCTATTACCAGGGTTTTCTAATGGCATTCTTTAGTTTATTTTGAATAACCCGCCGATATAGAAAACGTAGAATATAAGGAGCAACCAACCTTCCCATTGGCTAATCTCTTTATCCTGGGTCATGAAAAAGAAAAGGAGCGATGCTATCACCATCATAGGCAGAGCAAAAGTGATGATGTGCTGAGGTATAATTAGCGAACCAATCAACGTCGGTATACCCATAACGGCAAGGGCATTGAATACGTTGGAACCTAAGACATTACCGATGGCGATCTCAGGTTTTCCCTGACGCGCGGCAGTAATGCTCACCGCCAACTCTGGTAAAGACGTTCCAAAGGCAACTACACTGGCAGCAATTATCTCCTTGCCGATGTTTATGATTTGCGATAGCTCGATTACCGCTTCAACCGTGTAGCGACCACCTAAGTAAATGAAAAAGCTACTGATGATGAGCACAATAAATGTTTTAACACCGACTTTTATTTTCTTTACCGGCTTGCGGGTCATCCCACGGTTCTTTGCCCAGTCCCCATTTTCCCCACTGGTTACCGCGTGCAGGAAATATACCACCAAGCCGATTAGGCATAGGAGCGCTTCAAAAAGCGAAAACCGCCCGTCCCACACCGTGATCGTCAAAAAAAGAGCGGTGCCCATTAGTAGCGGCAAATCAATATGGACGAGTTCATAAGTGATTTTCAGTTTCTTGGCGGCTATTGCAGTTACGCCAACAATAAGAAATATATTCGTTATGTTTGACCCGACAACATTACCAATCACAATTTCTGAAGAGTTGTGCAGCACCGCAAAAATTGAAGATATTAACTCTGGCAGCGAAGTTCCAATAGCAACGATTGTTAAACCAACGACAAAGTCTGGGATACCAAAAGCCAAACCAATCTTCGCGGCAGCGTTGGTAAAGTAAGCTGAAGCCCGGATTAAAACGTACAGGCTAATAATAAATATAACGATCCAGAATACTGCAAAGCTCATGATTCCTACTCATTAGAATCAGCTGTCTCTTTGCGCCGGTCAAACGGACATACGGCAATGCAGTTGGAGCAATCTCCTCCGTTATCAACCCAGAATTGATAACATTTATCATGGTTAACTGCCCAGCGCAAAATACCCTTATTGTTGGACCGACATGCCACATCAAACGACGGTTCTTTGCTTGACTGTATGGCATCTGCCTCGCACGCTTCGACGCAGCGATTGCACTGCTTGCAGAAATCCGTGACACCGAAGGAAATAGGCTTATCCGGCATCAGCGGCATATCAGTAAACACCTTGCACAACCGCACACAAGGACCATATTCTGGAGTAATGAGAAGCCCCTGCCTGCCTAATTCGCCCAATCCAGCATCGATGGCTAATGGTATGCTCAAGCCAGTATCATTACCCATCGGGATTGCCTGGTAACCAAGCTGTCTTATGAATTCAGCCAGGCAGGCAATACAAAATGCCATACGCGAGTAACCCAGTGCGGTCTCCGCACATGCGGTAAAGGATGGACTTTTGGCAATGGTTTTTTCATCCATAGCAATAGCCATAACAATGGCGTACTCGTATTCGTCTGGGATATTGATATGTTTCCCCTGCATATCACGCGAGTATAGCCATCGTTTATTCAAACGGCATATGCCGACGCGAGCGGCACCGTACATACGTGCAATCTCTTTGATCTGTTTGCTCATCCCAGCTTTGTCAGTGATCGTGTACTTGCTCAACTTTGGTTTGGACATGATATTATTAGGGTCATGCAATTGCTTCCACGAAAAAGCGCCGTGGAAGTAATCGTACACGGTCCATCCTGCCAGCACACGAGCGAATGAGATATGTGAATACCCTTTTTGTTTACGACCAATGATCTCCGCCGCCTTCTCATACATATCCTTCTTATAAAACGGTCCATCCTTGTCATTGAGTATGCGTCCAAAAATCGTCTGTCTTTCATCAAACCGTGTATGAATCGACTCGTTTATTGTGTATTTGTGGACATCTATTTCAACTGGCTTACCGTTGATACGCCCTCCTCTTTAACTCACTTAAATTGAAAACCCCGACTGAAAAGCCTCAAACATGTATCCACTACCCGCGTATCAAAAAGTACGCCTCGATTTGTTGAAATCTCCTCCAGCGCCTTATCTATACTGTGTGCTGCTCGATAAGGGCGATGCGAAACCATGGCTTCAACAACATCGGCAACCGCGAGTATTTTCGACTCCAAAAGCATTTTATCACCGGTCAAGGCACGCGGATACCCAGACCCATTGATCCGTTCATGATGTTGAAACACCATTTCGGCAACATTCCAGGGAAACTCTATGGTTTTCAGAATTTCGTAGCCAGCTTGACAATGGGTTCTCACCAAAGCCATCTCGATATCACTTAATGCGATCGGTTTATTCAATATCTCCGCAGGAACATGGATTTTGCCTATGTCATGGACAATACCAGCAACTTTGATGCCGTCGATCTGGTCAGACGCAAGACCCATCTCCTCAGCAATAGCAATGGCAAGTTTCTTAACTCGCTGCTGATGACCGAAAGTATATGGATCCCTTTGCTCGATTGTCGAAGCAAGCGCGTTTACCGTATCATTGAGTACGGCTTTTAATTTTTCATAACTTAGTTTCAATTCCTGTTCAGCTTGTATACGCTCGGTAATGTCATATATCATACCGTCATAGTATTGAATATTACCCTGTTTATCTTTGATCGCAACTGCCGAAACAGAAGCAAAAAAAGGAAACCCATCTTTTCTTTTTAATTGAAGGATTTCATCTTTGACATATCCATAAGCGAGCATGTTGTCATTGAACTTCTTCCGGTCATCAGGGTTCTGGTACAGATCTACCACATTAATAGATAGAAATGCATCTTTAGTTTCATGACCAAACATCTTTACGATTGCTGGATTTGCTTCAATAAATTTACCGGTTGGGCCAATTGTATTTCTGTAGATACCGACATTTAGATTTTCCGTTAGGGTTTTGTATTTTTCCCTGCTGCGTCGCAAATTCTGTTCCGTATTTTTGCGTTCCGTTATATCCAAAATCTGAGCTACGGTTATTACCTTACCTGCTGAGTCTCTAATTACTGTGGAGCTGATCTCTACTCGTTTCTTTTCCCCGGTTTTTTGGACGACATTGAATTCGTATCGAGAAGAAACTTTTTCTCCTCTTTGCCTTCGAACATACCGGTCACCGACAAATTCTCGACCTCCATCATCCAAGAATTCCCTGAAATCATAACCAATGATTTCATCGCGCGAACGCTTAAGAATCCTACATAGTTCATCATTCACATAGGTAAATCGGTAAGCATCATCCACAATAAGAATACCAGCGTGAGAATTTTCTATTATTGAGCGGTATCTTCTTTCAGATTCGCGCAGTGCTGCTTCAGTTCGCTTACGTTGAGTAATATCTCTAGCGACATTAAGGATCGCGGGTTTGCCATCAAATTCAACGACCCGGCTGCTTAATTCAACCTGGATGATTTTACCCTTTTTTGTCACATGGGCAGTCTCAAAAAAGTGCTGCTTTTTTGTCTTTAACTCCTCAATCCGCTTCAGAACCAGCTTTGCATACACTGGCGAAGCTATATTCATTGCGGTCATGTTCAAGAATTCATCTCGCGTGTAACCGAGCCGATCGCACGCTGTTTTATTGACTTCTAGGATATGCCCTTCCAGATCATAAATAATAATCGCATCATTCGTAGAATCAAAAACCGTTCTTATTTTTCTTTCCGATTCTCTCAAGGCTTGTTCAGCTTGTTTGAGAACGGTCAAATCCATTGTCACTTCAACTGCACCGATGACTTCGCCTTTATCATCCTTCACTGGATAGCCATGCAAGAACCAAGACCGACCATCCGGTGTCGTCATTTCGTTATCATGGGGTGTACCGGTTTCCAGAGCTTTAATAACCGGACACCCTTCACATATTGTATCTCTTTTTTGCCAGATTTCATAGCAATTCATGCCAACCAATTCTTCCGTTGTCATACCGACCGATTTAGCAGCGGCTCGATTTGCCCACACGATTTTCATATTCTTATCGTGAAATATCACGTGCTCAGCCATACTATTAAGCATAGCTGTTTTTTCTTGCTCCGTAAGTTTACGCTCTTGTGCTTCCCGTTCTAAAAGCTCTTTTGATCTCTTAAGCTCTTCAGTACATTGCTTGACTTGCGCTTTCATCTCTTCAGTACATTGGTTGATTTGCGCTTTCAGCTCTTCAATATGCTGGCTTTCGTTGCCAGATAGATCTTTTTTGTCGTCTTCACTAAGCATAATACTTAAAATTCAATCAAAAGAATGAGCTTTGTCCGGATAAATGCCCTTTCTTACTTCATCCCGATACTGCTCGACTGCCTGATGTATCGCTTCACCAACATGTGCATATCGTTTAACAAATTTCGGTGAAAAGTCATTAAACAAACCGATCATGTCGTGCAAAACGAGAATCTGACCATCACAAAAAGGTCCTGCTCCAATACCAATAGTTGGTATAGAAACACTTGCCGTGATCTCCTTTGCCAGACTAACTGGTATCTTCTCAAGGACCACGGCAAAACAACCAGCTTCTTCAAGTAATTTTGCATCGGCTAAGAGTCTGGATTTACTGTCTTCAGTACGACCCTGCAATTTGTACCCGCCAAATTTGTGAATGGATTGAGGCATCAAACCCAGATGTCCCATCACGGGGATGCCAAGCGCAATAAGCCGCTCAATCATTGCAAGAATCGGTGCCCCACCTTCAAGCTTGACACCAGCCGCCCCAACTTTCAAGAACCTTCCCGCATTGTATACTGCATCCTGGATCGACGTTTGATAAGACAAAAATGGCATGTCTGCAATGACCAAACCATTCTTCACGGCTCGGCTCACAATCCGCGTATGATATAACATTTCCTCCATGGTAATCGGCAGCGTATTTTTCTCGCCGGCAAAAACATTGGCTGCAGAATCGCCGACCAGAATGACATCAATACCTGCTTTGTCAACGATACACGCGGTTGGATAGTCATAAGCAGTGAGACAGACGATTTTCTCCTGCTTTTGTTTCATAGAAGCTATTGTTTTTATGGTTACCATTGTCGGGATAGAATCCTACGCGGCTCTTTCAGGTTTTTCACCTCATCACAGATTAAATCAAGGTCCTTTGTATTTCCAGTAAAGTCAAAGCCCTTGATATCAACGATAAGCAGCGGCGAAGTTTTGTAATGAAAGAAAAAGGCATTGTACGCCTCGCACAACTGCTCAATATAGCCGAAGTCGATATTGCTCTCAAAATTGCGATCACGCTGTTTTATCCGCTTGTAAAGAAATTCTGCTGGAGCCTGAAGATAGATGACGAGATCAGGTTTTGGTACATCTCGTTCGATTAATCCATATATTTTATCGTATAAAGCAAATTCTTCTTCATTTAAATTTATCTCAGCGAAAATACGGTCTTTTTCAAAAAAGTAGTCAGCAATGACCCGCGATGAGAAAAGGTCAATTTGGGATATTTGCCTTTGCTGACGATACCGTGACATCAAGAAATAGAGTTGAGTATGGAATGCATGTTTTTCAGGGTCTGAATAAAAATGCTCAAGAAATGGATTATCCTCAAATTTCTCAAGGATCATACCCGCGTGAAACCTTTTGGCCAGGATCTTGACTAATGACGTCTTCCCAGCACCGATGACGCCTTCAACCGTAATAAATCTCAGATCCTTCATGCTCAACTCCACTCAGATAATCTTTTAATTTTTTATCAGAACAAGGCGGCACAAAATCCGGCGCAATTTCAGCGAGCACCTTTATGGCAAAAGGACGCTCAAAAAAGCTTGCATGGGGTATTGTTAAGTTTCTGGTCTTAAAAATCTGGGTGCCGTAGAATACGATATCGATATCAATTATCCTCGGTCCCCATCTAATGCCACCTGGTTTTCTTCCCATTTTTACCTCAATTTGCTTGAGCACACGCATTAACTCTAAAGGTTCATGATCACACACTACTTCTAACCCCATATTCAAGAAATCAGGTTGATTGGCCCGACCCCATGGTTTGGTTCGGTAAATCCTGGACTTTTTTACAATCTCTATGCCGTTATTTACCAATTCTTCTAAAGCAATCATGAGGTTAGTTTCCAGGTCGCCAAAGTTGGTTCCCACGAGAAGCAAGATCTTCTCCATCTCATTTATTCTACACGAAACACAACCTATGTCAAGATACCATGAGTAGAGATATACAGTGACTAATAGAAACTCGAGCGTAAGGCGTAATGATTAGAGCGCAAAGCGAAAAAATGCGAATAATAGTCATTAAGTCACTAAGTTATTGAGTCATTAAAAAAATCTCCGATACACCGTTACTCCGATACTTCCATACTCATTTCAATAACTTAATTACTCAACGCATCTAAGTATGCTTTGTTTTCTTTAAGTTGATCATAGGAGAAAAAAACGACCCCGGAAAAGGCTTTGGCTTTTACAATTTCAACCTGTCTGCTTATCTCTTCAGGCGATAAAACATACAGACCTAAACCAACGGTCACGCGGTAGGGGTCATCCACTGCTTTCAGAACCCTGTTCAGGTTTTTCTTTATGTATTTGCCATAAGCCATCAGGCAAACAAAATCCACATATCCCGCATTTAGCCAGCCTAACCAATCCTGATGATGTTCATAGCGTGCACTTAAATAGTCAGGTTTGACTGCTGCGGAAATCAGTATCTCAGGTCGTTCCTTTTTCAACGCATCTTTTATTTGTTTTGCAAAAGCAGTGAGGTCAGCTGAAATAAACTCACGCCATTGTTTGGCTAAGTCATCACATCCCCAAAGACCGTATCTTGTTTTTAACTCATCATTGGTGACCAGATCAAGTGGATCTACATAATATTCCTTCATGAATTTGCTGCGCAGACTTACATCATACACAAAGTTAGATGTCGGGTAGCGTATATAGTCAAAATGAATCCCATCAAAATCATACTTGCTAATGATTTCCTGTGCGATATCTATGACATAGAATTGTACTTGCGGATTTGCCGGTGTCAGATAATAACCTTCGGTGCCTATGTTTTTGAGTTCTTCAATAGTGTAATCAACGATTGATCGGTCATCCTGGTCCCGTACATACCAATTTGGTTGTCGGTTAATAGGATGCTTAGTATTTATGGTCTTTGGTGCAAAGCCCCACGAATAAAAAACATTGATCCATGCTGACACCTTGATGTTCCGACGGTGTGCTTCATTCAGGAATTCTCTTAGCCATTTATCAGATTGCATTTTACTTGGGACATGTGTTGACGGATAATAAGCCTCACCCAGGGCAAATATCTGGAGAAAAATATGGTTGAATCGTCCATCCAGGTTGTCAAAAATAGCACTCTTGTCCTTAATTGACCAACGGGGAACCCAGACGCCTTTAAAATCTGCATGCAAGGCAAGAAACAGAATCAACAAACCCATATCCCAATGTACTCAAAAAACCCTTTTTGTCAACTTTAGGTTACTCATTATTACATGAAAAAAATGAATCTCCATTTGAAACGCCGGCAGTATTGACTTTTTCCTTTATTTACATAGAATATTATATTACAAGGAGGAATAGATGGGATTTACTGGAATACTTATAATTGTGCTCGTCTTAATTATTTTCAGCGCAATTAGGATACTAAAAGAGTATGAAAGAGCAGTGGTCTTCAGACTCGGCAGATTCTTGAAGGTCAAAGGACCTGGTCTATTTATTCTCTGGCCAGCGATTGACAAAATGGCTAAAGTCGGGCTGCGGGTCATTACTATGGACGTACCTCCCCAGGACGTCATAACAAAAGATAATATCTCAATAAAAGTCAATGCAGTCGCTTATTTCCGGGTTTTTGAACCGAATAAAGCAATCCTGGAAGTTGAGGATTATTTATATGCCACAAGCCAGCTCGCGCAAACTACACTGCGTAGTGTTTTAGGCGAATACGAACTTGATGAAGTCTTGGGACAGCGGGAAAAAATCAATCTGCGGCTGCAAAAAATCATCGATCAACAGACCGACCCCTGGGGCATCAAAGTCTCAACCGTAGAGATTAAGCATGTCGACATACCTCAAGATATGCAGCGCGCAATCGCCCGCCAGGCTGAAGCCGAAAGAGAAAGACGCGCAAAGGTAATCCACGCAGCAGGTGAACTCCAGGCTGCAGATAAATTGAACAAAGCAGCTAAGATCATTAGCGAAACCCCCACTGGAATTCAACTTCGTTTCTTACAGACACTCAGTGAAATAGCTACTGAGAAAAATTCCACAACCATTTTCCCGGTACCGATCGATCTCTTTATTCCCTTTATCAAGAAACTTAGCAAGACGTCGGATGAAAAAGAATGATCAGAGTCTATCAACAAGAGATATTAGACCTTTTTGCTTTGGTAAAAGATGTGATCAAAGATTCTTTTAGCCTCGCGTCACAGGATCAAGGGCATATCACCTTACCGGAAAGTTCATACAACCCGTTGAGACAGCAGTATAATGCAGCGGCTATTTTACAGGATATTGCTGCGAAAAAAGACAAAGATGCCGAGTATAAACTCTGTTTAGTGAATGTTGACATATACGCGCAAAACATGAATTTCATATTTGGCTTAGCCAACCCTATACGAAAAACCGCGGTTGTCTCGACTTACCGTCTTAATGGTGACAATATCAAAGAACGTATTGCCAAAGAGATTGTCCATGAAATAGGTCATCTTTTGGGACTCGGGCATTGTGCTAATGATAAGTGTATTATGCACTTTTCCAATACGGTAAAAGACACGGATGAGAAAAAACGAACTTTTTGCAAAGATTGTAGGAGGCAAATTGAGTAATTATACACTGTTTACACCTGGACCTATTGATGTACCTGATGAAATATTGAAAGCAACTTCAAAATCTCTTGTCTATCATCGTGAGCAGAAGTTCACCAGCATGTTTGGTGAAATTGCAGATGGTCTTAAAAAGATACTTTTGACCAAAGGAAGAATTTTCTTTTTCTCGGCATCCGGCACCGGTGCAATGGAAGCAGCATGTAGTAATGTTTTATCAAGCCATGATCAGCCAATTGTTGCTATCTGTGGTAGATTTGGAGAACGCTGGCTTGAGATTTGCAAAGGCTATAATACAAATCCAATTGTTACCAGGGTAGATTATGGAAAATCAATTGAGGTATCGAAGATACAAGAGGTATTAAAGAAAAAGAATAAGCCGACCGTTGTCTTTACTACTCTTACCGAAACATCGACCGGCGCGCTAAATGATATCAAGACGCTTGGCGAAGTTGTAAGAAACCATGGTTCGTATTTTGTCGTGGATGGCATTGCGGGCATTGGCGCTGACCTGTGCCCGCAAGATGACTGGCATATCGATATCCTGGTCGGTGCCTCACAAAAGTCATTGATGTCACCACCCGGGGTATCTTTTATCTCGATCAATGACCGGGCATTTGAAAAAACGAAAGAATCCGACCTCCCCAGCTATTACTTCAATCTCAAGATCTATGAGAAATTCCGAGTCAAGAATCAAACGCCGTGGACACCAGCAATAAACGTGCTGTACGGGTTGAAAAGTGCTCTTGATAGTATTTTGAAACGGGGGGTTGAAGAAACTCTTGAGCATCATAAAAAGCTGGCAGAATACATCCGTGAACGCATCGGCAATATGGGTTTGGAACTACTGCCTGAACATCCATCAAACGCACTTACCGTCATGAGAGTTTCCAAAAATAACACTACTATGCTCATAAATGAGCTAAAAGAAAAACACGGCATCTTATTTGCCGATGGTCAAGCTGATCTAAAAGGTAAAATAATCAGAATCGGCCACATGGGGAATTATGATGTCAGCAAAATGACTAGGGCGCTTGACGTCCTCGAAACATTATTAAATCATTGGAGAATAAAAAATGAATAGATACATAAAGTTAGGTTATGAAGGTATTGAGCTTGAACTGCCCGTTCATGCGCTTTATCTATATCGAGGACGTAAACAGCTTCTCGAGAACATCATACCTCTCATAACCGAAGGTAATGAACGTAAGGAAAAATGTATCTTTATCGGCAGTGAAGAAAATAGCAAACACCTAAAACAAAAGTTCAAAAAGCAGATAACAAGCATCAGCAAAGGGATTGGTGCGGCTGATTTTATCCCCTGGATAAAAAGTGAGTATGATAAACTCCCAAAAAACTACCACGGTTTACGCATCTTTTTGGAGAGCACAAATGACTATCTTGGATACGAAGATATCCTGGATGATTTCAATACCCAGCCTGACCTGAGACTCTTCTTGCTTTGCCAATACAGAATCGACACAATAACCTCTGATCAACTCCTCGATATCCTGAAGATACACCCTTACGTTTTTGTTGAACATCTACTCAAGCCTAACTGTTTTTATTCGCGCGTCAAACATCGTATATGGCTTGATCCTTTAACCGGTATATTCAATCGCCGGTACTTCGAAAACCAGCTTAGCAAAGAGCTGCAGCGCGCTTCGCGGTATGAACACAGCCTTTCAGTTCTATTTGTCGATATTGATCAGTTCAAAAAAATCAATGATGAATTTGGGCATCAGGTTGGCGATCATGTATTAGAAGAACTAGCCGATATTCTCGAGCGCAGTGTACGCAGCGTTGATGTCGTGGCGCGCTACGGCGGCGATGAATTCATCGTTCTCTTACCTGAAACTAAAAAGCCACATGCCAAAAAAACTGCAGAACGTATCCTGAAGTACATAAAACACCATGATTTCTTCAAAGATAAGCTGAAGGTAAAAGAACTCGCAATTTCAATTGGTATTGCAGGTTTCCCTGAAGATGCAGGTGGAACATACGAATTAATAAAAAAAGCCGACAATGCACTTTACCAGGCAAAACGCGAAGGTGGTAGCCGGGCGGTTCTGTGTGAATGACCGTTTTAACTGTCAGTACAAGGAGGCAAAATGCCGATAACCCCCTTAGAAATCCGCAAGCAGGAATTTCGAAAATCGCTGAGAGGTTACGACCCTCATGAAGTCAGGTCATTTCTTGAAATGATATCTACAGAACTTGAAAATCTACTCCGGGAAAATGCTGGTCTCAGTGAAAAAGTCAAGGATATGGATGCCAAAATCGAGGATTATCGCCGTATGGAAAAGATCTTGCAGGACACACTTACAACAACCCAGCAGGCGGCTGATGAGCTGAAGAACGGTGCCAGAAAAGAAGCCGAGACAATAATCGCCAATGCAAAAGTCGAAGCGCAAAGGTTTCTAAGAGAAGCTCAAACTGAGCTCGCCCGAGTTAGAGAAGAAACTAAAATGATTGAGCACCAAAAGCTTCTTCTTGTATCAGAATTCAGAGGGCTCTTGGAATCATATCTGAGGCTACTCGAAAGACTCGAGAAAAAATGAAACAGGAGGCATTAGCTGCAGCTAATTACATACGCCAGCGTACAAAAATAAGGCCGCAGATCGGGATTATCCTCGGGACTGGTCTTGGCTCGCTGATCAAATCATTCAAAATCAGCAAGACATTCGCCTACAGCAAACTACCTTATTTCCGCCTCTCGACCGTAGAGTCCCATAAAGGAAGGTTGATTGTCGGTAGTATCAAACTGAAAAAGATCATCGCGATGCAGATAGAACCCGAGTTGACCAAAATCGTTGCCGGAGTCGTTGAAAAACTATGATCCGAAATCATCGCAGATTAGCTCTTCTTTTTTTTCTACTGACCGCCATGCTGATCAGCTGTTCAAATAAAGCAGAGCATATCGCGAACGCCCGCGGCTATATCAAGACATGGAATTATAACCGCGCCCTGACTGAAATAATTTCCTATCGCAAGGCAAAAAACCCTGAAATTCAATACCTGTTAGGGTATTGTTATCTAAAAAAGAATGAATTCGGTGAGGCAGCAATATATTTCAAAAAATCATTAGCCAACAGTGACGTCTTCAAAGACAGTGTTATTACGCTCTATAACAGACTTTCTGAAAATGCTATGAAAATAGATGAGTCAGAAAGAGCTCTGTTCTTTTACGGAGAAATAGCGAAATTGGTGCCTACGTACGAACAAGCAAGTAATCTATTCTTGATCGGTGATTTGAACTTTGATAACGCTAACTACCCCGCCTCTATCCAGGCCTACACCAAAGCATTAGCAATCGATTCAACATCAAAACAGGCAAGGAGAACAAAACAGAAACTTGTAAAGGCGTTATTCGAAAGCAATAGCCTTTACAAAGCACTGGAACTTGCTCAAGAGCAGTACGAGAATTTAAAAACTGCAGCCAATTTGTTGCAGCTGAGCGAAATACATTTTGCGCTTGGGAATAACCTTTTTAATAAAGGTTTATTAGATAGTGCGCAGGCTTTCTTTGAATTGATAATATCCATGCAAGAACCAAAATCACTGTTAGATGATGCATACTTCTTTGTTGGTGAAATATACCTCAAAAGAAACAATTTTGACAAGGCTCTTGAAGCTTACAAGAGGGTGCTTCGGCTTAACCCTTATGAAAAAGGTGAGGTCGTCAGGAAAACAAAAGAACGGATCAAGGAGATTAAGGAGAAAGCATGAAAAAAGTGTTTGTCATATCACTGGTATTGTTTGTCTTCACCGCATGCGGCACAAAACAAACGTTGTCACCGCTCGACCCAGACGAGGCATTCGAAAGAGCGGTATCATTCTTTAAACAAGAAGATTATAGTAAAGCCGTACTAGCCTTTGAACAAATACTTTTCTACCACCCCTCGTCTGAATATGTCGATGACGCCCAATACTGGCTGGGTAGAACGTATTTCGAGCAAAAGGATTATGACCAAGCTATTGTTGAATTTGATTATTTGATAAAAAACTTTCCAACGTCGGGTTTTGTCGAAGAAGCATATCTTTTTCGCGTCAAGGCATATCTTGAGAAAGCACCGGGTTTTGAAAAAGACCCAACTGGAATCGAAAATGCAATTCTTTTTTGTGATCGGTTTCTCACCCACTTCCCAAATTCAAAGTACACGGATGAAATAAAAGAGATGATTCTGGTCGCACGGAATCGTCTTGCAAAAAAGGGAACCGAAAATGGAAAAATCTATCTAAAACTCGGTGAACCGAAAGCTGCGCTTCTCTATTTCAATTACGTAATTGAAACCTACCCGGAAACCCAGTTCAGCAGCGAAGCGAAATATCAAGCCGCTGAAATTTACCAAAGTATGGATAAAAAAGACAAGGCACTGACATTATATAAAGAGCTTTTTGACGAGGATCCTTGGCGCGAAAAAGTAGCAAAGAAAATCGAGCAGTTGGAAAAAAAGTAAAGCTCGTAGGGAATCCTACCATGAATGGCAAGCCCCTTCTTCACTGTCCCCGTCCTGACCTGTTCGCGTACGGATATGTGTCGGCATAAAGGCAAGATATTCCAAGGGGGTAAATAGCTCATGCAGAAGCGAAAAAGAACCGGTATCCTTGGTGGTCTGTTTGACCCGCCGCATTCCGGGCACCTCATTATCGCCCAATTTGTATTGGAGGAATTCCAATTACACAACATAATATTTGTGCCGGCTGGTAACCCACCACACAAACAGAAATATTCACCATATGATATCAGGTACAAAATGACTGAATTGGCAATAAGGAACAACCCGAAGTTCTCAATAAGCGATATCGAAAAGAAAATCTCAGGCAAAACATATACAGTTGAAGTGGTGAAAAATCTTAAGCATCAGATAAGAAGTATGATCTATTTAATAATTGGATGCGACCAGTGGGAAGAGATTGGTACATGGAAAACACCTGAAGAGTTGTTCAAGTGGTGCAAGGTTATTGTCATGCCACGACCTCGGCATTCGATCAAGAAAGTCGGACGTTTTTGTAAAAAAATACTAATAAGTCACGCGCCCTTAATAGATATTTCTTCAAGCTTGATAAGAAAAAGGGTTAAACACAACTGTAGTATTCAATATTTGGTACCAAATGAAGTATACAAGTATATAAAACGAAAAAGACTCTACTGATCCCTTGGCATTTTGATCTTTATCGCCTTTGGTATGATTGTCACGACCGCCTCATGTGCCTTTTCTTCCTCTCCATCAATATCAGCAAGAAAAACTTTACCAGATTTCACCTTTAGTTCTTTTCCTTGATAATGATAAACATTATGATATTCCAAATGTCTTCCTTTGTAGACCTTAGCCAAAACATTTGAAACAAGCTTAAAAATATTTGTATCTTTTACATAAACAAACTCCAGAATTCCATCAACAACAGATGCCATGGGAGCTGCATGCATACCTCCACCAAAATATTGTCCATTCAAGGCACCAATAATCGTTATTAATTCTTCGTCGATAAGTTTATTATCGATCCAGATCGGTAGTTTACGAGGTTTGAATGATAATAGGGCTATAAGACTCGAAATCAGAAAGGTTAAAAATCCTCCTAGATTTTTCGGGATATTATTTGCGATCCTGACTACATTACCACCGAGTCCAATATCAAATACATTTACAAAATATCGTTCCCACACCTTATTACGACTTCTGAAAACTGTTTTACCAACATCGATGAGCTTGGTTACCCCTCCACTGATTAAGTCAATAGCTTTCTGATAATCTTTTGGAATATGTAATGTCCTTGAAAGATCAGTACCTGTCCCCACAGGTATCATTACAAGATCTGGCATACACTTTGATTCAGCAGCAGAATTCAAGACACCATTTACAATTTCGTTGAACGTACCTTCACCCCCAACACTGACAATACATTGTGCGCCATTTTTGACTGCATCCCGGGCAAGATAATAAGCGTGCATTCTCTTTCTGGTCAATTGCACAATGACATTAAATCCCTTTATTTTCATATATTCGACAATTTGAGGCCACCGCTTACGTAATAACCTATGACCAGCGCGAGGATTTATTATCGCATAAATATCAGCTGATTGGGACACTTTATAATACTACACGTGTTCCATCGTGTGTCAACGATATAGATACTAAAGAAGTGGACAGACCTTGCTTCATGGTGGATATTGGATATAATTCATTATGGGTAAGAAATTCGTGCTTATTGATGGACATTCAATAATATACCGATCATATTTTGCCTTTATCAAAAACCCTTTAAAGAACAGTAAAGGTGAAATAACATCCGGTATTTTCGGATTCTTGAACACCCTGGAAAAAATCAAACAGACCATCGGTTCAGAGTATATCGGTCTTGTTTTTGATTCACCAGGCAAGACATTTCGCGATGAGATATACGAAGAGTACAAAGCTACTCGACCACCCCCGCCACCAGATATTCCTTTCCAGGTAGATAAGGTCAAGGAAATCTGTCAGCACCTTGGTATAGCCAGTTTCGAACTCGAGGGATATGAAGCTGATGATATTCTGGCAACCTTTGCTGCATCACTACAAAAAAAAGGCAGTGTCTATATCGTAACATCAGATAAGGACCTGTTTCAATTGGTGAACGACCGCGTCTTTATCTATGATGCATACAAAAACCTCATCTACGATCGAACTCAGGTCCTTAAGAAATTCAAGGTGATGCCCGAACGCATCGTAGACTACCTTGCATTAACCGGTGACGCGAGTGACAATATACCTGGCGTCCCTGGTATTGGTCCAAAACGGGCAGTGGAGATCCTCAAGAAATACAATAAATTCCAGGACGCCGTGGATCAGGAAAAATCAATCCTGCCGCACCGAGAGCAAGCCCTGCTTTCGCACAAGCTTGTTATGTTAGAATGCAATGTCCCTTTGGAAATCAAACCCCCGGCGCTATGCGCTAAAGCACCTAAGATCGACGAACTCATGGAAATTTTGTTGGACCTGGAATTGCATGCGTACATAAAAACCCTCGGCCAAGCTGCACGCACTGATCTGACGGGTAAAACCCGTAGGATATTTGCTATCCAACTGGGTAAGCACACTAGTGATCTGGCCAAGATAAAACCAGGCGAGGTCATCAGTATTTTTTCAGGAAGCAACGATGAAATCATTATTTGCACTGACGAGCAGACACTTTTTCAAACTCCATTACATGCTGCCAAGCCCTTACTGCAAAACAAGAAAATCACCAAGGTCGGCTACAACCTAAAAGATCTCATCAAGGACACCTCCATCGCACACCCATTTTTTGATATCAACATCGCAGCTTGGCTCATCGATCCGAACAAACGGTCACATAAACTAGAAGATATTGCTTTACGCCATTTGAATGAATACGCGGCGATGACACCGCTCCATGCCGCAAAATACATATACAAACTTTACCCGATACTCAAGGAACAATTGAGCAACCAGTACGATCTATATAAAAAAATTGAAGAACCGTTAATCGATGTCCTCTCTCACATGGAAAAACGCGGCATCAAGATTGATCTTGATTACTTCGCATACTTGAGCAAAGAGTTCGGCACTGAACTTGCGCATATTGAACAAAAAATACATCGTCTCGCCAAGGTACAATTCAACATTAACTCGCCAAAGCAATTGGCAAAGATTTTATTCGAAGATCTGAAATTGAAGCCGGTAAAACGGGGCAAGAGTCACTACTCGACAAACGTCGATGTGCTTCAACAACTCAAGGATGTTCATCCGTTACCTGAACAAGTACTCAAATTCCGCACCTACGCAAAGATAAGGTCGACATTCATTGAACCCATGATGGCCGCTGCCAAACATGGTCGAATCCATACAACTTTCAATCAAACAGGTACATCAACTGGTCGACTTTCTTCTTCCAAGCCCAATATCCAGAATATACCGATACGGACGGACCTTGGACGCAGAATCAGAAAAGGTTTTATTGCGAATCACGGGTTTTCCCTCATATCTGCAGATTATTCGCAGATTGAACTAAGACTCCTCGCCCATATTTCAAATGATAGTAACCTTATCAAGTCCTTTGAGCAAGATAAAGATATCCACCGTCATACTGCGGCGTTAATCTATGGTATCTCTGAACCTGACGTTGATGATAATAAACGACGGATGGCAAAAGTGGTAAACTATGGCTTAATCTACGGAATGAGCGATTTTGGACTCGTCCAGCGGCTCGACATCCCGCGTGAAGAAGCAAATCAATTCATCGAAACATATTACAACTTTTATCCTGAAGTGGGAAAGTGGCGTGAAGAGGTAATTCTTCGCGCTGAAGACCGCGGGTATACTGAAACCCTACTGGGACGAATACGCCCTTTACCTGACCTCCATTCGAAAAACCATAGCCTGAGAGAATTCTCCAAAAGGGCAGCGATCAATACACCTATCCAGGGAACTGCGGCAGACCTCATAAAACTGGCAATGATCGACGTGGAAACCAGGCTCCATAGGGGTAAGTTCAAGCACGGCTTACTGCTGTCGATTCATGACGAATTAGTATTTGAGATTGAAGACGAGCGCCTTGGTGAAGCACAGGCGATCATAAAGGACTGCATGGAACACGCGCTAACCCTTAATGTGCCCATAAAGGTCGCTATTGGCATAGGCAAGAGTTGGGATGAAGCACATTAGCAAAAAATATTTAACGGGGTTGACCCCGATTAGATAACAAACTCCATATATGCTCACGTTTCTAGACCATGCATTATCTAACGGGGTTGACATTTCCCGGAAAATATCTATAATAATAGTCTATGAAAACGAAAGTTTTGAAAAAAGATGAGGTGAGTCGAACCTGGTACGTGGTTGACGCTGCTGACAAGGTATTGGGCAGGTTTGCTTCCAGGATAGCTCGAATTCTAATCGGAAAAAATAAAGCACAGTACACACCCCATTTGGATTGTGGGGACTTTGTTGTCATTATCAATGCCGACAAATTCCGCGTTACCGGCAAGAAATTGAAGGACAAAATATATTATTCTCATTCATTTTTCCCTGGTGGGCTGAAGCAGATCAACCTTGAAAATATGCTCAAGAAGCACCCCGGGAGGGCGATATACCACGCGGTAAGCGGTATGCTGCCCAAGAATCGATTAAGGGCTAAACGGTTGAAAAGATTAAAGATATATACTTCCCCTGATCATCCTCACAAAGCTCAAGCGCCGACAAGGGTTGAGCCATGATCAAGGCAAATTGCAAGGAGGAATCACTTAATGGCTGAAATCATAACTGGTTCACGAAAAAGAGCAAGGGCAAAAGTGATGCTGAAAACAGGTAGTGGTACTATCAAAATAAACAGTTGCGACCCTCTGAAATATTTTGGTCGACAGGACCTCGTTGATCTTGTTCATTTACCGCTTAAAACAGCCGGCGTCATGGGTAGTATCGATATTAAGGTAAAGGTGTTGGGTGGCGGCATATCAGGACAGGCAGGTGCGATCTGTCACGGCATTGCCAAATCCCTGATCAAATTCAATCCAGACCTGAAATCACCTTTGAAGAGTGCTGGTTTGCTCAAACGAGACCCACGTGAAAAAGAACGAATGAAATACGGTCTGGCAAAAAGAAGAAAGCGCTTCCAATTCTCCAAGCGATAAGGAGGTTTTTTGGAACTGGTGAAAATCGAAGATTTAATAACTGCAGGTGTACATTTCGGGCATCGGACAAAACGCTGGAACCCAAAAATGAATAAGTATATCTTTGGTAAACGAAATAATATACATATCATCGATTTACGCAAAACACAGGAAACACTGAAGCGTGCGCACGAAGCTATTGTCCACATCGCTGAACAGGGTAAAGGTATACTGTTTGTCGGCACCAAAAAACAGGCAAAGGATATTATAAAGGAAGAGGCCGCGCGCGGTGAAATATTTCATATTACTGAAAGATGGTTGGGTGGTCTGCTGACCAATTTTGACATAATAAACCAACGAATCCATCGTCTGCGCGAATTTGAACAAATGAAAGAAGATGGTCGATGGGCGATGCTTCCGAAAAAGGAGATGTCCAGAACAGAAAGAGTATACAGCAAACTACACAAATATCTGCGTGGAATAAAAGAAATGGATCGTCTGCCCGGGTTAGTATTCATCATAGATATCAAAAAAGATGTAACCGCACTGCGAGAGGCCAAGCGAAAGAATATTCCAATTGTTGCAATCGTTGACACTAATGTTGATCCTACTGATGTCACGTACCCAATCCCAGCGAATGACGATTCGATCAGATCAATAGCTATTATTACAAAAATCGTTACGGACGCGGTAATTGAAGGAAGAAAAGGGTTTGAAACCGAAGAGGAAGAGAAGCAAGAATATGGATCTGGAAAAAGTTAGAGAGTTAAGAGCAAGAACCGGTGCCGGCATCGTTGAATGCAAGAATGCTCTTACTGAAGCCGTTGATGATATCGAGAAAGCAGTAGATATTCTCAGGAAAAAAGGTCTAGCCTTAGCCGCCAAAAAGATCGGTCGCATTACCCAAGAGGGGGTTATTGACGCATACATCCATCCTGGCGACAGACTTGGAGTTCTGCTTGAAATCAACTGTGAAACTGATTTTGTAGCCAGAACTCAGGAATTTAAAAGATTTGTGCGTGATATTGCCCTCCAAATCGCTGCCAGCGAGCCGATCGCGGTCGGCCGTGAAGAATTACCCTCTGAAGTCATAGAACGAGAAAAGGAAATCTATGCAAGTATGGTGAAAGACTCAAAAAAACCACCTGAGATTATTGAGAAAATTGTCAACGGCAAACTGGAGAAATTCTATTCGGATGTTTGTTTGTTGGAGCAACCCTTCGTGAAAATTCCTGAAAAAACAGTGGGCGAGTATATCAAAGAACAAATAGCGAAATTCGGTGAAAACATCGTCGTGCGTCGTTTTGTGCGTTTTCGCCTGGGTGAATGAAGAAAACACAGATTACGCTGAAACAAAACACTGCTGACACAGATTTTAGAAAAACACAAAGTTTAAAATATGAAAGGCTAATTTTAAAGATCTCTGGCGAAATCCTGGGTGCCGATAACAATTTGTTCAGACAGCAAACATTTGATTATATAACCAGACAAATAATTGATGCAAGTCGCCTAGGAGCAAAAATTGGCATTGTCATTGGTGGTGGCAATATAATAAGAGGTCGCGAAGCAGGCTGGTTAAACAAAATCGATGCTGACATATGCGGCATGCTGGCGACAATCATCAACGGTATTATCATTCACTCTCAGTTACGAAAAAGCAACATCCCTGCTAAGCTGAGTAGTGGCTTGGAAGTAGGTGGCGTTGTTGACCGCTGTAATAAATTCGAGGACTTAGATTTCTACGATTCAGGTGGCGTCCTTGTTTTTGTCGGAGGTATCGGCAACCCCTTATTCACCACAGATACTGCAGCTGCCTTGCGTGCCGCTGAATTCAATGCAGATATCCTGGTCAAAGCCACCAAAGTAGAAGGTGTATATTCCGCAGATCCAGAAAAGAACAGCAAAGTAGAATTCTACGATAGACTGACGTTTCAAAAGGCGATTGCGAAAAAACTCGGCATAATGGATTTAGCTGCCTTTAATATATGTCGGGAGACCAACATTCCAATTAATGTCTACAATCTGATGAAGTATTCGTTGTCGAGAGTGATCAAAGGTGAGAATATCGGCACCCTGATAACGAATGGAGTTTGATATGACTGAAAAAATCAAAGAAAATGCGCGAACAAAAATGGACAAATCTGTATCACTTTTAGCGCAAGAACTTGCAAAACTCAGAACGGGTCGGGCTTCACCTGCGCTCTTAGATGGTGTCAAAGTTGATTACTACGGAAGCGCATTACCGCTCAACCAAGTCGCTACGGTCAGCATTCCCGAAGCTCGTTTGATTATTATCCAACCCTGGGACAAAACCAACCTCGGTGAAATTGAAAAAGCAATCCACAAATCAGCCATCGGTTTAACGCCTATCAATGACGGCAATGTGATCCGTTTGCCAATACCGCCACTCACAACTGAACGCCGTGAAGAACTCATAAAACTCACCCAGAAACTAGGCGAAGACACCAAGGTGGCTATCCGCAATGTCCGTCGAGAGGCAAATACTGAAATAAAAAAGGAAGAGAAAAACAAAAATATATCCGAGGACACATCTTTTCAAGCTCAGGAGGAAGTACAAAAAATCACCAACGAATTCACGATAAAAGTAGATGAGATTCTCAGAAAGAAAGAAAAAGAAATAAGAGAAACGTAATTGAACCGCGCGGGCAGGGGAAGGATTATACTAAACTATTCTGTTGAAGCGTGTGTCTAAAATTTTGAAAGGAGGAAAAATGCCCAATCTCTGGTACGATATAACAAAATGGTTGGATGATGTTTCAAAGGTCGTTGGAAAAGAAGCCGGCGATCTTACTGTTAAAGGGCGTTTAAAGGTTGAGATTTTTGAGCTACATAGAAAGCTTAGGGAGTACTATATCGTCCTCGGCAATCTGGTTTTCGAAGAGGTGTTTGTAAAAAAGAATGGAACCTGGCAGAGAAAACAAAAAACCAGGGGATTGGTTGCGAACATAAAGCGCCTACGGACAAAGTTAAAAAAGAAACAACAAGAATATAATAAAGTTGGGGTAAAAACAAAAAAGAGAAAGAAGAAGTAGGTTTCAACCTCTTGCACGTGCCACGAACATGGGTAATAATAAAATGAACAGTTTATACGACACAGTTTTTTTGTTTAACCAGTAGCCCGAGATCAAAGTAATGGAGGGAATTGCAAAAAGGAGGCCAATATGATGAAAAAGATTCCTCTGCTTACGACCGGCATTATTGCTGGAGCAGCGGCGGTTTTTGCTTTTCTTTTTGGGATAATCATTACGACCAGTTTGCCGACCATACCCAGTAGAAGCGAAGCGAGTAATGACCACTACGAACTACCAGTACCACTAGTCAATGATGCAGGTGAAAGTCCCTTCACCAAAATAGCTGAAAAAGTATCCCCCTCAGTGGTCAATATTTCCGCACAAAAAACTGTAACCAGCCAAGCACCTGGTTTTGAGTGGTACTTTGAGGGGCCGTTCGATGACTTCTTTAGAGACTTCTTCAGAAACTACCCAAAACATGAAAGAAAAACTCAGACTCTGGGTTCGGGTTTCATACTCTCAGAAGACGGCTATATTGTCACCAATTACCACGTGATAAAGGATGCATCAGCTGCTGATATTGAGGTAAAATTAATCAATAAAAAAGAATTCAAAGGCGACAAAATAAAAATTATCGGCACTGATAGACGAACCGACATCGCTGTGCTAAAGATAGAAAACGATGAGCGACTACCTTATCTGAAATTTGGTGATTCAGATAGAGTGAAGGTTGGCGATTGGGCAATCGCGGTGGGCAATCCGTTTCATCTTGAAGGCACGGTTACGGTTGGCGTTATCTCCGCATTAGGAAGGACCAATATCCCACTCCCCGAAGGTCCAGATTTCCAAAGCTTCTTGCAAACTGATGCGGCAATAAACCCAGGTAATTCAGGAGGTCCATTAGTCAATATACGGGGTGAAGTTATCGGCATTAATGCAGCTATTACAACACCAACTGGCGGTAACGTAGGTATCGGTTTTGCCATACCCGCAAACCTTGCCAGATATATAATAGATGAATTAATAGCGGAAGGCAAAGTGACCCGTGGCTACCTCGGCGTCTACCTCCAGGAAATCACTGAGGATCTAAAGGAAGCCCTTGATCTTCCTTCTTTAGAAGGCGTTTTGATCAGCGAAGTAATGGACAACACACCAGCGAGCAAAGCAGGTTTAGAAAATGGCGATGTTGTTATGGAATTCAACGGCAAGAAAGTCGAGGATCTGCAGTCATTCAGAATGCAAGTGGCGTCAACCGCGGTTGGTAAGAAAATAACCCTGAAAGTCCTGCGTGATGGTAAGGAAAAAACTATCAAGGTCAAAATCGAAGAATTTCCAGACCAACTAAGTAGTGCAGGGATCGAAAAGGACAAGAAAAGTAAACTGGGTTTGAAAGTAATAAACGTAACCGACGCTCAGGCGCAGCGGTTCAATCTTGAAGCAACAACCGGTGTTGTGGTCATTGAAGTAAAACCTGATTCACCACCTGCAGATGCCGGTGTTTCAATTGGCGACGTCATCTTAGCCATTGGGAAAAAGACCATTGATAATGTCAATACTTACCGAACAACTATTGCCAAATTAAAAACGGGAAAACCGGTTATTTTCCATATTCAAAGGAAAGAGAGGAAATTATACGTCGCGGTAACACCTTGATCAAATCCTCTGTAATTAGGTCGGCTTGGCAATTTTGATTGACGATTTATGTTAAGATCTATAACTGACCGGAGGTTGAAACAATACCTTGAAGAAATAAGTCAATATCTCATCCTTACCAAAAAACAAGAATTCAATTTAGCCAAAAAAATAAGATCAAAAAAAGACGAAGACGCACAAGAAAAACTTATTTGTTCAAACCTAAGGATTGTCGTCTTCATCGCGAAGAAATATCAAAACCAAGGGCTTACTCTTTCTGAGTTAATAAATGCCGGCAATGAAGGTTTAATACACGCCGTCAGCAAGTACGATGAGAGAAAAGGCTACCGCTTCAACACCTACTCAGTCTGGTGGATAAAAAGAGCTATTTATAACGCCATCAATGCTGAGTACGGTCTTATACGAAAAAGTCATCTGGCAAAAAGAATTCAACGAGAAATAAAGAAATTTATTCAACGCAACGGGTGCGAGCCGACGGTTGGGGATCTCGCCAAAAATCTGAACGTCGACGAAGGTGCTGTATCTCTTGCATTGGGCGAACTGATCCCGCCCTACTCGCTTGATGAAACCTTTGAGGATTCTGAGAACCCTTACATAGAATCTGTGCGTCTCGACATAGAAGGGGCTGATAACCTCATTTCACCACCCCCTGATGTAATTTTCAAAAAGAAAATACAAAAAGAAAAACTTATTGATGCCCTGAGTAAATTAGAAACGAGAGAACAAGAAATACTAAAAATGAACTTCGGATTGGACGAATTTGAAATCCATAGTCTGGAAGATATCAGCCGGACAATGAATATTACACGCGAGCGCGTAAGGCAAATCAAAGAGAATGCACTTCGGAAATTGAAAATCGTTCTGACCCGTCGCCGGAGTTAAAGCAGTTTTCTGTACACCGATGAAATTCAGAGTTCTTCAATAAAAATCTTTTTGTTTGTGTAGATGCAAATACCAGCGGCGATTTTTATCGACTCCTCAACAACTTCTTTGGCGGAAATGTTCGCATGAACAAGCATTGCACGACACGCAGCAAGAGCATAGGGACCTCCTGAGCCGATTGCAACTACACCGTCATCCGGTTCAATGATATCACCTGATCCAGAAACAATATATGCATGGTCTTCATCAAGAATTGCCAACAAAGCTTCAAGACGACGCAGAACCTTGTCCTGACGCCAGTCTTTGGCGAGTTCAACAACACTGCGCGATAGATTCCCGCCATATTCATCAAGTTTCGATTCAAAACGCTCAAAAAGGGTCAAGGCATCCGCGGTTGAACCGGCAAATCCAACAAGGATTTTGTTATTATACAACTTGCGTATCTTGCGCGCCGTATGCTTCATTATCGCTTCACCAGTAGTAACCTGGCCATCACATCCAATTGCCACTTTTCCTTTGTGTTTCAGACCAATGATCGTTGTACTTCTCATGAAAACCATTATACTGAAAAATAGAAGATTGTCAAATACCAATTAGACGGCTTGATAAGGCATAAGATGGCTCAATAAGGCGGTAAGAGGACTATAGATCTAATGACAAATTCCAAAATCCAAATGACAAACCAATGTCAAAGCCCAAATGATAAAATCCAAAATTTAACATTAGACATTGAGGCTTCAATTGACCTTTGATATTTGACATTTGAACTTCTTCATTTATTGCCTTTTCCTACTTTCTTCTTAGCCCTATTCTTTTTAATGTAATTTAGGTCTTGACATCTTTTACAATTTGTATATAATTTTATGTATGGAAATAGAGATATTAACAACTAACAAGGAGGTTCATGAAAAAATTAACCGTGATATTTTTTCTTATCTGCAGCGCCTTTGGACAATGGCAGCAAAGCGACGAAATAGCCTTACCCAAGGGAATTCAGGTCAATGACCTGGTAATCAATAATTTAGGAGAGCTCTGGGTTCTCTCCGCTTCATCAATACTGAAATATGAAAGGGCAGCTAAAAAACCCTTTTTGATCCGGGAAATTGCTAATAGCAAAGCGCTGACGGTCATTGATGAAGTTGTCTATGTTATTGATAATAGTAACCAGCTACTCAGTTTAGATTTTACGAAAAGCGGTCTAATAACATCGGGTAATCTTGTCTTCAATTCACCAACTCAAATTACCCATGTAAAACTTGATCACAAGCCGATATTCATTATACGAGAACCGGGTCGCCTGGTATTCACTGATTGCGAGAATCTACTTGGTTTTATTAGCGCGAACACAGAACACTTCAGTATTCTCCCGACCGCTGATTATGAAGATGTCAATACGCCTCTTTTCACGCTTGCGAATAATAGGATCTATGCCTGGACTGGTGGTACCGTAAACAACCCAGCAAATTATCGCAAAAAGGTATTATATAGTGCTTCGCACAAGATACTCGACTTCAGCACTGATAAAAATGGAAATCTCTTTGTCCTTTTCTCGGATTCAGTTGTTGTACTTGATATTGATGGTTCTTATAAGAACAAGGTTAATATCCACAATGTAGCTCCGGGTTCAAAGATATTAACCACCCTAAGCAATAATAATGTTGTCGTCTATAATCAAGCACATAAGTCTTTAAAAACACTTGCCGGGATAGAACCGAACCGGACGGACGATATCATCACCCTTAAGAACAACTATCCTAATCCAGTTGATAATTATACTGAAATCGAATTCTCGATCGGTCAATTCCTTGACTTAACAATAACCGTGTATAACCTCATCGGTGAACCAATCAAGGTAATTGCCAAAGGACGTTTTCCAAAAGGTGCTCACAAAATAGTCTGGCATGCCGTGGATGAAAGGGGTAGTCTTGTACCCAATGGTATCTATTTTTACCGGCTTGAATCGAAAAAGGGTGTTGCAATAAAACAACTAACTGTGTTGAGATAATTGCCGTTTAATAGACAGGAACAAGGTCGCCGGTTAGTCAATAGTTGTCTTTCACTGATGAAACAGGCAATTGAGCGACATGAATTTCTGGCTAAGAATTCACGTGTGCTCGTTGGTGTTTCAGGCGGTATAGACAGCTCAGTACTACTTCTGCTTCTATTGGAATACAATAAAAGGTTCGCACGAAATTGGGAAATACATGCCTGCTATGTTGATGCCAACTTCTCGCAGTCAAACAAAAAGTTCGTAAAAGAACTCCTTGTTGCGCATCAAGTACCTCATACGATAATAAAAAAAAGCATCGGTGAGAAAATAAAAAAGACAAAAAACAGATGTTACCCCTGTTCAAGAGAAAGAAGAAAAACACTCTTGGAAGTAGCTGATAAATCCAGCATCTTCCAGATTGCGCTCGCCCACCACACCCAGGACGCAGTGGAAACTCTACTGCTCAATATGATTTATAACGGTGAGCTGTCAACGCTCGTCCCAAAACAAGCAGTTATTCAGGGAAGGTTCTTTTTCATACGACCGCTATATTATTTGTCAAAAGAGGAAATCGAGCGGGTCGCCCAAATATATGAACTGCCCCGCCGCAAAAATATCTGTCCTTATTACCAGGATTCAAAACGTGAAATGATCAGAAATTTCTTAGCAGGAATAAAAAAGGAGAATTCTGATGTGTATAAAAATATCTTCCGCGCAATATTTCACGTAAAAAAATCGTATATGCCATGAAAAAATTGGATATTAGGTTTGGGTTAAGAAACTGGAATTAACCGAGATTGAATTTCTCTAAAGCTTCGTATATCGGACCTTGTGAAGTTAAGGCTGATTTAAAAAGGGTGATTGCGGTAACTGGGAAAACTTCAGACTTGTATGTTTTTGTCAGAATGTCGTCCACTTTGCAGAATTTCTTTATCCTACCGATTGTCAGATGTCCATGAAATCGTTTTTCCATTTTGAATCCAAACTGGCTAAGCTTTTCTTCTAATTCACCGGCGATATCAATTAGCAATTCATGCCCCAGTTTCACACCTATCCATAAAACCCTCGGATTTCCCGGATGGGGAAAACATCCCAATCCCTGTAAATTCATATTGAACCGCACATATTTTTTACACAATTCTTTTATTGCTGGTGTTATCTCTTCTTTTTTGTTTTCATCAATCTCACCCAAAAATTTCAGGGTAATGTGCAAATTTTCAAACTTCACCCACTTAATCGGCAAACCTTTGCTTTTTTCTTCCTCAATGAAATTATTAATCTTTTTTCTTATTTGTCTGGGAATTTCAACCGCTAAAAATGTTCTCATTGCTTCCTTAAATTCTCTATATATCCCATGAAAACCCCATCGCCTCTCATTCTGAGAATTATCAGAATGAGGGCATTAAGACTCAATTTTTGATTCATGCTGTATGAGCACACGTTCCAGCAATCTAAGTGCCTTATCACAGGCTTCTTTTCTTATTTGATTTCGGCTGCCTTTGAAAATATGATGTTCGACATAAACATGATGCCTTACAGCAACACACAGATAGACCAGACCTACTGGTTTTTTCTTGGAACCACCGGCTGGACCAGCAATCCCTGTTATGCTGATACTAATGTCTGCCTTGAATTTTTTGCGCACACCCTGCGCCATTTCCCTGGCAACCTCAGCACTAACTGCACCAAATCTTTTTAGCGTTATTTGTTTAACCCCAACTACCCTCTGCTTTACCTCATTTGAATAAGCGATTACGCCACCGCAGAAGTACTTTGAGCTCCCTGGTTCACTGGTAATAATACTACCCAGCATGCCACCGGTACATGATTCGCAAACACTCAAGCTTAGTTTCTTTTTGATCAGACTTCCAGCAATATCATTCAGTAATTTACTCATTGGGGATTCTGCAAGAAGTAATTTTTTTTCTGTATCATTACGAGTGTCCATCCTTTATATTGATATATCTTGTTTTCACAATTTAACGACGGCTCTCAAAGCTAATATTATGACCGTCGTGTACACTGCGGCACCAAGGTCATCGAGCATAATTCCCCAACCGCCTGGGTATTGCTCGAGTTTTTTTAAAGGCCACGGTTTTATGATATCAAAAATTCTGAATAACACAAACGTAATGGCCAGAGGCAATATTCTGTGCGGTGTAAAATATAAAGGTATTAACAAACAAGCGTATTCGTCAATAACGATCTGGTGCGGGTCTTTGCCCCAGATTTTTGTTAGGTCATTTGAAATCGCAATACCAAGAGTAATGAGTCCGATGGTGAACGCAATATAAATTATTGGATATGCCCGGAGAAAATACCAAATAAAAATGCTGATAATACAGGAGAAGGTCGCCGGTGCTACTGGAATATAGCCGAGAAAAAAACCTGTCGCGATTATTTTTTTTATGCTACTTATCTTTTCCTTTTCGGAAATTTCTCTTCCCAGACCGAAACAATATTGGCAAGGATAAAGATCGAAGAATAAGTACCGATAAGAAAACCAATAAGCAGGGTAAAGGCAAAGTCTGCAATCACTGATCCACCAAAGATCAAAAGTGCGACAACTGCCAAAAGTGTTGTGCTGCTTGTCAATATTGTCCGTGGTAGTGTCTCATTTAATCCGGTATTCAAAATAATATTGTACGGTTCCTTGCGCATTTTTTTGTACTTTTCCCTAATCCTGTCAGAAATGACAATTGAATCATTTATCGAATAACCGATTATTGTCAGTAATGCACCAACAACAACAATTGAAAACTCCCTCTGGGTAAGAACAAGAACACCAATAGTGAATATAGCATCGTGAAATAAAGCAATAACTGCAGCAATACCAAAACGATAATCAAACCTAAATGAGACGTAGCCAAAAATCAAAACCATAGCAAGAAATATTGCCCAAAGTGTCTTAATGAGTAATTCCTTGCCGATCTTTGGCTCAACAGTTTCCTCCCTTAAGATCTCCCGATCATTATCAGGAAAATCTGCGGACAGAATTTTCTTTACTGACTTGGCGAATTCTACTGGTTTCTCATCGGCGGCCCTGATTATGTATTCTCTACCTTCATCACCTAAAGCTTGAATCAATGCCTGTTCCTTACCAATTTTGCTCAGTGTATTCCTGAGGTCACCTGTTATAATCGGCTCAGAAAACCGTATCTGCAGCAATGCGCCACCAGTGAAATCAATCCCAAAATTCGGACCTTTTGCAAAAATCAGAATAAGTGATAAAAAGATGATACCCGCAGAAAACCCGAAACCTAATTTCCTTTTTCCTATAAAGTCAATATTCGCACCCTTGATAATTTCAATCATCTCTATATCCTCAATCTCCGTACATCAAATTTGTATGTGAAGTAGTTGAAGATGACCTTACTGACAAAAACCGCGCAGAATAGATTAGATACCAGACCAATCGTCAGTATTAGGGCAAAACCTTTTATTGGACCACTGCCAAAGATGAAAAGTATGATACCAATGATAATGGTCGTTATGTTTGAATCGAATATCGTGATCCAGGCGCGGGCAAACCCTTGATCAATAGCCGTTCTGGTCGTCTTCCCGATATTCAATTCTTCCCTTATCCGCTCAAATATCAAAACATTGGCGTCGACTGCCATACCAATAGTCAAAGCAATCCCCGCAATGCCGGGCATGGTCAAGGAACCGCGGAATGCACTTAAGATAGCAATAAGAAAGAAAAGGTTCAAAAATAAAGTGATATCAGCAACAAAACCAGACAATGAGTAATAGATAAGCATGAATACTATCACCAATACACCGGCAATAGCAACGGCTCGAATCCCGCTCCTTATGGAATCCCTGCCCAAGCTGGGACCAACGGTTCTTTCCTCAATAATCTTTAAGGGTGCGGGTAAAGCACCAGCCCTGAGTATAATCGCCAAATCCCTGGCTTGCTCTGCAGTGAATCGACCAGTAATCATGGCTTTGCCACCAGGTATTCGCTGAACAATTGAAGGTGCTGACTGGACAATACCATCGAGCACAATAGCTAATCGCTTGTTTATGTTCTTGCCAGTGAGCGTAGCGAATTTGCGGGCAGCTTCGCGCTTAAACTCAATACTTACCTGCCATGAACCTAAATGCTGAAGGTCCTGGCTTTGAGCTGGTTCGTGCTTGGCATCACGAATGACTTCACCGGTCAACTCAGCTTCTTTCTTTAACACATACAACCGTCTCACCTCGCGACCCTGGTGCGGTTCCCTGGGACCGAAGAGAATCTGCAGGTCTAGTGGTATCACATCCTTGACTTGAATAAGTATCGCGCGCACTGAATCCTCATCCCGCACATCAATCCCTATATCTTGCTCTACACGAGTAAGATAGGAGGTGAAAGGTTCTTCAAAGGCAAATGTGTCCGCGGCTTGCAGGTATTTGTCGATTTGACCTAAAACCTCTTCAGTCCTATCCTCAGCAACAAGGATAAATTCCAGATGGGCAACCTTCTCAATCAGATCTATTGCCCGATCCCGATCTACCCCGGGTAACTGAACCAGAATCCTGCCACCTGATTGTTTTTCAATGACCGGTTCATAAACGCCAAATTCATCGATACGATTCTGGATGATTTCATAGGCGCGGTCTCTCAGGTCTCTGGCACTTTCAGTAAAACCGGTTGTGTCTATTTCCAGAACAAGATGCATCCCCCCTTTTAGGTCAAGACCAAGATGCATTGCCTTCTTAGACAGTGCTATCTCATTTTCTTTGGATAAATTTTCATCAGTATACAGTCGGATTGTCGGATAGATCGCAATAATGCCCAGCACAAGGACAAAAATCACGATACCGATCCTCAAACCGATGTTCTTCATTTCACTCCTTTTATAACCCTCACCATCTCATTTGTTGCCTGCCTAAAACCAACAAAAACCGCGCGGGCGACTATTGCAAACCCAATGGAGAAAACGCTGATTTCAGTAACTGACAACAAAGCCTGGATATTACGATAACCAAGGCCATGACCAGCATGTACTGCAATACTTTCACGTCTGGCTGCTTTGGCAACACGCGCGATTTGAATAATTCCATTCTTCACATTTTTTAAGTCCAATTTAGAGTATTCAGTCGTATTAATCTCTACATATTGCGCTCCTATACGCGCTGCTTCCTTCACCTGTTCGACATCTGGGTCCACAAAAATCCCCAGCATAATACCATTTTCTTTAAGGTTTGAAATATATAGTTTAAGATCTTCTTTGACCCCCAAAAGGTTCAACCCACCCTGGGTTGTCACTTCACCAGGCGACTCCGGCACCAGGGTTATACAATGGGGTTTAACGCGTGCCGCGATATTTGCCATGGATTGAGTTGCTGCCATTTCGAGGGTTAATTCAGTTTTGATGATCTGTCTCAGCAATTCCAAATCACGTTCTTTGATATGTCTCCGGTCGCCCCGCAGATGAACAGTTATACCATCAGCACCACCCATTTCAGCCTCTATGGCTGTATAGATGGGGTCTGGAAAATCTTCCTTTCTTGCCTCTCGGAGCGTCGCAATATGATCAACATTTACGGAAAGTTCCATTGGATATTATATTCAGAAAAGATAGTGTGTCAACATAGTTCGTAATCGTATCTCGTCCCGCAAAGCGGGATCCTCGATTTACCGATCATCATATGTATCAATATGAAAAATCGGGACAAACCGTATTCGTTAGAATCCAATATTACAAGCACGAAAAACGAATTACGAACACGAATTTATCGGGCAACTACACTTGGAACTTTTTGCTTAGAAAAAGGACGGGGATTAACCCGCCCTTTTTCTACCTTAATATGATATCCTTAATGCATGATCACTAATGAACGTGAAACCTTGTCAATCGGCGTGTCCAAAATAACAAAATACGTACCATTTGCAAGCTCACGAGCATCAATGTCGACATTATACGTACCGGCAACCTTATTACCTGTTGCAAGATTACTAATAAATCGACCAGCTGCATCGAACAAATTCAGTGATACGTTACCTGATCTTGCCAGCGTATAACTCACTGCTGAACCATTAGCTGCTGGATTCGGATACAGGTTCAAAGCGGTCGTCACCTGGACATTGTTATTATGCTCTTCAATACCTACCCAGCTCTTGTCAAACACCCAACAACGCACCGGATTCTCAGTCAAAACACCCTCAGTCTGTGGCCAACCACCAGCATCTTTGTCCTCTACATAAGTCACAAAGATCGAATCATTCACAACCTTGGGACACGCGGTCATGTAATCCTCATCATCACACGCACCAGGACCAGCACCCGGCGAACGCGTACCGGTCAAATTACGATAGT
>JBARXC010000110.1:0-6529 GCA_049647125.1 bacterium | reverse complement strand
GGTTTACATCCCGAGGGACTTCATCCCTCACGCGGCGTCGCTGGGTCAGGCTTTCGCCCATTGCCCAAATTTCTAGACTGCTGCCTCCCGTAGGAGTTGGGACCGTGTCGCAGTTCCCATGTGGGGGGTCATGCTCTCACACCCCCTACCCGTTATAGTCTTGGTGAGCTATTATCTCACCAACAAACTGATAGGTCAAAAACCTATCTTAGAGCGACCGAAGCCTTTCCTCGAAAAACTTATGTTCAACGAGAATATGGAGAATTAGCGCCGATTTCTCGGAGTTATGCTCCACTCTAAGGGAAGTTATTTGAGTATTACTCACCCGTTCGCCACTAGCGCTATTCTGTATTGCTACAAAATAGCAACCCGTTCGACTTGCATGTCTAAGACACGCCGCCAGCGTTAGTCCTGAGCCAGGATCAAACCCTCCAAGAAAGTAACTTTGTTACTTTGATTGCAGGGATAAATACAGAATGATAACCGCGATGAAAATATCACTGTAATCTATTCTGTATCTCTGTAATCAAAGGCATTGGATTTATCCTATGCCTTTTAGACCTAATACTCTGGACAAATTTAGAGTTAATCGATTGTCAAAGATCAAGCATTTTAATCTTAAGCATTTATATTATATCCAAAATGGAAAACTTGTCAAGGGGGGATGTGAGCAAAATAAATACCTAAATACCTAAAAAGCGTAAGGCGAATGACAAATTCCAAAACCCAAATGCCAAATTAATGCTAAAGACCAAATGACAAAATTCGAAATTTGACATTAGATATTGGGATTTCAATTGACGTTTGATATTTGACATTTGGACTTCTCTATTGTCGCCTTCTTGAGCCTTTTTATTAATATGTCGTGCCTGATGCGCAATGCGTCTTAACCTTGGCACCGGGTGTAATGATGCAGTTTTTTCCTATATTAGTATTGGATTGTACGCTCGCCTTTTTACCGACAACTGTTATGCCGGTGAATAAATGTTCCGGAAAATCTTTGTTCGCTAAAACCCTTCCCAAACCCAATACTGCAGACGCGCCAATTCGTACAGCTTTATCAATAATACATTTTTTAATAACTGTTTTTGACTTTACAATCGAGTCATGAAAAATAATTGAGTCAATTATCCTGGCATTTTTATGGATGCGTACGCCAGGTGATAGAATCGAGTTTATTATATGTCCTTCAATAACACAGCCGCGTGCAATCATAGAATTATGAACCTTAGCCGTACGGCTGAGATAGGCTGAGGGTCGGTCACCGATTTCGCCTTTAACTGAATAATTGGTTTTGACCTGCCACGCCTTCAGGTTAAGGTTAGATCTGCGGTTTAGTAGATCCATGTTTGCTTGCCAATATGCATGGATCGTACCGACATCCCGCCAGTAACCAGTGAATACAAATCCGTAAACCCGTTTTTTCTTCAATAAAATAGGTATTATGTCCTTGGCAAAATCAAAACCATCTTTTTTTGCGGCGGTTTGTAGGGCGTGTACCAACATGTCTTTTTTAAAAATGTATACGCCCATTGAAGCGAGGTCGGATTTTGGCTCGGATGGTTTTTCCACCCACGCCGTGATTTTACCCGTGCTGCTAATTGAAGCAATACCAAAGTGGTGTCTGTGTTTTTTTGGTACTTTGATAAGACACACCGTGGCATGAGCCTTCCGCTGAAGGTGAAAGTCGACCAATCGCCTATAGTCCATATTGTAAATATGATCACCCGATACAACCAGGACCAATTCCGGAGAAAAGTCTTCAACAAATTCAAGGTTCTGATAGACTGCATCTGAAGTACCCTTGTACCAATCAGACATTTCTTCACCGGTTTTAGGTGGAAGTATCTCAACCAACCTGGTGCGTCCGAACAAATCCCATGGTTTGCCATTCTCGATATGAGCCATTAACGAAAGTGGTTTATATTGAGTCAAGACACCGACCACATCAATATTGGAATTGGCGATATTGCTCATTGTAAAATCGAAGATGCGATAGGTTCCCCCAAACGGAATTGCCGGTTTGGCGCGTTCACGCGCTAAGATATTGAGTCTTGAACCCACACCACCTGCAAGAAGCATGGCGACGATATCTTTTTTCATGACACCGTGCTCCCGGGTTGGATGTATTGAGTTTTGATGCGTGCTGCGGGATAGATTACAGTATTGGCGCCGATTGTAGTATGCTTGGGGATAGACGAGTTCTTGCCCAAAATGGTTATGCCGCAACCCAACAGTTTATCGAATTGCTTTGAAAAGGTTTTTTTGCCGAATCCACCGACCACACTCTGCGCACCGATCCTTGAATCCTTGTCACAGATGACTTTTCTTAGTCGAGCCCTGGGATCGATTATGACATCGTGAAATATTATAGAATCAGCTACCTCGGCACCGCGCGCAACATGAACCCCCGGTGAAAGAATTGAGTTCTTTACTTTCCCTTCAATTCTACATTCGTCACCGATGATTGAATTAGTCACCTCAGCATTGATATAAGCAGGTGTTCGATCCCGGTATGTGCAGTGCTCAAGAAGGTTGGTGCGGATCTGCCATTTGTCGAGGTTGATTTTGTGTTTAAGTAAATCCATATTTGTTGTATAATACGACTCAAGGGTACGTGCATATGCCCAGTAGCCTTGAAAAACATAAGCAAATACTTTGTTGTATTTGATTATGTTTGGGATGATGTCGCGACCGAATTCATGCGACGGCTGGACTGCATTATCTTTCAAGACATCAAGAATGAATTTTGTTCTGAAGACATACAAAGTCATAGAGACCAAGTCTGAAGATGGTGAGCTTGGTTTTTCTAAATATCTAACAAGTTGTTTTTTCTTGTTGATAATGCCGTAGCCGAACCTGCTGCTCCTTTTTTCTATTTTTGTAAAGCATATTGTGGCATCGGCTTTGCTTTCCAGGTGGAACTTAATCAGGGGTATGTAGTCCATGCGATATATGTGATCTCCTGCTGCCACCAAGATATGTTCAGGCATAAATTCTTCGATATAGGCGGTGTTCTGATATACTGCATCAGCAGTGCCTCGATACCAGTCAGAACCTTTGAGCCCGCTATAGGGCGCTAATATCCTGACCCCTCTTTTACGACCGATAAAATCCCAGTGTTCACCGGTGCCAATGTGGCGTACTAAAGCATGGGGTCGGTACTGCGATAAAATGCCGACATTATCTACACCTAAATGCATTAGATTACTCAGGACAAAATCAATAATTCGGTATATTCCAAAGATAGGGACGGCTGCTTTTGCCCGTGTTTCAGTCAGGCAGAGAAGTTCATCGACCCGGCCACCAGCGAGGACAAGAGCGAGGATATTATTCATGGGACATTATAGAAAATATAGGAATTAAGTCAATATGATTAGGACATCAGACAATCAGGACATCAGAAGGAAGAATATCAGAAGATCAGGGTATCAGAAAATTATATTATTCTGTTACTGATATCCTGGTGACCACTACCTGATACTCTGATTTCCTGATAACCTCTATCATCCGATTGTTTCTTTCACGATATTTTCTTTTTCATCCACGGGTGTACTGCACAATACATTAATCACCTGGGCATCACGGAAATAGCGCTCGACCGGGTAATCCTTCATATACCCGTAACCACCGTAAATCTGGATTGACTGGGTGGTGATTTCAACTGCAGACTGTCCGGCATAGTATTTTGCCATTGATGCTGCCTGCGAGAAATTTTCATTGGCGTCGTGTTTCATCGCTGCATCATAGGTTAACAATCGAGTCGCTTCAATCATTGTCGTGGCATCAGCGATTTTTTCACGCACCATGCCGAAATTGATTATCGTTTGTTCGAACTGAACTCTTTCTTTGGCATATTTTATGGCGTTCTCAATAGCACCTTGGCTAATGCCCAGAGCAATTGCTGATAGAAAGATTTTACCGAGATTCAAGGCCGCAGTCAGTACTTGCTGCCCTTTATTTTCCGCGCCGACGATATTGGCCGGGGTCAAGGTGCAATCCTGGAAGAATATTGCTCCGATACCAGCACTTTTTAAACCCAGAACATTATGCATAATTGTTTTTTTTACACCGGGTGTATCGTGATCAAGAACAAATGCAGTAAGCATCTTTTCTTGATTGTTGGTAGGTATGAATATCATAATTGGACCGTTTGCTTCGGCATTTAAAACAAATTGATTTTTACCGTTGATAACAAAATTATCGCCCTGTTTGATAACTTCAATTTCCATTGTTGTTGTATCGGCATAGCCACCCATTATTTCACCGGTAGCCGCTCGGGGGAGATATTTTTGCTTTAAATCATCACTACCGAAATTCAATATTGGATAAGCAAAAAAAGCATTGTGTGCTGATACTATCGTTGCGGTTGAAGCACAGACTTTACTGATTTCCTCAATTGAGACAGCTGAACCGATTGTGTCCAACGCCGCACCGCCCGCGTCTTCAGGAATAACCGCGCCGAGGATACCCATTTCCGCGAGCTGCTTGAGGTTGTCAAATGGTACGCTGCAGGCCTGGTCCAATTCATCGACCTTTTCCAGAATAACCTGTTGGGCGAATTTCCTGAGTTCATTCTGCAGAAGGGTACATTCTTGATTCAATTTCATCATTCCCCCTTTGTTTGCTGGACTTTGATGCCTTGATCGCGAGTCAATTCCAGGGCAATTACCGTACGTTGGATTTCATTGGTCCCTTCATAAATCTGGGTTATCTTTGCATCGCGCAGTCTCTTTTCCAGGTAATATTCTCTTAAACAACCAAAAGGGCCCATAAGGGCGACAGCATCACTGCACACTTTCATGGCAATATCGCTTGGGTATAATTTTGAAAATGATGATGGTTTGGAAAAACCTTTGGCACCGGAATCAATCATCCGGGCACTTGCATAAATGAGCGCACGTGCCGCTTCAATCTCGGTTGCCATGTCGGCGATTTTCTTCTGAACATACTGATTACTTAATAGATCGTGTTTATAAAGAAAATCCAACGCATCTTCGTAAGCCCCTTGAGCAATGCCTAATGCGATTGCCCCGACGCCGGGTCGAGCTCGATCAAAATTGCGCATCGTGTAGATGAATCCAAAACCCTCCTTACCCATTAAGTTTTCCTTGGGTACCCGACAATCTTCAAAAACAAGTTCTGAGGTGACTGATGCTCTTATCCCTAGTTTATTTTCTTCTTTACCGTATGATAAACCAGGAAAATCTTTTTCTATGATGAATGTTGAGATACCCCGGGCCCCGCGTGACTTATCAGTTAAAGCGATGACCGTATAGACATCTGAGACGGCCGCATTCGAGATGAATTGCTTTACCCCGTTTAGAATATAAAAATTCCCTTCCTTACGTGCAATTGTCTGGATATTAGCTGCGTCGCTGCCTGCCTGGGCTTCAGTCAAACCAAAGGCACAGAGTTGTTCACCAGTGGCAATTTTAGGTAAGTACTTTTTCTTTTGTTCATCGCTTGCGTAGTAAACAATTGGTCCACTACCCAAGGCACCGACTGCATACGCAGTTGCAATGCCCGCGCAGACTCGGGAAATTTCCTCCACGGCAATACACATGTCCATGATTTTTGCGCCAGTGCCGCCATATTCTTCCGGGATAAAAATTTTAAACATACCCTGTTTACCCATTTCTTTTATAAGTTCAAGCGGGAATTCGGCTTTTTCGTCAAACTCATCGCGTATCGGGCGAACCATATTTTCTACTATATCATGGGCTTTTTGCCATAACTGTTTTTCTTTCTCGTTGAAAAAATATTCCATTCAACCTCCTTGTCCGCCTTAGGCGAATAAATGCCTAAAATCCAAAATTTCTAAAATACCTAAACCTCAATCGAGGTTTGGAAACCTCTCCCACAAATATTTCAGTTCCTTAAATGTGGGAGCGACTTCTAAGTCGCGATTATAACGTAAAACAATTTTTGATAGTTTACCGAATTTCACCATCATGTCAAGCGTTGGTAAAAACTAAACATTTATCTTGACATCAAGATTAATGTGTATATTATTATTCAATATGTTGCTGATTTTAATGCTCGTAGCGGGGATAAATGTTGAAGCTTTTGATACACCAAATGATGATGGCTCAAGCATAACCATAAGATGGATTACCGATACTCAGTATGAATTCTTTCAAGTTCTCAGATCGTTGAACCTGGATGAGGGTTTTGAACAGGTCGCCCAATTACCAGGTGATTACACAGAATTTGTCGATCGAGAACTTCAATCGGGTCAGCAACACTACTATCTTGTTAAAGCCATGCAACAAGGGCAAGAAACCAGTTCAGAGATGATCGGACCGATAATACCAAGAGCACAGATCTTTAATGCCGGGCGAGTTAATATACTCGTTACCGTCATAATTCTTTTTGCCGCCATACTTTTTTATATCGCTATAGCCCGGCGGGGAGGAAAGTTATATATAAGGAAGATACCGGCGCTAACTGCAATAGAAGAAGCTATCGGTCGTGCTACAGAAATGGGTAAACCAGTATTATACGTACCGGGTATAATGGATATTGA
>JBARXC010000109.1:0-1508 GCA_049647125.1 bacterium | reverse complement strand
CCTAAAACATCAGGAACCTCAGCTATTGCTAATATCCAACCAAACACCATTGCAGCTCCAACACAAAACATGATTGCTGAAACTCGTGTAATAACCTGAATAAGAGAATGATAAACTTTTTGCCATGATAATTTAAAAGGAAGAATAACAACACCTACAATAATAGAATAGAATATAGTAATATTCGCAGCCTCTGTAGCAGTAACTATACCTCCCAGAATGCCTCCCAAAATGATAATCGGCATACCTATTGCAGGGATTCCGAAGGCAACTTTTTGCATTCTGTCACGAAAGCTCATTTTTGCTTTTGAAGGGAAACCTTTTCTGTGTGCGTACCATAGACTAACAGCAAGTTGTGATAGTCCAGATAATATTCCAGGAATGATACCTGCTAAGAAGAGTGTCACAACTGACGTACCAGTTACTAGTGCAGCAACCACCATAAGATTACTAGGCGGAATAATAACACCGATGGTAGAAGAAGTCACAGTAACAGCAGTACTATAGCTCTTTGTATACCCATCTTTTACCATGGCAGGGATTAAAATTCCACCAACAGCTGCAGTGTCAGCAGTTGCTGCCCCTGTGATACCAGCAAAAAACATACTGACAACGATATTCACATGCGAAAGACCACCTGAAACATGTCCAATAAAAGCTTTTATTAAGTTAATAAGACGATCAAATAGCGATGTCATCGCCATAATTTCTGCTGATAGCATAAAAAAAGGAATACATAATAGAATATAATTATCCATACCATTCAATATTCTCAGTGGAACAATCACTAAGGGTACATGAGGCATCATAACCTTTAAGGTAAAGATGGAAGTAGTAATCATGGCATAGGCGATAGGAACACCAATAAACATTAGTCCTAAAAAAAACACCAGAAGAATAACCGCTATTAACAAATTACTCATCCTCCCTTATATTCCGATAATTAATGATCAATTTGTTCAAGTCTCGGAGTGGATATAACCTCCACTTCTGACCTACTAAAGTTTCTAATCCCCCGGAAAGACTTCCAGACTTTTCTTAATCGAGAGCATAACGCAAGAACAATGCCAACCGGAAGACTAATATAAAGGTAATTAAGAGGTATTTGTAAAACAGTTGATAACCCTCTACTTCCCTGCTCTACATACGGTAGGGATATAAAGAATAAAATGATCAGTGTAATGATCACAACCAATTCAGCCAATAAATTTACAAAAATCCCTACTTTCTTCGGAAGAGAATCTACAAAAGCTGTGACACGAAAATGAGCTTCAAACCGTTCTGTAATTGATACTCCCAATAATATCGTCCAAATAAAGAATAAACGGACTATCTCTATTGACCAGCCAATTGGAGACATAAATACATAACGCGCCAGTGCTTCAACAAAAACAATTAAAGTTATCGCAACTAAACCCAAAATGACTAATACATCTGTAAGAATATCAATTAAATTTAGTATTTTTTGCAGTAACAATAAAATCCAGTTGAGATTGATTGATCTCTTC
>JBARXC010000108.1:0-1708 GCA_049647125.1 bacterium | reverse complement strand
CCTCAGGTCTGGACCCTGACCGGTCTGACACCCGGACAGTTGTACTATGTCGCCGTCAAGGCAGTCGATGAGTCCGGCAACCCGGCTGATATTTCAAACGTCCCCGCGGCAGTGGCGCAGTGGACGCTAAGTCTCGATGTTGACGATGACCCCGACGAGTTGCCCGCCCGGTTTCACCTGGCGCAGAACTACCCCAATCCGTTCAATCCCAACACTACTATCGCCTACTCCCTGCCCCGTGCCTCTCGCGTGAGACTGTCAGTCTACAACATCGAGGGCCGACTGGTCACCACCCTGGTTGATGAAACGCAGTCGGCGGGCGATCACTCCGTTGACTGGAACGGAACCGATGCCGGCCACGCGCCGGTGGCGTCCGGAGTCTATTTCTACCGATTGGACACGGGCGAGTATACTGAGTCGCAAAAAATGGTGTTGCTGAAATAGCGAGCCGCCCCCTCTGCCCCGACCCGTACCCTCCCGGCAGTGTTTTCCCCGCTCTTTCTCCCCACAAGAGCGGGGTTTTCTTATGCCTGCTCTATCGCTGCCGTTTCACCATTGTAGAGCACGGGGGAGTATCCCTCAACCGTTGCATCATAGCTCTTAAACGCCCTGTTTGCAGGCAGTTCCGGCGCTCGGGCAGGGGCGCAACCGGGTGTTTTCGCTTGACGGATGCATCTGCGGTTGCTATACTATAGTAATTACATATCCATGACAGCCAATCGATTTGGCACCCGGAGGAGGAGAACTATGCCCAAAGTCTACCACGCTTTAACAGTAGTGTTGTTTGCTCTTCTGTTGCTCGCGACTGCGGCAGCAGAGCAATCCGTGTCTATCACCCGCAACATCGCGTCCATGCCACTCGCCTTTACGGAGAACCAGGGCCAATGGGACGAACAGGTGCTGTACCGAGCCAACGCCGGTGGAGCCAATATGTGGTTTACAACCGACGGCGCTTATTACCAGTTCACGCGGCGGATTCCCGTAGGTCAGGACCCCCGTGGTCCTGACGAACGTCAGGAGGACAGGCCTCCTGACCTACAAAAGATGCCGTACGACGTCACCCTGAGCGGAGTCGAAGGGCGAGAATCAGGCTTGCCTGTCACCCTGAGCGGAGTCGAAGGGCGACACCATGAACCCGACAGCATCGAAACCATGATGATCAAGGCGTCATTCGTAGGAGCCAACCCAAACCCGCAAATGCGCGGAGCCGACATGATGGAATACAAGTGCAACTACTTCCTTGGCAATGATCCCGATAAATGGCGCACCGATGTGACCAACTACGAAGCTATCGTGTACGAGAACATCTACCCCGGCATCGACCTGAAGTACTATGGCAACGGCAGGCAGATGGAATACGATTTCATTGTCTCACCGGGCGCGGATGTTTCTCAGATCCAGGTTTGCTATGAGGGCGCCGAATCCATCTCTGTCAACGATGCTGGTGAGTTGGTAGTCGAGACCGACTGGGGCGAAGTTGTCGAGCGGCGACCGGTTGTCTATCAACTGCAGAATGGCAGGCGGGTGTCACTTGACGGGCAGTACCGGCTGATGGCAGACAACTCCTTTAGCTTTTCTGTTGGCAGTGATTATGATCCGTCATTGCCGCTGGTCATTGATCCGGTGTTGTCCTACAGCACTTACCTGGGGGGTGGTAGTGGTGATTATGGCTATGCTATCGCCGTTGACGGTTCGGGCTGCGCTTATG
>JBARXC010000107.1:0-11850 GCA_049647125.1 bacterium | reverse complement strand
TATCAGACGGGTAACTATGTTCAGTCGTCGCCAGGTTTAAGCGATGATGGTATCCTCTATGTTCTTTCACGTGATGGATATTTTTATGCGTTCTATGGTTCAGGTACGCTTGCGAACACGCCTTGGCCCATGTTCCACCACGACCTGCAGCATACAGGAAGAGAATAAAGAAAAATACTCTTTATCACAATCTGAAATCTGCAATCTCTTTATTGTTTTCACAATTCGCAATTTTACATTTACCCAATGGCGTAATTACTCAATGACATAATTACTTAATGACTTATTTGTATATTCGTAGCTCTGCTGCTAGGTGTTGACATTTCATCCAATAGGACCATAATTTACAGACTGGAGATTTCTATGATAACAATACTGACTTTGATCCTTTGCAGTACCTGGACCGAAACCTTTGAAACACAACAATTTTTTCCACCGGATAATTGGATTATCGTTAATGAGGACGCCCTGGATGCTGTGTGGTATCGCACTCTGTGCCAGGGACATTCTGGTGTGTATGCTGCAACATGCTATTATGATACAACATATAGTGGACTTTCCCATACAAACCTGGATTACCTGATCACCCCGCGTGTCCTGCCGCAAGCCAGTGATACATTAGTTTGGTTTTGGTATATGGCAACAAGTGCCACGCCATGCTCGCTTGATATCATGGTATCGACCGCATCAACACCCCAGATGACGACGTTCAATGTTGTGCAGACATTTTTGCTTACTGGTTCAACATGGACCGAGCTGATTGTTTCATTATCCAGTTACAGCGGGACACCGATATATATCGCGTTCAGAATACGCCGTATACCATTACAGGAAGCGGTCGCACTCGATGATATCACCCTACCTGATATTACATCACAGCCTGTTGTATGCAATGGTCGGCTCCGCACCAAAGGACCGCCCTCGCAAAAATATTTGCAGGTCTGGGGTTCTAATTATGAAATGGGTTTTGCCCATGGTTATTTGATTGCTTCGGAGATCATGAGTATATATATAAACAAATGGATAGGATATACCAGCTATCACTCGGTAACCCCGGACTATTATGAATATACTTATCTTCCCTGGTACCGCGAAAAGTACTATATTCCGGCAAAATATCAGGAAGAAGCTCAGGGTATAATTGACGGTATTGCGGCCAAAGGTGTGAGTCTTTACCATCCGTATCTGGACAGGGATTTGATCGCCGAGGATATACTCGTATTGACCGGTGCCGGGGACGAACAAGATTTTGGATGCTCGAGTCTTTCCGGATGGGGTGAATCAACGAGCAGTGACGATACTTTACAGGGCGGTTATATAATCGCGCGAAACGTGGACGGAACAGTTGGCCTTTACATGACCCTTGCCAATGGTTCGTCGATAATTGCCTATTCGCCGAGTGATCCTAATGAGCAGAAATTTTTCAATGTGAGCTTTGCCGGAGTATTCGGTGTCTTTTCGTGTCTCAACGAGCACGGGGTCGGGATATGCGGTAATTCTGGCAATCATCCAGACACAAATTCCATACCACCGAACTCGCTACTTGGTGCTCTTTTATCCAACCGGTTGGCAATTGAAGCGATAGACCCGGACAACAGTGGTGTAAACGATATATTTGACATTGATTCCATGAAGAACCATTCTGAGAATTTGCGGTCAAATCTATATCATGTATATTCGCCCTATAACGCATCTCATCCGATACCCGGAGCCGTTATTGAAATGAATCATCTAGGCGACACCATGCGCTTTTCAACCCATAATTCCATACCACCACCTATAAACTCAGCATGGAACCTCGCAGTAACAAATCATGACCGCTTGCTTTACCCGCCCGTGTATTGCGAGCGCTATCAGCGTCTTGCTGATTCACTCAACGCAGATTTTCATTTGAGCACACAGCGGGCAATGACGATCGCCAATACGGTAGCACGAGGTTACAATTCAGGCACGAGTGGTGGTACCTATCATTCCGTGGTTATACGTCCGAATATAGCAATCGAACACCCGGACTGGCCGTGTGTCGGCGTTAGTTATGCACGCGCTTATCAAGCCGCCCATACCCAGGGTAAGGTATGGTATTCCTGGAATGAATTATTTGACGGTGTGCCCGGTGTAGAAGAAGTTGTCCAGCATCCCATAAAGAAAAGTATACCCATGGCGACGATTATATCCGGGCCATTACAAATGCTAAAACATGGTATTTACAAGATCTACGATATCACCGGCCGCCAGGTCCACACCGGCAACCCCGCGCCCGGGATCTACTTCATAGAAGTAGAAGGACGGATTACACAGAAAATTATCAAAATTCGTTAACCCTCAAGATTCATTTTGTCATTACGAGTACTGAGTTTATCGAAGAACGAAGCAATCTCAGGCTAATGAGGTTTTATTTCACAGAAGATGCTCGACCCGTCGACCTCGGTTATAGTCGCTTCGACATCAAATCCAGAGACCAATACCTCGAAGTCGTGCGGTCGCACGGTGCGTGCGGTGAAGCCATCTTTGGAGACAATAATACCGTCGCGTGAGGTTTTCAGATCGATCTCGCCGAGCAATCCGGCATCAGCCTGGATCTGGAACCATTTTAGCCGTTCTTGCCAGAACTTGTCCGCGTAACTTGAAAAAAGAATTGTTCCGCCGGGTTTTGTAATGCGGATGCTTTCGCGTACCAATGCCCGCTCGTCAACATGAAACGCGGAAATGCCGTTTTGTATGCACACAACCGAGTCAAATGACCGGTCACGCAGCCCGGTGCGGATTGCGGTCGTATTCAATAGTGCGTAATTAGAGATATCCTTCATGGTTTCTTGGCAAAGCGACAAACTTGCGTATGACGTATCAATACCCACGGTAAAACGTGCTCGCTCGGCAAGGCGCGCGAGCACGCGGCCATACCCGCAGCCCAGTTCCAAAACCAGGGACTGTTCATTAATTTTTTTCAGAACATATTGTATCTCCGCTTCAAGATACTGTTTGATACGCAGGGGTGCGATCTCATAACACCTCTTCAATTTATCGGCTGCCAATGTTTCCTGGTAATAATCTTGTTTCACCTTAATATTCTATCTGTATTGAGGGATGGTGCAAGACTATGTGTCATGAATTTTGAATTAGATAATATGACAATTTTTCATGGAATTTTTGAAATCAAGACGTTAAATATTAGGGACGGTTTTTCCTTTTTCTTTTTGACCCACATAATTTTTACATATTTCATAAGCTTTTCTGCTCTGAGGGATATTTTTGATGACATAGAGTATTGCACCGTCCCCCTATTGCTTGATCTACCAGTTTCCTTGATTTTAGCGCCTTATATGCTACTCAATACTCTCTATGCTTTTTGTAGCGTCCATCTTTTTCCGTAGGTATATTTTTTTACAAACCCGATTTTTTCATAATACTTAAGCGACGTCTCCATTATCACTGATCTTGCACCCAGCTCTTTTGCCCTGTGCAGTCCCTCCATAAGCACCTCGCGCCCCATGCCGAGCACAATCGAGCCGACCGGTTCGAGCATGGCTATTTTATTATGAGTATCGACCCATGCAATGCAGCAGGAAACAAAGTTTCCGTTGGGCGCAACAACAACAAGGTCGAGGTCTTTGCGGTAATCGGGCGCCTTTTGCAATTCCTCATACGAGAATAAGGTCGGCCATTCCTTTGGGTCTTTGTGATAAAATGACAGACCCACTATTTTTCTGCGGTTTTCAAGGTCATTATTATCAACCATCGATTGAAAGCGGAAACCTTTTGGCAGGTTTACCTGTGGCAAATCTGCCATGTCATATTCCAGCCAGTTTTCAAAGCCTTTTTCGCAGCACACAAAACCGTGTTTTTTTGCAGCGTTCAGTAAAGGCCTGTCGTGCACAGGTATAAATACATTGCTCGTATTATCTTTGACAAATGTTTTTGTTGAATATTCCAGCATTTCATCGAGCAGGTGATCATACGCTGGTCTCCGCTGGAAAAAAGCATTTCCATACCCGGGGTGCCAGGGCACGTATTCATCCGGGCAAACCACGGCGGCGATATCTCCATTCTCATTTTCCCAGATGCCGACCCCACCTTCCCATAATCGTATCGCTTCTCTGCTTTTTTCAATATTATTTTCGAGACTATCATTAGAAGTTTCACCTACACCATAGGCGCCGAGCATGGGCGCGCAAAAATAGCGCGCATACTCCCAGCGCACAAATGGCCAGTTAATCGGCCTTTCAAATGCACCGTACGTTTCCACCAGCATATCGCGCACCCGCAGGAAGTCCGTATCAGGATCGTATTTTCGGAATGTAACTTTCATATCTTAATATAACGCCTATTGCGATGAAATCAATACTGAGCTGAAATCATACAGTCATTGACGGTAAGAGAAAATATAGAAAGTTAAGTTTACCCTGTAGGTATTTATATCGTATAGGGTCTGACCCCGACTTCCCCACATTACTTTATATTATTCCCATTGACAAAAATGATTTAATTGTTATATTTTGTGTGCGGGTATGGATATTGTATCCCAGTGCTTTGATATAATAAAATTTACAATTGTAATAATTATGCAGATCAAAAAAGGGGGATAAAATGATATGCAAAAGTGCAGGAATAATCACGATGCTGTTTGTTTCTATGGCAGGAGCGAAGGCGAGTTTTATGATGTCCATCAAACCGGTTTCGCTCATTAAAGGATTCGATATTGGCATAAAGACCAATGGATTTGTACCGCTGTTTGGTATTGACTTTGGGTCTTTGTCCACCAGGTCTGAGAATACTTACGTCACGCCGGATACAACGTACACGAGTGAATACAAAATGAGTGGTTCGATTTTTGTACCGCATCTCGGATTTAAGGTACTTTTCGGTTCAGGTGATCTTCGTCCTTATCTAGGATTACAAGGACTGTACACGCTTGGTACCGCGAACTTTGAGGTTGATGGGGTTAGGGATGCACCGATGACAGAACAGGTCAAAAACGCCTTGAATGGGAATTGGGGTTTTGATTTTGATTTTGGAGGTGAGTACTTTTTCGGAGATCAGTTTTCCCTCGGAGGAGCAATTGGATTTAGTTACTTCTTTGGCTCGATGGAATTTGAAGATGAATGGATGCCTGGTTACATTGATCAGTACAAAGATACAATGGGCCTTGGACTTTTTGGCACGACCTGGGGGTTTAACTTCTATTTTTAAGGAAAAATATACGGGGGTACTGTAACAGAAGGTGACCAAAAAGAAACCTTGATACTTTGCTGCGTTGCGTAACAACGCGGCGCCAGCACTCATGTCATTCCCCGGTCCCCTGATCCCTTCGACATATAACTCAGGACTACAGCAAGTCAGAGGACAAGTTTGACCGGGGGATCCAGATTTTTCTAGCGCGACCGTGAATCTATCACAAACGAATTCCTCTCCCCTTAAGGGGAGAGGAGAAAGGTGAGGGGTGAAATAATCATTGCTGTCCCCGTCGGATGTTAGTCCTATGGGGTAATCGAGGGCAGCGCCCTATTGACAGTAACAAGCAAATGAATACAATAGCAATAATGAGTGATAATAAGATGAGGTTTGGAGTATGATCATAAACTGTCGAGAAATCCGGGATTTCGAGAAGAAATTATTGAAAAAAGAAAAAATAGACATAATACGAAATTTTATGATTGTTGATGCTTTATATAAAGAAGCGGTTACACTTGGTGCACTGCCATTAAAAGATCCTCTTGAGGGTATAGACATCGATATAAAAATTGCATGGGTAGTAAATAATGTTTCAAAACCTGCTTAAAAAAATTGCACGAAGTTTGGATAAAACTTCTATCCCGTATATGGTAATAGGTGGGCAGGCAGTACTTCTCTACGGCGAGCCACGATTGACTAAAGATATTGATATAACGCTTGGCATTGGCATTAGTGAACTTGACAGAGTTATGAAAGTTGTTGCCGGGCTCAAACTAAAGATCCTGGTGGACAAGGTTGATGATTTTGTCAAAAAAACAATGGTTTTACCTGTGATAGATAAGAGATATGGTATTAGAGTTGATTTTATATTTTCATTCTCACCATACGAAAAAGAGGCTATTAAAAGAGCGAAGGATGTGAAGTTGAATAAAACAACGGTGAGATTTGCTTCTCTTGAAGATGTCGTCATTCATAAAATTATTTCTGGTAGAGCCAGAGATATGGAGGATATAAAGGCAATACTTTTAAAAAATCCAAATTACGATAGCCAATATATTGTCAAATGGCTGAAAGCATTTGACAAATCATTAAGCGAAAACTTCTTAGAAATTTTCAAGAAAATAGAAAAGGATATAAAATAATCCATTCGGTTTTCGTTATTTCGTTATAACGGGGACCTGGTCCCTTTATCTGTTTTTCAGATAATGTAAATCAGGAGGTAGTGCGTTTATTTTTTCAGTTCTTCTTCTATGAGTTGATGTTGATATAATCTACAATAGAGACCTTTTTTCTTGAGCAATGCGGTATGTGTTCCCTGTTCCACGATCACACCATTGTCTATTGTATAAATATAATCGCAAACTGAAAGAATAGAGAGCCGGTGTGAGATAATAATCAGAGTCGTATCAGGCGTTGCTGATAACTGATTCACCAGTTCTCTCTCAGTCTCAGCATCGAGATTTGACGTTGCATCGTCAAGAATAAGAATTTTTGGTTTTTGTAATATTGCCCGCGCAATCGCGATTCTTTGTTTCTCACCGCCCGAGAGTTTCAATCCCTTTTCGCCTATTAGCTCATCCAATCCTTTGGGTTGCCTTTTAATAAAATCTGTCAGCTGGGCGAGTTTTATTGCGCGGGATAACTCGGCTGCACTGCATTTTCTGCCAAAAAGGATATTATTACCGATTGTATCAGAAAATAATGATGATTCCTGAGGAACGTAACCATATAAAGCCCGCAACTTTTCAAGCGGAATTTCTTTAATATTGGATGTACCTATTTTCACTTCGCCTTCTGTGGGATCGACTATTCTCATTAGTAAATTTATGAGCGTGGTTTTACCTGAGCCAACGGTCCCAGCCAAACCGATTTTTTTGGTTATTGGAATTTTTAAATTAATTCCCTTTAGAATCAACGGTGCGTCCTTTGAGTATTTGAATGAAACATTGTTCATGCTGATGTTTTCGCACACGATATTTTTCACTTCCCCTTTGTCTTCGATATCGACTGAATAATTTTTTACTTCTTCAAGGCGTTCGTTCTGGACCTCGGCTCGTTTCTTCGAGACAAAGAAGTGACCGATCGTGATCATCGGGTCGAGTAGAATAATTATGTATGCATTGAAGGCAATAAATTCACCGATTGTAATATTACCTCTTATGATAAAAATACCGCCAAAGAGCAAGATAAAAATGATACCAATTTCTTCAATTGCGGTAAAGAGCGTATTAATCAAGGTCTCGATTTTTATGACTTTAATAGCAGCCTCAATTCTGTTTACCAGGATGTTCTTGAATTGTTTATGGTTTTTCTTTTCCATGGTATATGATTTTATCAATTTAATTCCTGAAAAACTGGATTGGAGATGGTTGTTTACTTTTGCCATTTTATCGCGCCAGGAATGGTAGTATTTATATTCATACGGGCTTATCTTTAACCAGCTAAAAATTGCCAGGGTCGTTGGCAATACAGCAAGCACGGTAAGCCAGAGATTAATATCAATCATGAAAGCAAGCGCGACGAGCACGGTAATCAATGCGACGACCGGACGGAATATTCCAGAGCAGGCAAACCAGGATAATTCACTTAAATCATGATCAAGTCGCTGTAACACATCGCCGGCAGGAAAGCGGTTGGTAAAAGAATGCCCTTTGCTGAGGATTTTTAAAAAAAGACTCGTTCTTTCCTCGATTAAAAATGTTTCATTCAATCTGCCGCGCGAGTATGGGAGGAGGGTACTGAACAGGGCACGGAATACACCGAGAACACCGAGCAGAAGAACAAAATAAAGAAGCTTTTGTTCAGTAAATCCCGCTTCTATTCCATCGATTATATCTTTTAAAATATAAGGAAACAGCAAAACGATAACAGTCTTTAGCAGGGTAAAACAAATCAGGAATACTAACCAGAATTTTTTCTTTTTCCAAAAATCGCTTATTGATTTCATCGTGCCACGCTCAGATACTGCAATTTATATAGTTTATGGTAATAACCTTCTGTACTCAGTAATTCTGCATGAGTTCCCTGTTCAATTAATTGACCTTTATGGATAACCAGAACCCGATCAGCCAGTCGTGTCGTGGTAAGCCGGTGTGCGATGATAATTGCAGTCCGATCTTTAAGAAGTTTTTTCATTCCAACCTGTATTAAACGTTCACTTTCAGGATCGACTGACGAGGTTGCTTCATCAAGGATAAGGATATCCGGATCAAATACGAGTGCGCGCGCATAAGATAATAATTGTCTTTCGCCAAAGGATAAATTTACGCCCTGCTCAATGATGTTTGTATCATAGCTTTTTGGTAGTTTGCATATCCGATCATGGATACAGGCTCGAGTTGCCGCTTCAATGACCTTGTGAGGAGAGATTTGTTCGTCAAAGAGACGCAGATTCTCCATTATTGAACCTGGGAAAAGAATTACATCCTGTGGAACGAAGCCGATTATTGCACGCAGCGAGTTCCGGTTAATATTGGAAATGCAGGTATTGTCGATCAAAATCGTGCCTTTCTGCGGTTCATAGAATTTTAACAAGAGGGCGATAATAGAGGTCTTGCCACCGCCGGTTTCACCGACTAAGGCAATACGTTCTCCCTTTTTTATCTTAAAATTTAAATTTTTCAGCACCCAATTTTCATTTTCATAATAAAAACTAAGGTCTTTAAACGTAATATGTGTTCTAAGACTTTTAACCAGTTCTTTTTCTTGCTCTTTTCCTTCACGCTTTGTCGCCAGCACCTGGAATACACGTTCGGCTGATGCAAAAGCTCGTTCAATAACATTAACCTGGTCAGACAACCTGCGCAGCGGTCCAAACAGGCGTGTGATATAACTGATGAATAGAAATATTGTGCCGATGGTAATTGCTCCTTGTAAAGCCCATATGCCGCCGATACCAAGTACGAGAATCATGCCGATGACTTCACCGAGATCAACAAAGCACCAGATACGATACCAATAAGACAACGCTTTTACTTCTACCTCATATTTTTCTTTACCTAATGTATTGATTTTGTTAATAAAATTTGCTTCTTGCTGAAAAATCTGCACAATAGCTAATCCGCGCAAAGTTTCAATGATGTAGCTATTTATTTCCGCAACTTTTTTCCTTACTGCCAGGTAAACCGGTCTGACACTTCGTTCAAACCACCAGAATATTAATAAGAATATGGGGAGCATGAAAAGTGTCAAAAGGTAGAGACGCAAATTGACAACCATCATCACGATTGACATTCCTATTATGAGCGCTGTGTTCTGGATTAAAACAACGGCTGTTTGTGAGAAGAGGAATTTAAGCGTTTCAGTATCGCTGTCTACCCTGGAAATCAACCTGCCGACCGGGTTCTTGTCAAAGTGTGCGACAGGTATATTAAGTAGTTGTTCGAAAAGATCGGACTTGAGGTCAGCGATTGCTCTTTCACCAACTTTCTGAATCTCGATTTCTTGAAAATATCTAACCAGGATAATAAATAACTGAACTACTAAATATATGAAGGAAATTATTAATAACCCCTGCATGTTTTTTTGAGGGATTTCTATATCAATAACACGTTTAATTAAAAGGGGTCCAAGCAGGGTTAGTAGCGTAGAAAAAAGAAGCAGGACCGATGCGATTGTAATTTTTATTTTGTATTTCTTAAAATAAGGCAATAGTTTACTAATAATACGCCAATTCTTCTTGGATGGTTTTGTCTCTTCCTCGCTTATTAATTCGTCATCATGCCAATGCATAGGGTTTATTATCTATATATTTCTTTGCTTGTCAATTAACAGCAAGAAGAATTTAGTTATGTCATTGCGAGTCCTGAGTTTATCGAAGGGCGAAGCAATCCCATAATGTCCAATGTCCAGCTGAAAGTGTTGTCGGAGATTCCGAAGTACTGAGGGGGAGAATTGAAGTGACCTGACCCCCTATAACCTATGTTTCAACTGAGCAGGAAAGAATTTGCTAACTTGAAGTCGCATTTTGCGACTTCAAGATGGGGTGGTGTTAGAAAATTACCATACGCTTTTACTGAACAGGGTGTAGCAATGTTATCCAGTGTACTCAATAGTGAAAAGGCGATTGAAGTAAATATTGCCATCATGCGTGCCTTTGTCAAGCTTAGACAATTAGCTATATCCCATACAGAACTTGCAAAAAAGCTTAAAGAGCTTGAGAAAAAATACGATGCCCAGTTTAAAGTAGTCTTTGAAGCAATCCGACAGCTAATGATTCCACCTGAGAAAGCGAAACGTAAAATCGGTTTTAGTAAAGAATAGCAGGACTTTATTACACCGATACTCCCTTGCTCCGTTTCTCATTAAAGATCGGGGAATCCAGTTCTTTCACTATCATCAAGCATCTAGTATCTAACATCTGTTGTTATGGGCGAGGGGTGAAATAATCACTTAGTTACCCCGTACAACTGAGTTTACGGGGCAGGCCTAATGACTCAATAATTATTCTCTTCTAGCATCCAGCATCCATAATCTATCATCTGTTGTCATGTTTGCCCCCACCGTGTGTGCCTTGACTCTTAGAATAATTGTGATATACTGACTAAGTGTTTGAGAAAAGCATCAGAGTTCTTATCCTCGATGATATGTACAGCCGGGCAATAGAGTTTGAAAAACGGCTGAAAGCAATAGATGTCACTGACATCACCCATGTCACGACTGCCAGGGAATGTATCGAATGCCTTTCCAAAAAGAAATACGATATTATCTTCCTGGACTATGATCTTGGTGAGCCTCCAGTTTGGGCAAAGGATACTGATGTCAGCGGGGGAGTGGTTGCCGAGTGGATAAAGAAACACCCGAAGCATAAAAACAAAAAAGCTATGATCATCATTCACAGCAGCGATCTTCATGGTGCCGCATACATGAAAGAGTTAATCGCTGATGCTATTCTTCTCCCGGGAGCTTGGTCAGAGGAGAAATTTGAAAAAATCAAAATACCCGCGTTCGAAACAGTTTGAATCATAAAGGCGGGGAATCTGGGGTCAGCCCTCCACTTTCGAAACTAGTTTTTAATATATGATATACGAGCAAAGAATAAGGAACAGCGGGGTCAGGTCTGGAGGGCGTTTTGCCCAAATCGAATTAAGGCATATGGAATTCCAAAATGTCATTACGAGAAACACAGCGACGAAGTAATCTCATGAAATATAATGAGATTGCCACACCCTGACCATTGCAATTCTTAATGGTCAGGGCTCGCAATGACAAAAAGGGATTTGGGCAACACGCCCTGGACATTGGACATTTTGTACTGTCTTGGATGCGCCGGATGTTTTGTCCAATGTCCAGCTGAAAGTGCTGTCGGAGATCCCGAAGTACTGAGGGGAAGAATTGAAGTGACCTGACCCCCTATAACCTGTGGGTATGCGGCCTTCTGCAGTCAGTAAAGCTGGTAAATCCATTGAGCAGTTCCTGGATGCAGACAGAAGCATGAAACGAGCGATCAGAACGATAGTTTCGAATTTCGAGAGTGCTATAATATAGTCGTACTTGAAAAAGAGCCTCCTTTGTTGTATTTTTGACTCAGCAAAACGAAAGGAGGCTCAAATGACGTACAATAATACTATAAGTAAGAAAGGCAAGTATGTCAATAGTGATGTAATGGTGGTTGGTGTTGATATTGGCAAGGAGTTTCATGTTGCGGTAATGCGCCGGCGTGATGGTAGTTTTAGCAAGGCG
>JBARXC010000106.1:0-2303 GCA_049647125.1 bacterium | reverse complement strand
GTCTATGGAAGCGAACTGCAAAGGACACAGCCTACCAGGCTCTTTAGAGCAGCGTTAGTGGCCATGAAAGAAGGAAGCAGAGTTTTTCAAAATGAGCATCTTCATCCATCCTTCAAAACCAGTCTCCGTGTGGGCAGGCTATACAGAAAATTCGTATCACGATTTGGCAGCGCAGATTGTACTGACATCTTGGGTAAAACCTATGAGTCGAAAACCAGGGGGTTTTGTGAAGAAATTGCCCGGAGTACCGCTCAATTGACATTGGATTTAATAAATGGGTCTGATTTCAGACTTTTCCAGCTTAGTCTCGACGCCACTTTTCATCCAATCTCAGGCACCGAACTTTAAGAGGCAGAGCCTCAATGTAGGCCATCATGATTGATCAAATACCCTATATTATCATAATGCTACATGGACTTCCACAAAGAAATGGTGGAGCATCTATCTATACATGCCACAAGTATCATTCCATGTTTATCAGTAAATAGATCCAGTACGCATATAAATGGGCTTATCAGAGAACTATTTGAGCATCATTTCTTTGGGAATGATCCCTCCATTTAATTGCCGGCATTATTGCTGCATTTCATATAACTTTCTGTTATTCCAAGATATTACGCCATACCAAGACAAGGTTGAAGAATTGATGTTTGATTCTCATTAATGTCATCGGCCTCATTAATTTGAGAGAAATGACATTTTAGTTGAAAATTTCCCTTGCAATCCAGTCTAAAATTGCGTACCCTATTGCATATACAGATAGGCCATAAATTGGCCACTTTTGCGTACTGTATAGGGGGTACTGATAACATGGTTCTCACGGATGTCACCTGGAAATTCTTTTCGCTAATCCAATTTAGAGTCCGAAAGGCTGTGGCTCAATCACAATCTCCTGTTCCATTTATTTATGAAGACGAGCCGTTTTTTAGATCGTACAACGCTCTCTATGAAGTTTGGGTAAAAAGAAGATCCCAACGACAGGTTGGCGAATCGCTCAATGTTAGCAGAAAGACACTAAAGCACCGGGAAAAGAACTTTGTTGATTATGGTGCGTTAGGGCTTTTAGCTGAGCTATCATATGTGCAGATAGAACCTGATCTCGAAAGACTTGTCATATTGATTAAATCTTGTCGCCCTCATGAGCGATCGAACTTAGCCTTACGACTTGCTGAGGCTCTTGAAATTCCAGGTGCCTCTTTAGATCTTATCCGCCAAGTTCAACGGTGCTACGGCTATGGACAGCGCATGGACGAGAGGGATATTCAGTATTGTCATGGTCTTCAGCATATTCTTGTATCTGTTGCAAAACAAAAGGAAAAGAAGTCTTCAATGCATGATGTAAAAGACAAAGCGAATACCTTCTTTAACTTTGATCGTGATCATTTGCAGCAAAGGGTTGAATTACTGAAAACCCTCTCTGACATTCCAAAGAAACGTCAAATTCGCCCTGTGTTAAAAGAATTTGGAATGGCCCCTAATCGATATTATGTTCTTATAAATCGTTATATGGTTTACGGGATTTGGGGGTTAGTCGATCTTGTTCAAAAGGGACAAATTGGAGAGAAAATCTCTCCAGAGCTTGAGCTTCAAATTATTGAAGAAAGGTTAATGGACCCCTCGCTTTCAACAAACAAGGTGATAAAGAAACTTAATTTGAAATGCTCAAGGGCCAATGTTCAAAAGATTTATAAAAGGTGGAGATTATCCAGATTCAAAAAACCGATCCCGATTCGCGGGGTGATATCTCAGAGCGTTCCGCAGAGAATAGAAAAGGACCTTTCTCATATTGAACGTTCGGCCAAAGCCCGTTTTCCTGATTTAATCAAAACTGCCAGGTTGAAAGTCAATGGTTCTTTTAGTCATTTTGTACGATGGCTGGCATACCACAAGGTCGTTATCAGTAATCCGGGCGCCATAATAGCCGCGCCCTTTTTAGATCAATTAGGTGTGGTTGAGTCCCTCCATACCCATGGTCCGGAAGCCTTTCGTTCTTCTGAAATTTCCAATAACATTATCGTCAATGTAATGCGCATTATTGCAGGGTTTCCCAGTATCCGTGATTATACCATGAACTGTGACCGATCTGTAGCTGTTGGGTCAGGTCTGTCGCTGAATCCAAGGAAAAGTCGATTCTATGATTCGTTCGATGAACTACGTTTTAAGCATTTGCAAAGATTACGAAACGATGCCTCCTGCCGAGCCAGAGAGTTGGGTGTTATTGAAGGCAAAGAGATTGCGGTTGATTATCACTGTGATCCATCGGACAGTCGCTTTCCTGGAGATAAATCGTTTTCAAAGTCACC
>JBARXC010000105.1:0-23031 GCA_049647125.1 bacterium | reverse complement strand
TCAGCATATCACTTGCGCAGATGGTTTTAAAAAAAATGAAAAAGAGCTCGAAAGTAAAAGAGTTATATCAGAAAACTAAAGTAAAGCTATTAAACAATATGCAAAATGCAAAGATTTGACCCCATTTACCTCTGTTTTGTAACCATGTCTCACCATATTCAGCATATTTCGCAGATAGATTATCATACCACTCTTGGGGACCAATAACTAAAATGGCTGTATTTTCATGCTTCAGAAGCTTTTGCTGAAGATCGTAATCTGGCATTTCAATTCTGAATGGCATACTACCTCCTATCAACCTACAATCATATATTCTCTATACAAACAAAGGGGCATTCCAGAAACCTCAATCCCCGGTGACCATTTTCTATTCACTATTCAAGATTTGACCCCATTCAAATACCAGCATAAGAAATAATACACCCAGACGCATACTTTATAGGCATTCCTCGTTCGTTTATTTGCTTAAGGGGAATGCTTGATAACATTATTTTGTCAATCCATTCTTCTCTGGTCATAGAATATTAGTTAACAACTCAATCATTATCGCAAATATTTTCGCGCAAATACAGCAATCAAAGCTGCCCACATAAATGTCCCAATTATTGCCTCTGATCCAGCCAAGATTTGTAACCATCCCAATAAAGGCTGATAATCTCCATATCCTAAAGTAGTTACCGTAACAATACTGAAATATAGGTACTCCCAACAAAATATTGCTGGTTCTTGTGTCGTTGAATTCAAAATACCCTTAAAAACCCAAAAAAGAGCTGCGTAGATGATTATGAGAAGTGGCCAGGTAACAACTATACCTGTCCAACTTGTTCCGTAGCGTAAAATACTTTGTAGAAAAAGCCATTCAGGGTATCTTTTATACCATATTTTTCTCTTGCGCCGTGCTTGCATTTCGCGATAGAAGTAATAATCCTCTTCTTCTCGGTTACCTGAAGTTTCAGCTTGCAACTTTGCTCTTCGACATGCCTCCTCTTGGGCTGCCGGTTTTAAAAACTTTGTGTTTCTTAGATTTAACAACCCTGTAATATCTGTGAATATAAAATGGAAATATCTATTTATAACAGTATTGATAAATGAAACATTGCCATGGATTGATGTGTGATCAAATGTTATATCACATACATTACTAAAATATAGAAGAACATCGCCTGTTATTTGAGAATTATAAGAAAACAGCCCCTCATTAATAGTTGCATCACTTAATTGAATGTTACATATTATTTTTGAATCAACCACAGTTATTCTTTCCCGAATTTTGATTCTTTTTGAAAAAATGCCTTGTCCTATAATTTTTGTTTTCCTCAATGATATTTTACCTTTTATATCTACGTTGTCGAGCCAAATTTCACCATTAACCATTGCATTGTCAAGAATTAAGTCCTTGCCAATTTTGGCACCATTTAGTTGAATGCTACCTTTTATCTTTAAATTGTTGAAATTTACACATCCACCAATTTTTGTTTTGTTTAGGACAATTACACCTTTTATTTCAGCATATGGACACCAGAAATCTGTGATTATCTTCGCGTTTAAGAAACTAATAATGACTAAATCAGTCTTAAGATCAGTAAAATTTATCACATATAATATAGCTCCTTCAAAATCAAAATCTGAGTTTTTAATTTTCTCAGCAATCTTGGCTTTCTTCTGCTTTGTCATCTCCATAAATTCTTTGCTTTCTTGATCATCAGGAAAATCGATATGAAGGATACAGTATTTTTCTCCAAGCATTGTTTCCTCTGCACACTGATGGCCATCATGATACTTATAAGCGCATTTCATATTATTCCTTCAACTTTCATTTTGGGTGCACTGTTTTTATATTTTTGCACAAGTTTATTTAATTCGCTAGAATTTTGTGAAGCGAAAACAAAACGCGAAGCTGAAATAATGGTTCGACGATTTACTTCTTTTATAAAATCGTTATCAGCTTGGTTATATCCTTCAGACTTCCCCCACGTTCCCAGAAATGCCAAATCTTTGGATATGGGTAGAGTAACCTGTATGTTTTTGTTCAGTAATCCCATGCCGGATAGCAAACCCGTTTGATATGTAGGATCAACACGAAAAAGTGGATTGTCAGAGGTTACAAACTTTTCACTATCGGTAGCTTTAAAAAACGCCCATTTCATATCACAGAAAATTGGAGCTAGTTTGCCAGCCAATGCTAACATAGGTAGGCTATGTTGTGGGTCGACATGAACACTGTATTTTCCTTCTAAAATAAATTTACGCAAATCACCCAGAGGCATTCCTATTTTTTCACCTATATCGTTTTCTACTTTTTCAACATAAGATTTGAAATTATTAGAATTTGAAGCTAATATCATTGATATTGCTTTTAGAAGTTCACCAGTAGTTTTTTGAATATTTTCTCTGAAATTTGGGACTCGTGTTAAAGTAAGTCCAAGGAAAACAGCGAATGCGCCTTTATCTTCATTAGTTAAACTTTCATGATCTTTTATTTTTTTGATTGCTGGCGCAAGCTTGCCTTCAACCTCAGCAAGTGCATCTTCATAAGTTTCTGTGTCTTTTTCCCCGTAAATATCAATGAAGGAATAATAGTCTTTTTGAACTGCTATATCATTCACTGTTGCATTTCGAACATCTGGCTTACCTTTTTCGTAAATCCAAATATAGGGTTTATTAGCAGGATCAACAAATCCTTGCAGATAAAACCGTGGTATATAGTGATGTCTTCTTTTCTTACTCATAGATATACTTTATGTTTAATATAATATGTAACAAAATTTCCTAGATATGCCTTAATTTATCACAGTCACTCCACTTCTTCCTCAACAGCCAATGCCCGAATTCTTTTGAGTGACAGAGCTGCAATTTTTTCATAGACGATCCCAATTGTTCTTCTCACTAAGCATTAACCCTTACTCATTAGTATCCTTTATAATTTGACCCCACATGCTTTTTCGGTTTCTATCCAAAGTTCTCCTTTACAATTTCATCTATACGAAATTTCAAGAATCGAACTGGCTCATGTTCAGGAATTGTACACACATTGCACATATACATATGTTTCATTATCACAATTTTGCGTTTATCCTTAGTAATTCCTTTGTACCCGCTGGATTTCTCCAGATATCCAACATTGCCGGAGCCACAAAAGGGGCATTTTCGTAGATAAGTAATACAATAAGGTTTATGGTCTTCTGGATTATCCTTTTCGACACTCTTATTCATCGCGTCGATAAGCTCTGGTGGTGGTTTCATACCTTTCTTGGCAAACATGAGAACCTCTTCCCCGTATATGTTATGACGGAACTCATCAATCCCTCGATCTGCGAGCCCGACGTCTGAAGCTTCAATCTGTTTCCCTTGCCAACTTGCATAGAATTCATCGTCAGGAAATATTATCCCTGCTTCAATCATTACAAGATTAATGCCTTCATTGACGTATATTTTTTCAAGAATATTAGCATGTTCGTCCCTACCTTTTGGACCTGCATAAATCTTTCCGGTTTCAAGATCTTTAATAGCAAATTGCGCATGTTCGTCATAATGTCGCGCAAACTCCTCTTTGCCCATTTCCCATAATTTCTTCTTTTTCATTTCTTATCTTTTATACTTGTTCTCATTATGCCATTTTATGAATTTAACTATGTTTCCCCGTTACTCCATCTCGCCCATACCCTTTCACTCAGAAAGATTTGACCCCATATCCCTGTTAAGAATCATCCAGTCTTTTTTCTAATTCTCGAATTCTTCTATCCATACGGGCAGTGTTATATGCAATGATTCCACAAAACGCTCCTATTGCTCCATAGTATTGCTTTGATATTGCATATAACGTCATGAATACGATTCCAAACATAATAATAATATCCAATACATCTCGCCACGTTACCTTCTTGAATAATTCATTTTTCACATCCACTCCTTTTGCTATCTCAGCATGAAACTATATGGTTTTTCAATAACCTCACCGTTTGTTTTGACTAAAAATATTCTCAATTTAAGTCGACGCCAACCGTACTTCATTTTCTTTATCTTGTTCTTAAAAACCCGCAGCCATTTATAAGGAATTCCAAGTGCATATATGCGTCCCTTTCTGGGATGATTGCCTTGAATATCCATTCGTGATATGATCTGTCCTAAAACATTATAAAAAGCGCTGTGTAGTTCTTGATGCTTGTGTTTACCGCCACCGCCTTTCACTTCAATAAATAGCAATCTTCGCCACTTCGGATGCCAGGCATGAATATCTACACCGTGCTCTCCAACACGCTTTGGTGCTTTTTTGATTTTCCAATTTTTGTCTAGAAGATATTCACGAATATGCTTCTCAACGGTTTGCTCTCTCATCTTTCTCCTTACTCCCTAGTGTCTAGTGCCTACTATCCTTTCAAAGTGACTATTCTGTTAGCGTGACCTACCACCTTCGTATAGATTCTTTTTAATACCATCGTTTTTATAAAAAATATTCTTCTTCCTCATCAATGATTTCGTCCTCTTCTATAACAATTAGATCGGTATCTGTGGCTTCGCGGAAAACTTTTTTGCCCATCATTTTCTCAATACGTTGCAGTAGAGCTTCAGTTCTGGCTTTAAAAAATGCTTCAAAATTGTCCTCTCGCAAGAATTGCGGTTCTATTACGTGCGACCTAAGTATTTCATTCATTCTTTCGGCATTAATATGAAACCTTTTTTCGAGTTTATCAAGATAAACTCTGGGTTGACTTTTCCCAATTGACCTATTAGTTATTGAAGATATTGGCGTTTTGTTAACAATGCAGTTACATAATCCCATAGGTTTATTGCTCTTCTCACACCAATCTTTAGGAAAAATATGATGTATGTCGACTTTATCATCGAAATATATTTGGTCTTGTATGAGTTCTCCTGTTCTGAAATCCAGCCCCCCGTCACGCATGAGAAGCGCAAATAGTCCTTTATATGCTGCACTATTTCTAGTCCTTAATTTAAACAATCTCTCAGCCATAAAATTTGATTCTGCAATCGTCGACGGATCGTTACCTCCATCTATCCAGCGCGGCACCTCCTGCACATCTTTTGCAAACCGCGTTTCTATTGCACTTCCATATAACTCACCAAAAACACCACACCAGAACCATCTTAGCAGTTTGTTGCTCACTGTATCATTATCGGCATTTCTGTCAAGAATAGTTAAAATCGCTGCAAGTGGTACTGTCTGAGTTCTGTATGGAATATCTCGATAGGAGAAGAATCTTTGGCTATATAACAGACGAGAGACTTTTTTAAACCCTTCTTCGACTGCATCAGCATATTTTTTGTATTCACTAAGGGAGAGATTTAAAATGTCCTTTTTCTTACAACTTATACCATGTGCCTCCTCCTCTTTCTTACCAGATTTAATATCATTTAGTCTTTTGTCTCTCGTAATCAACAAAGTAATTGCCTGCAGGAAATCTGTACTCTCAACATTCTTGAGATTATTATAGTTTTTAAAATGAGACTTACGTCTCTGCCAATCATCCCTCAAACTATAATCATCCATTGCAAAAGTCGCGGTCAAGAGTTCAAAAACATTTAATGCAACTCCAGCAGTGTTCACTTTTTCAAAAACCAAACAAACAGCCTCTTTGGGCGTTCCCTTCAATAATTTAATTACCGGCAGTAGGTAACGTTCAAACCTTTTTATTATTTCACGTTCAAATTGATTATAAAACTTTGTCTTTTCTTTTTCGTATTGCCAAAACTCATTATAACCGGTACGCCAATTACTACTATCAAATATGTTATTGAATGGAAAAATTTCTGCTTGATACTCTTTTTCAGACGTTGAATAATCGCATACAACTTCATTCCTAAAATTTTTTATTATTTTGTCTCCAGGAATCGACAATATAGCATCTTCACGATCGATATTATCATCCAAGGCCTTTTGCATATCAATATAGTACCATCTTTTGCTTCTATTGTTTCTGGTATCTTTAGTTTCAACTGGTTTATCCCACAAAAGTACCTGGAATAAAGAAGTAAGTCTCTGCTGACCATCTAAAACAAATTTCTCAGGTGTTTGAATTGAAGTCACTACACCTTCAATCGGTCGGGGTTTAAAGCGAATAGATTCATCTGTTTCAAGCACCATAAGAGCACCAATTGGAAATGATGAAGAAATACTGGCTAACAGGCTTCTAATACGATTGTCATCCCAAACCCAGCCCCGTTGAAAATCTGGTAACTGGATTTTTCCATCTCGGATATTCTTGAGCATGTCAAATAAATATTCCTCTGTAGAATCAAACGTCTTTTCTTGAATCATTATTTACCTCCAATACTAACAATTAACTCATAATCTTGCGAATTATATGGCAACAAACCACTATCACTAATATTCATGGCTTCAATCACTCCCTCCACGAACAACCCATACACTCATTCCTACCCCCTTATTGTTATCCTACAAAATCATTTTACTGTTCTGTGGACTGATATTTCTTTATGATGTTTTCGATAAATTTGTCAATCTTTTTGTTCGCCTCTGTGAGAATATAACCGTAGTGTTTATTCAGCTTTTGCAATGTGTTTATCCATGTTATTATGCCGATCTTGTACGCAACATCCTTAATATCATCCTCTATTGTTTTAACCACATCATCCATGATAAGGGGTTTCAACTCAGCTTTTATAGTCTCAAATGTCATTGTATCTTGAGACCCGCCAGCATCTAAAAACACATTCTTTACGTTATTTAACCTTTCATTGAAGGTTTTAAAATAATCTTGAACAGATAACTTTTCACTTAACCTATGTGCTAGTAACGGATCAATTTTGGCTAAGGAGTTGACCGATATTTCATATCGTTCTTTGATACCACTAATTTCCTTACTAACTATTTGCTGCATAAGATCATCAGCAAAATCTTGATAAAACGGTTTCAAGAATAATAAAGCTTCTTTATTTCTAAACGCATCAGGAAATCTTCCTGTAAGTTTGTCTATTGTGATTTGAACTGCTAAATCAGGATTGTTAGCCTTCATTAGGTGCCAAATATCTAACAGATTGAACAGAACTTCTTTTAGCTTTCTTTTATCTTGCCGACGACAGCGGAAATAATAGCTCAATTCATTCAAAAGCGCCCCTGCAAAAACGCCTACTAGTATTAGTATACTTGGTAATAAGTATTTCCAATCCATAAGAATCTATTTCTCCTCTAAATCTTCATAAATACTCCTAAATTGCTCCAATGCGGATTCGAGGTTTTCGGCGATGTCGCGGGCAAAGATATGTTGATGCAATTTTTCACAGGTGATCCAGTTGTTCTTCTCACTACGCATTACCCCTTACTCACTACTGCCTTTATGGTTTGACCCCATATCTTTCACTTTTTGTGATATTGCAAGACCTGACCCCACCTGGTTTCCGTTCTCATTACACGGGTTTAATACCAAGATTGAGAAGCTGCGTTTGAATTATTGCAAGAGATCGACCTTTATGAGGTCCAGCAACAATTCCGAGTGGTGTTTGTATATTTCTGTAGTGTTGCATAATAGCAAATGCAGCAACAGGACAGAGGGTAAACACAGGACCACCACTCTCTCCATGATGCCAGCCCACATTGAACTCATAAAGCCAACAACCAGCAAAATCATATTGAGCTGAGACTATCCCCTCGTTCACATTCCCTTTCAGGAAAAACTGCCCGCCGGCATATTGTCCATTCTTATCAATCCTTGCTTCGGAGATTATTGGCGCTGGAAACCCAATAGTAAATACGCTCATACCATCGGGAGGACGGCTGAAAGTAATTGGCACTGCTGGAATTCGTTGACCAGCTGTAGCCGGTGTGCCAACCTCCAAAACAGCGATATCGTTATTTCTATCTTCAACAGGAAAACCAGTTATAGGGTAATGATGTGCTTGAGGACCATTATCAGGAACTGTAAATGCATAAAACGTATCTTGAGAATCGCGTATTGTCCCATTGTTAAGAATATGATGCGCAGTGATTAGAAAACGGTCAGCAACGACACACCAAGCAGTACCGACAAAAGCTAACTTGTATTGGTCTACTGATTGCTTCCTTTTTTTACCCTTTTTTCGTCGTTTCTTAATCACCCTCATTATTGCACATACAGAATTCCTTGCCTGAGTTACACAATCTACTAATGTTGGCACAATTTCCTCCCTGTAAACTATCGTGAATCACTAAAATATGTAACTTCATACCATAATCATTAGATTTGAGATCGTGATATTCGATTAGTTGATGATTACTTTTTCTTAGATCCTTTGTTCATCTTTTTATTCACAGATTCCCGTCCTGAATAGACTTTCGCAACCGTTCTTCCATACTTATCTTTGGCAACTGGCTCTACCCTTACATCTTTTCCTCCAATTAGCTTCTTTAATTTATCTTTTGCACCGGCATATCCTGGTTGCCCTTTTTCAGGTGTATCTACATTCGCCAGTCTCACTGATTTTTTACGTCTATTGGTTTTAAATGTATCACCATCAATTACTCTGGTGACTTTTTCTTTCTTACCCATCTTTCCTCCTCTTTTCTACACTTCTTACACTACTCCCAATCTACTCACACAATAATAAGCAAAACCTCTAATAAGGTCAAGCCTCAAGCCTCGTAAAACCCAAACAAAAAGGTACAGCCCCTTAGCCCGTAGACCGAAACTAAGGCAACCATACCTTCTTAATAGAATTGTATATATTATTTATTAGATGTCAATAGAATCGGACGCCTGGCGGTTACTCTGTGTGAGGGAAAACACCACAAGGCGGATCTGAAAACGGATTAGTATAGACTAATGCTTAACCCAATGGACCATCAGTCCGTCGGTCTACCTTTGGTTAGTGAAAGTGTCCAATGTTGAGATTTGACGCCATTTGTTTGTGAACGTTATACTCAAAGGTTTTGAAATCATATTGTCATGTTGTAAATATCGAGTCTATCGAGATGCACCGCCCTCACTTTCTCAGGTGTAATAATAATAATAGAGGTCATATCATTGCCCAAACTGAGCGCTTGCCCATCTGAATAATATATTCCCAAATGACGCTCCAATAGCATGTTCATCACCATTAATCATCAACCCGAACCACATTATCGACATGACTGCCATTGTTGCTATTATGCAGTACCACTTAATTACCGTTGATATATGTTTTAGAAACGTAAAGACTCTATCGTCAACTGTCGTGGTCAATTTATGTAGGGAAAAGAACAGCCCGGCAGCCACTAGTATTAACGGTGTAAGTGCAATACGTAAATTGGTTGTATCCCCAATCGCCAGAGTGGCAGCCCAAATCCTAAATGCATAATCCCATATAGACTCAAAAACGAAATTAGCGAGGAAAGGATATGGGAAAACCACTGCCACGATGCAGATTAAACTAACAATTACATTTAGCAAAATTCTATTCAGTGCAGAGTTTGATTTCATGACTAAAATCCTTCCTTTTTTAGTATTATTGTTAGTTTTATTAACCAACCCCTGATTTTCCTTTCTATTTCAGCATGAAACCATACGGCTTTTCAATAACCTCACCGTTTGTTTTAACCAAAAATATTCTTAATTTAAGTAGACGCCAACCATATCTCATCTTCTTTATTTTGTTCTTAAAAACCCGCAGCCATTTATAAGGGATGCCAATTGCGTAAATTCGTCCTTTCTTGGGATGATTGCCTTGAATATCCATTCGTGACATGATTTGCCCTAAAACATTATTAAATGAATCATGCATTTTTTGAGCCTCATACTCACCCCCACCACCTTTGGTTTCAATATATAGTAACCTTCCCCACTTCGGATGCCAGGCATGTATGTCCACACCATGTTCACCAACTCGTTTTGGTGCTTTTTTTATTTTCCAGTTTTTACTTATTAGGTATTTTCGAATATACATTTCAACAATTTGTTCTCTCATTTATATTTTCTTTGCTAACGCTACAATTTTTTCATAGGTGTTGCCTTATTTCACATCTTCAATCTCCCAGTGATTCAATCTCATATCGCCCTCAGTGGGGTGGAACACAAAAACGTTCTTCTTATAGCGCTTCACATGCTTGAGTCTCTGATCAAGTTCTGTGAAATAAATCCAAACTCTACCATTCCACTCCTCTCCAACATCGGCTCCAAACTTACCCACATACTGCTCATCTGGTTCACCGAAAATATTTTGGATCTGCGTAGAGGATATGCCAACGTGCAGCAGTGCAACGTTTTCATCAGTGAATGTCTTGTGACCAGGATATGTGTAACGATAAGTTGTTCCACAACCAGTGAGAAATATACTACAAAGAACAACATACACAGCAAAGTAGAGAATAATCAAATTGCCTTGTTTTGAAAGCATGTTTATCTCCTTACTTGACAACAAGGCGTTTTTGCCTTGCATTGCATGCATCTCGGTATGGTTCGAAATCTACCCATATTTGCTCCAGGCACGCTCTTGGGACCTTAACTTCAATTTTTTCACCCGGCTTCTTTAAATCAGTAATGACCATGTGTAAAGTCTGTTTTTCATAGCCATCGAATGGATCAGGAAGAAAGAGAAAGAATCCTTGTTGGGCAATGTCTTCCATATGCTCCCGTGCAAATTCAATCGAAACAGGCATTATATCCATGGACCTGACAACTTCGGGTATCACCTCTTCATCATCGCGCAGTTGGAAATCTTGCAGGTCTCCCTTAAATTCATAAGTATGATGTTCATCATAGTAATATGTACCAGAAGCTCCTGCGAGTGATGCCTTCAGAATGTTTGCGAAGACACTTCCCCCTGACTCGCCGATCTTGGGTGTTGCTTTCAACAATACTAGCGGGGTATAATCGCCAACGTACTGTCGCCACTCCTTTAGACGCTCCCCGAGAGGATCATACATCTTAGACGCTTCGACTCCTGCAGCTATTTCTCTCTCTCTTCGCTTACCCGCTAGTTTCGCCTTCTCTTGTGTTACAAGAAAGCTTCGGCGCGGTGGAGTAAGAATCATAATATCAAAAGCACCGCCAGATGTCGTGTAGTTTTTCGATTCGAAGCAGCGCTTCTGCGCCCATCTAAGGCACTCGGGCGGAAATGCTTCTTTTGGCGTAACTGGTAGCAATTCTGATGATGGCGGAGATATGTCAGAAAGTCTTTGGTGAGCTCGCCTTATGAGATCATTCGCGACAGTGATTGATATACTGCCGGAAATACCTGGACCGATCTGACTTTGCTGGCCAAAGGTATTTATTGCGATGACTTCCGCATCCATGTTGATCAATGGACCTCCGGAGTTCCCAGGATTTATGTTTACATCGCTAATGATCGCGCGCTCTTCAACCTTGCTGACAATGCCTGATGTAAGAATTTTTGTCTGACTGAGAGGACTCCCAATTGCCATAACCTTTTCGCCTTCGAACGCTAGATCTTCAGCAGGTCGGTCAGCGAGTTTCAAAATAGGTCTACCGCGAACAACTTTCTGGGCAAGCAGTAGAACCGCAACATCATTCATCTCGTCCTCATCTAAGAGCGTTGCTCTAACACGAGTTGCATCATCAAGCTGAACTGTGATGTAACTTGAATTGGATATGACGTGTGAGTTAGTAAGCACTAGTCCTGTGGCATCGATTAGAAAGCCGCTGCCGTGCCCCCGATCTCCGAATACTGTGAACACACCAGCGCGAAGAGCTTGGAAGATGATGGTCTCCTCCGCCACTTTACGCTGTCCAGCTGCGACGGCGGACAGCAATAAAAGAACCACTGCGATTGCAAGTCTTTTTTGACCTAAACAAACCATACACACCTCCTTTTATTGCAAATACACTATTTTTCACGAATTATCCAAACAGCCATTCCTCACGTAAATGAATCATGTATTTAGGGTACCGTTGTGTCATATATAATCTCCTCTTGTATGAGTTTTCGGATCATAACCCATTTTGTCTAAATAATTAGTTATTATATCATACACCCTGCCAGTATCCATCTTTTCTACTTTCAATTTTTCAAACAAGGCTTTTGCTTTCTGATTTATAGGGATCGTCGCTTTTAACAAAAAACCTACATATCTTCTCAATTCTTTTATTATTTGCTCCTCTTCGATTTTCATTCCTAGCTCAAAATTGATTTTAACACCTTTATGAGTAAAATTGAATGAACCTAAAAGTGCGACACCATGAAATAAATAGAGTTTTGTGTGAAGATCTGACAAATGAAATATATACAAGTTAGATAGACATATTTTTTTACCTAATTCACTTAGGAATAAATCCATCTTTTTCAGCTTCATAACATTGTTCATATCGGTGATAATAATATATCTAGCATCCTCTTCTAGTGAATTCAACTCTAAATAATCAACCGAACTTACAGACCAATTCTTATCAAATTGTATCTTTGTAATATACGGAGAGACAATAGTTGTCGTCCAGCCACCTAAAGCCAATCCAGTTTCTAGTTCTTGTTGAATTTCTTTACCATATAATAATTTCAAAAACACTCCTTTTTGTTACTCCTCCTCGAAATCCTCATAAATCCCCCTAAATTGCTCCAATGCGGATTCGAGGTTTTCGGCGATGTCGCGGGCGAGGATGTCTGGATCTGGAAGATTTTCAGTATCTTCAAGGCTCTCGTCTTTGAGCCAGAAAATATCGAGGTTGGCTTTATCGCGTTGTATAATTTCGTCGTAAGTGAAGGATTTGAAGCGATCGGTTTCATCCCGTTCATGGCGGTTCTTCGGATTGTAACACTGTATGAATTCCTGCAGGTCTTCGTAATTCATTTGATTGGTTTTTAACGTGAAATGCTTATTGGTACGCAGGTCGTAGATCCAGAGTTTTTCAGTCCAAGGTTTTTCACTTGCTGGTTTACGTTCGAAAAACAGAACGTTTGCTTTCACGCCTTGGGCATAGAAGATGCCGGTTGGTAGCCTGAGCAGAGTATGGACATCGCATTCATGGAGTAATTTTCTTCGCACTGTTTCTCCTGCACCGCCTTCAAATAACACATTATCGGGAACGACTATAGCGCATTTGCCGTTCATTTTAAGCAATGTTTTGCAGTGTTGCAGGAAATTCAATTGTTTATTAGACGTTGTTGCCCAAAAGTCCTGACGTTCATAGGTTTGGGTGTCTTTGTCTGCCTTACCATTGGCATCGGTAATTGTATAGCTGCTTTTCTTGCCGAATGGAGGATTTGTCATAACTATATGGTAACGCTCACCAGGATCAGAAATTAAAGAATCGCCACCTTCAATCGGGCTTTTTTCACCTCCAATGCCATGCAAGTAAAGATTCATAACACAAAGCCGGACAACTCCATCAACAATATCCTTACCCTTGAAAGTTTCGAATTTTAAGAACTTTTTCTGTTCTTTGTCCAGATTGAAATTATTTGTGAGATAATCATGAGCTGCAAGGAAGAAACCGCCAGTACCACAGGCTGGATCACAAATAGTCTGCATAGGTTCCGGTTGTGTGACTTCAACCATTGCTTTAATAAGAGATCGTGGAGTGAAGTATTGACCTGAACCACTCTTGATATCTTCAGCATTCTTCTGTAAAAGCCCCTCGTAAATTTCACCTTTGACATCGATATCCAGCCCGACCCAGGTTTCATCGTTAATAAGCATAACTAATCGTTTTAACTTCGCAGGATCTTGAATTCTATTTTGCGCTTTACGGAATATGATACCAAGCATTCCTTTTTCTTTACCGAGGGAATCAAGGATTTTTCGATAATGCTTTTCCAGCGCATCACCATCTTTCTTTAACAGACTATCCCAATCCAAATCCACAGGAATACTCGATTTTTTATCAAAGGGCGGTTTAGTTTGCTCATCTGCCATTTTTAAAAAAAGAAGATAGGTCAACTGCTCAACGTAATCCCCATAACTTACACCATCATCACGAAGGACATTACAATAATTCCACAATTTTTGCACTATACTCGTAGATTCGTTAGACATTGACAAACTCCTTTTCTATCGTGCTTCTATGTTTCATTATACTCAGTTTGTTCCACCCTTAAGTGCTTTAAGCATACCTGCATATTTCAAGATATATGAATTACCATAATTTTGTTCAAATTTCTCGATCTCAACAGGATTATCAACCATCCAGTAATAATAATAATGTTCGCCATCGCCTCTCCTTTTCCTTATCATTTTAAAAAAATCATTGTTTTCATTATGCATAATGAAATTGGATATGTTTGCTGGGAGATTTTGTTTAATTATACGACATTGCCCAGGTTGGATTCTTGGTTTTCCTTTTTCATTATCCAAAAAAGCTGTGACATATGCGTTACCATAGATTTGATTCTTATCAATTCCTTCAAACTCAATTCTTTGTTGATATCTAAATTTTCCGTAAGCAATTGATGTAGTTACCATATAACCACTATCTCTCATTTTAATATTAATTTGCTTTATCTTTTCCAATAGGGTTAATAGATTTCCTGACGCACACGGAGTAGGGTTATTATCCCTTCGTGCAAACAACACACCACAATCAGAAACGAATATTCCCTCAATTCTATAAGTAGTATCCTGATTTCGTAAAAGACTATATCCACTTTGATAGAACTTATCGAGTACCTTTAAAGCCTCTTTTTCTTCTCTCATTAACTCTTTAAATCCTGCGATATCCATGTATGCAACAAAGGTTTCACCATCATAGTTAGTTATTGGCATTACAAACCTCCATAAAACAGTTACTTGCAGAGAAATTCATGTGCCATAATTCAGATGTGTCGTAAATTATAACATTTTGGGTACACTTCATTCTTTCTATATGCCCTTTACATTGTTATGAACTTTCGATTTTTTCAATTTAATTCTTTCTAATAATTTCTCGGCAGGTTCATCGTTAGGGTCTTGGGGAACTAATTTGCCCTCAAACGCCCTTTTCAAAATACTTTGACGTAAGCTGTCGGCTTGTTTCATACTTAGTTCAACGACTTTTTCAATTTCATCGGCGGCAGAAAAATAACGGTCAATTTCTTCGACAATTTGATATTGTTCCTTGGCAGGTGGCAATGGGACTACTTGCTCAAAAACATCTGAATCTCTCACCGCAGGATAACTTGTACCGCGCTGAATTCGATTCAGTGGATTCAGAAATGCATCTGTTAATGATAAATAAAAATAAAACCTTTTGCTATTAGGTTTGCGTGGTCGAATCACACAGAAACCCGTAGAGGCTACTTGCTTATCGTATTTTGCGTCAACAATGGCAATATTTTTTAAATATGTTCGCACAGTTGAGAATAGAATATCACCCGTTTTAATCAATTGCCTCGCTCTTGACGGTGCATTCTTTCCGGAATATCTCTTATAAGTAACTATTTTTTGACTATTATTATCAATAGATGCAATATCAATATATGTGAACTCCTTTGTGGGTTGCTTTTTTGGGCTCACCATTTCAACAGTTTCTTGAACGTCTCCTAGCCGTGTCCAAATCCAACCTTCTGGTAATTCAGGCAAATTAGATATATCTGTTGGTGGTATTATTTTATACTCACCTTTCTGCTTTCGATCTCCTTTAATACGTTCCAAAAGCACTGATGCTGGTTCCAATTCATCTTTGTGTTGTTGTCTCCAGTGTTCAGTTAGCTTTCCTTCAAATGCATATTTTAAAACTGCCTGACGATAACGTTTTAGCTGTGCCTTTATTTTCTTCAATATTTCAATCCCGGCATCAAGTTTTGTAAACAACTCCTCAATCTTCAGAACAATACGATGCTGTTCAAACAGAGGTGCGAGGGAGACATCAAAATCTGTTAAATTGCTGAGCCGAATATAATTCGTTGCAGATCCATATTGTTTTCCTAAATTGTTTTTCCAAAAACCCTTCATATAGTAGAACAAGTATTTACTGATAATTTGAAAATTATTAAGAATATATGTTCTCTGATAAACTTCGAACCTACCATCATAATATAATACAAGTCCTACATTAGCCCCATTACCTGGGAGAAGAATAGCTTCTCCTTCGAAAGAAAATGTATTACTTCTCAACGGTGATGCAGCACACGTAAAAAAGAAGTATTCTCCACTCGGCGATCCTTCATTAACATCCTTTTTCCCAGTTTGAATATCACAAAGCATACCCAACTTTGTCCATGTCCAACATTGCGGTAGCGTAGTCAACTCACTACTTTTTAAATCCATATTTTTGCTCTCTATTCTCAAATGCTTCTTTCCCCCCATCTAATATCCAAATATAATTCTCTCTGAATTGAATGTTCTCAATACTCGACGGAAGAATTTGCGTTCTTCTCTTTTTCTCATCACATTCCATAATTTGAATTAGCTCGGCATCACCACCAATTGCTATATTTGCATCGCGTGTAATCAATATTATCTGACGACAAGTTTTTCGTTTTCGTACAAGTGGTACAAGAACGGTAGAAATGAATTTACCATCAAGATTATCTTCTGGCTGGTCAATTATTATAGGATTTGTCCCCGCTATTAAGATAATTGAAACGACAATGCCACACCTTTCACCAAAGGATGTATTTTGAAGATAGTTATCTCCCAATTTTGTTTGAACTTGAATATTATGAATATCGTAGTATGCTCTCCACAGAAAGAGATAAAGTCTATCCAAAAATACTGCATCATTGACCAATTCTTGTATTATTTTTTTATGAAGAAATGCCTTGCTACATTGATTCACATGATCCTGTATTTTCTTTTTGCTCTTAAGATATTCTTTAATATCCACCATATCGAAAAGAACACTTTCAATATCGTCCGTTCTCAAAGTAGCGGTACTTGGATTACTTTTTTTGACCAATTCAACTACTGATTCTCGAAGGTGTTGCTCACTAATTTTCGGGGTGAAGCTTACGGACTTATCAAAGAGAGGTATATCTTCCAACTCCTTTTCAAGACGTGCGACGACTTCAAAATACCGTTTAAGATAGGCGGAGTACTTTTGCTTATAATCATCTAGTACAGCATCTTTTTCACTGTAAATCTTTTCAGATGGTTCCTTTTCTTTTACCAACATCCTAATCTCATCCTCCAACTCCTTTATTTGCCCAGTGGCATTAGCGATTTCTTCTATATTCTCTTGTCTAAGTCCTTTTTTCTCAAGGTAGTCTTTTAACTGCTGTTTTTTGATTGCTAGGTTCTTAGAATATTTAGCTTTTTTAACCTCAGTTTCTAGTTGAGCAAATGTGGTTTGCAACTGTTTCTTATATTCGTTTAATGATTTGGATAATTCGTTCAATATACTTTTACCTTGTTGATCATTCCAATTTAATTGAGAGATAGCGTTAATAAGAATATCTATTGTAGTAATAATGTCCTTGTGTTCATTCTGGTAGATATTCAATTCAGATATTTTAGCATTAATATTCTTGACATCACCCTGTAAGTCATTGTACTCTTTTGATTGGATTACTGCAATTTGTTTCTGAAGTACCTCAATACGTTTTCTTGTTGATTTAATATTTAGAGTTTTTTCGGAGACAATTTCATATGCTTTAATGAGCCGCTCCATAGATTGATAGGACGAAAGCCACTCACCAGAAAGATCTTTTAATGATTGCTGATTATCAATAGAAGAAAACAGCTGAAGTCTGTGCCGGATTAACGTAGACATATCATCTAAATTTCTTGCCGATTTTTCAATTTCGTTTTGCATAAAAAATTCTGTATTAGCTGGAATTTCAGTGGTAGTTAATTCAGCCGTCTTTCTCAGAGAATCTGGTGAAAAATCAAGATTCAACAGTGGTGAATTTAGACCTTGTAATTTTGCCGTGTCCTTCTTTGTCCAAGCATTGTAAAGTAGATGGATTAATGTGCTTTTACCTATGCCTCTTCCCCCAATGATACATGTTAAGTTATTCGAAAGTGCGATTTCATAGTTCCCTTGCAAACAGAAATCAATTTTTTTGCTAGTTTCACCTGTTTTAATTTTTAATGACGCAGGAAAATCAATGGAACACTTCTCAATTCGAGCATAAACCTCACTTTCTTGAGGGTTTTCTTCCTGGACTTTCACCCTTAGACTAGGTTCATATTTAATCTGCTTCAATCCCTCGAACGTAGGATCTGCTTTTATCCAGCAATAATTATTGCCTGCGAATTGTCCGATATCATCAGGTTTATGCGCGTCGCTTCCCACAATACACGGTTTAGGTTTACCTATGAAATTTACAAACTGCTTGTTTATAGAACCGTCCGGCATATGTAGTAGCAATATATTGGATAATCCCAAAAAAAATTGTGCATTTTTAGAAGATTCAATCACATCCGCTAATTTTGTTAGTTTTGATTTTATTAGGGAATCATTTTCAGGATCTATATCATTTATACCACCATACTTTTCGTATGGTAATATTACTAGAGAATCATCTCTTAAGCCCTTTTCTTTAAGTTTCTGTTCTATCATTGCTTTAGAAATGCGAAGAATCTTGCATCCTTCTTTGAATGCATCAACACTATTTAGTGAGGAATTCTTCTGTTTGCCTAATTCTATAATATTCTTTTTGGTTAAGTTTTTTGTGTCGCCATTATAATCCTTAAACTCTAGTGAAACTACAAACTCTCTTATTTTAGATAACAGTTTATCATCATTATCAAATATGACCTGTAAATGAATAGGCGTATCTGTGCTACTACTTTGTACCTCCCCATCTCTGATATGACGAGATGGTAAAATAGAATCTTCCAATTTTAATTCTATGCCTGGTAAAACAATTTTCTTTAGACCACCTCTTTTAATCAATTTTTCATATCCTTCTATCGTAAAGTGATCTGTTATAGCACAAACTTCAATGTCACTATTGTTAATTGCTTCTGCTATTTTTTCAAATGCATCCTCACCGTGATATTGGTAATCAAATGAAGACGGAGTATGAACATGCAAATCCCATTTTCTCCATTCAGAACCTCTTTGATATTTGACATTATTTGACACTCTTACCCTCCTTTATTACATTTTTCTCACAAATTTGAACAAGCAGGAAATTTCGTCCATATTTTTCAAAAAGAAAACTACACATCATTTATTGATTTTCCGAACTTTGCTTAAGTTTTTCTCCGCCCAGAATTTTCGTGGGATTTTGTCAGATATGTTCTGTTTCAGTCTCAATCGGTAATTTTCATCAAGGGCAAGCCAGAATTGTGGTGATTGTCTAAAGGCTTTGCTCAAACGCTGGGCAGTCTTAACAGTTATTGCCTGCTTGTTCTTTATCAGTTTGTTCACTGATTTTAGAAACATACCCAAAACAGCCGCAAGGTCATCCTGATACAAGCCGTGCGCCTTTAATTCTTCTTTAATGAAAGCACCCGGTCCTATGTTCAAATAGGGATACACTTTTTTATCAATCATCTATCTTCTCTTTACTTCATGCTGCCAAGACTGAATTTAGTTCTTCTATGACATTTCTCAGCTCTTTGCCAAATATCTGTTGTGCTTTGACTGGGCCACCTTTTTCATAAAACGGTGCAAGCTCGAAATCAGTCATGTTAATACTTAGCGATGTAGCGATATGGTCTTTTATCATATTTAACCACTCAGTCTGCCCTGGTGTGAATTTTCTACCTTGTTTTGCTTGCTGCGCAAGCCATTCAACAAACCGGCGATTTACTGTCTCCGTAAAAGGTTCAAGGACATCTACTTCATCAATCGCATATCGAACAAGCGAAATAATATTCATCAACAATCTTTGTGGACCAGCACCTTTGACCTTAGATTTTTCTAATTGTTCATAAGCCTGCCAGAGTTGCTCTGTGCTGAGAGAATACGGTGGTTTTTCAATAGCTGCGGCAAGTTGTTTAATTTGCTCGTATGTGAGAAGACGTTTTTCATAGGGTTTGCTGTAAATAATTTGTAATGCTGTGAGTTCATCTTTGTTTTGCTCAATGAATTTTTTGAAAGTATCCACAATAGTGCGTGCATTTTCTTTTGCTTTCTCATCATAGCCAGCAAATATTACAGCATCTTTGCTTACAGTATCTATAATTTGTTCATTTCTTTTCTTAATATCAATAATCAGATTTCTTAATCGAGGAACATCAAATGGTGCACATGCTTGTTTTACCAATTCTTCACTGGCTTTTGCCATATACTCTTCAGTTGGTTCAGATACCTTGAACATCTCTTTGGCTTTTTCGTATTGTTTATCAGGATCAACCGTATCTAGTAGATTATTAATAATTTGATTTAAGGATTTACCTGCTGAGGCATTTTCAATTTCCTTTTTGTCCTTTGCATCTATTCTCTTATCAAGACGGGCAAGCCTACCAGCCAGAGATGTGAGTGTATCTTCGTCTCGCTTACCTATTGCAACTGACATAATAAGTTTATCAAAAGACACGCTTTTCTTACGCTCAAGAGGTCTTGAATCAGTCTTATCGTTCTCGCATACACCTACTGCATCGATAATTATAAAATGGGTTTTATGCCTGGCATCCGGGGTTACTCCTTGAAGACTGTCAGGATCAATTGTTCTTGTGCCCCGTCCTTTCATCTGTTCAAAATAGACCCTTGATTTAACATCTCTCATAAATATTAGACATTCCAATGGCTGAATGTCTGTGCCTGTTGAAATCATATCCACGGTTACTGCAATACGAGGATTATAAGAGTTGCGGAAATAAGCAATGAGGTCAGCAGGTTTTTCGCCAGTGGTTTTATAGGTTATCTTTTTGCAAAATTCATTACCTTTACCAAATTCTTCCCTTATAATATGCACGATATCCTCTGCATGAGAGTCATCTTTGGCAAAAACAAGTGTTTTTGGTATTTCTTCTCTTCCCGGAAATATCTCAGTAAAGAGCTTTTCCTTGAATGTTTTTATCACTGTTCGTATCTGGTCAGGAGCGACCACATTGCGATCCAACTGTTCAGCAGGATATTCAAAATCCTCATCAAGTTGTTCCCAACGCATTTTTCTTGTTAATTTGTCTCGTTTGTCAATGTAATAGCCGGCTTCTATTTTACTGCCTTTTTCAGTAATATCTGTTTTTATACGGTAAACCTCGTATCCTACATTAACCCTGTCGGCAACTGCCCGTTCATGACTGTATTCTGTCACGAGGTTCTGGTTGAAAAACCCAAGAGTCTGTTTGGAGGGCGTAGCAGTTAGCCCAATAATAAATGCATCAAAGTATTCGAGCACCTGTCTCCATAAGTTGTAAATTGAACGGTGACACTCATCAGTTACAATAAAATCAAAGGTATCAAGAGGTATTTGAGGATTAAAAGAGATCTCTTTTGGTTTTTCCGTAGGTTGTGTAAAATCGAGGATAGAATGTTCTTCAAGTTCTTCATCAAATTCAGGTTCGCCTTTAAGCATAGAATAGAGTCTTTGAATAGTAGTAATGCAAACACGACTTACTTTGTCGAGCGTGTTTGTGGTAAGGTGCTGCACATTGTAAAGTTCGGTAAACTTCCTACCGTCATCAGGAGTTACATACTCCTGGAATTTCTGTACAGTCTGTTTGCCAAGAGTTCTGCGATCCACCAGGAAAAGTACTCTTTTTGCATTAGCAAATTTTATTAATCGATATATAAAACTGATAGCAGTATATGTTTTTCCAGCACCTGACGCCATTTGAATAAGAGCACGAGGTTTAGCATCAACAAAGGACTTATCGAGTTCCTGAATGGCATCGATTTGACACTTTCTTAGTCCTTCAGTAATCAAAGGTGGTAATCTCTTAAGCTGTGCTCTAAGGGTGTTGTCTTGAGACGCCCATTCTTTTAGTGTTTCGGGTGTATGGAAGGCAAAAACTCGACGAGAGCAGGGCTCGGGGTCTCTTGAATTTCTAAAATAAGTTTCTGTACCGGTGCTTTCATACGCGAATGGCAGGGGCTCCTGGACATGAGGAAGCCCTTCGGGTATACCTGTTATATATTTCTCGGATTCTTCTGCAACGCCGCTTAATGTATGACCTTCTGGTTTGGCTTCAATTACACCAACAGCTACTCTATCAACAAAGAGTAAATAGTCAGTAGGTCCCCTCTTAAGAGGAAATTCGCGAATAGCCACACCAAATGAAGCCCCAAGATTTATCTCTCTGAAGTCCTGGATTTTCCACCCTGCTGCTTCAAGGAGTTGATCAATTTTTTGTCGTGCTTTTTCTTCAGGTTTCATAATACAATATCTTCTCCACTCAACCAACATCAATTATCCATAATTAAATACTTAAGTCAAGCCAATTACAAAAGGCACAGCAACCTTAGACGGATGAGAATGAATACACCCATCTAAGGGTTCCATCCGCCGATGTACTCAGTTGCATTCACAAACACGAATTGAACTATTAAAAATGCCTTCAACAAAAAAGGTACCTGCCTCCAACGCACACCTTTGGAGAACACATACCTTCTCATCTCAAACCATTTAATTATATAAGAACTCGAACATTTGTCAATGAGCTGATCTTACCAAAAAAATGTACCATTTTGTCGTTTTCAACTCAAAGTGATGTAAAATCAGACAAAAAAAACGAAGAATTTAATTCCTATATCTCTTTATATATCGACACATAAGCAAAATTTTTTCATTTTTGTGCAATAAACTACACTTGCGGATTAGCCTCTCAGCGCTTATTATTATATATGGGGCTCATGAGAGAAATTGGCATAAATGCAGTACACAGAACAAGAATATTTAAAGGAGTTAGATAATGAGTGAAGGTTTAGTGAACAGATATCTGAGCGTGGCTCACGTTGCGACATTGCTCGGTGTGAGCGAGAAAACGATCTATGCCATGTGCCAACGCAAATACTTGCCCAGTCTGAAACTGGGCCGCCGGGTCTTAATCGACCCGTTTGATCTCCAAGAGCGCTTGGCAGAGCTTAAACAAAGGAAGCAGAACGAAAGCGCAAAAAATAGTCCGCGAAAAATTGTTGACTAACAGGCTCGGTTGCATATACTAAGGGCATGGAGGAATAGATGAAAATACCCAAAATCAAACTCGGGCTTCGAGGCAAGAGTGGGATTTATTGGGTACGCTATTCCTGGCAAGGCAAGCGATTGCATTACAGTCTTGGGACGGCAGATAAAGCAGTTGCCCTGCAGATGGTTGAAAATATCAAAGCAGAAATG
>JBARXC010000104.1:0-12543 GCA_049647125.1 bacterium | reverse complement strand
ACCCCCTTATTACATAATCACTAATTGTTTCTTCAATATTGTCCGTAAAAAGAATATTGACATCACTAAAGATATCATTAAACTTACTCTTAGAGTAATCTAATGGATTCATGGTGTATCCTCCTTTTTTTCTGTTTAATATTATAGAAGGATACACCATGTTCCATTTCTTTCAAGAGTAATTTCCACACAATAAAGTATACTACCATCTTGACTTTCCTACATTTTGTGATAATATAAATGATGAGGTTCCCAAAGGGCAGAGCATTGTTGGAAAATACACGGCTGGAATTCATAAATCTGGACAACGTATTGAGCGCTCCAAAGCGCAAGCGAGCGCACAAAATATCCGGTTATATCTCAATAATCTACCCTGATTCCATCGAACTCATCTTCTTGAAACAGGGTGAACCATTCAATGCTGCCAGGATAGGTCGCAAGAATCGCGAGATCGTACCAATAAGCGATGTTGTGGAAAAAGCTAAGAAGGCAACATCAGGAATGCTGTCTGAGTATGCTACTGATGACATGTTGATCAATCTTATTATTTCCACGATAACCGTGGAGCCGATAAAGGCAGATGTCGATTTTACCAGATTGCAACCAAAGGTATTCATTGATAAGCTGAAAACGACTAAATTCAGCGGTTTTATTTGGGTAAAAGCAGGTATTGAAGAATCTTTTATTTATTTTGATGAAGGCACAATCAAAGCGTGCTATGTCGCGGGCAGTGCTAAAAAGCTTGAACATGAAGAAATAGCAAATTTCCTCTTGAAACCGAATATAAAAATCTCCATTTTTGACCGTGTGGAGGACCTCACAATGACCCAGGCAACGCCTGCTCAGGTCGATATGTTTTGCAAAATCTTTTCAGCACTACTTAAGAGTTACTCACATCCCATCGGTAAAACCCTTGTCTTGAAGACTTTCATGCGCTCCAAATCTACTGTTCAGAAACAGTTTCCATTTATCGAAGATTTCACCATCGAATCAGATCTGAGCATAAACGGTAAAGTGGTTGTCGAGCCAAGGTTGTTTGCTCAAGGTATGGCGCGATGGTTCGACTTAATTCATGAATCCTTTTCAACTTTTTTAGGCAAAGAAAGTGAAACCATGGCAAAAAAAATTCTCAATGACTACCGTTTCGCATTGAAGACGGTCGGCTTTTTTGACTACACTAAAATAAAGCTTTAATGCCCCTCTATATTGTCGCCACACCAATCGGGAACCTGGAAGATATCACGATAAGGGCTATCAACATACTACGCGAAGTTGATATAATCTGTTGCGAAGATACACGGCGCGCGAGAATTTTACTCAGCAAATACGATATAAAAAAGAAACTGATCTCCTATCATGACCATAATGAAAAAAGGAGGTTACCTCAACTCATGACGTTTTTACAGCGTGGCAAAAAGATTGCGCTCATCTGCAATGCAGGTACGCCTTTAATCTCGGATCCGGGGTATATCCTTGTTAAGGAAGCATTCGCCAAGAATATCCAGGTATCAGTAATCCCTGGTCCTTCCGCGGTCACTGCTGCCACATCATTGTCTGGCTTGCCGGTCAGCACCTTTATCTTTGAGGGGTTTCTGCCCAAGAAAGCAGGACGCCGGAACAAAGAGCTGGCGGCGCTGAAGACCGAGAAAAGAACTGTAGTGTTCTTTGAATCACCAGCACGCCTTAAAAGACTCTTGCAGGAATTGCTGGATACTGTCGGTGACCGACAGATTGCGCTATGCCGCGAGCTGACAAAATACCATGAGGAAATACGGCGCGCCAGAATAAGCGAGGTGCTCAACAGAATGCCTATTCTAAAAGGTGAGTTCACCATTGTCTTACAAGGTACTGATGCGTAAAATAAAGATCTTGGGCAGAAAGTATTTTGTAAAACCCATCGTACGTGTCCTCGTCAAAATGAAAATACCCGCTAATATTGTCACATTTATAAGCCTATTTTTAGGCATAGTTGCATTCTTTTTCTACTGGCAAGGTACTTTCTGGGCCGGTGCAATATTTCTTTTCCTGTGTGGTATCTTTGACACATTTGACGGCGAGATTGCGCGCCAAACAAATCGGGTTACTAAAATCGGCGGTTTTCTGGACTCCACAGTCGACCGCATAAATGAGTTCTTAATATATCTCGGATTATTCTTGTATTACTACACGCACGAAGTCTATGTTCTTTTCTGGATATTTTCTGCCATGTTTGGCTCAATGATGGTCAGCTACACACGGGCACGGAGTGAGAGTTTAGGCATCTCTCCACAAGTAGGGTTCTTTGAAAGGTTTACGCGTATTCTACTATTGATAATAGGTTCTTTCCTCGGTAAATCTATTATGGTCTACGTACTGGTGCTGTTGACCTTTGGTACTATCCAAACAATGATTCAGCGCATCATTTATACTCATATAAAATCAGTCAGGAATTGAGAAAAACACAGCATTTGTCCAATTTGGAAAACAACGACCACGAAAAAGTCTTACTGCTCGGTATCGCGCCCTCCCACAAAGAACGCTGGTTCACCATCAAGTCGCTTGAAGAACTTGCCAGCCTCACCATAACGGCGGGCGGTAAGGTTATCGAAAACTTCATCCAGGTAAAGCGCCGCTTAGATCCGGCAACCCTCATCGGTATTGGCAAAGTCAAAGAGTTGACGCAAATCTGCACAATCTTTGATATTGATCTCATTATCTTTAATCGTAATTTGTCGGCTGCGCAAATTAGAAATATCGAGAAAATAACTGACGTACGTATCATAGACCGGACAACTCTGATTCTTGACATCTTCGCAAAACACGCGAGAACAAAAGAAGCCAAGTTCCAAGTCGAACTGGCACAATCGGAATATCGCTTGCCTAAACTAATCGGCAAAGGTTTAGAGTATTCCCGTCTCGGTGGAGGTATTGGTACACGCGGTCCAGGTGAAAAGAAATTGGAAATCGACCGCCGACGCATAAAACAGCGTATTGCAACTTTAAAGCGAGCTATAAAGAAAATAGTGCAAACCAAGAAAGTTCAGCGCAAGAGCCGGAAGGGTATCCCTAAGATCGCGGTTGTCGGCTATACTAATGCTGGAAAATCTTCTCTAGTCAATGCCTTGACCAGTGCGGACCTGGTGATTTCCGACCACCTTTTCTCGACCCTTGACTCAAATACCTCAATCCTTTTCGTGCCGCCAAAACACAAAATGCTGATAAGTGACACAATTGGTTTTCTCGAAAACCTGCCGCACGATCTGATTGCCTCGTTCCAAGCCACGCTGGCAGAAGTCTTGGAAGCAAATATACTGATACATATTGTTGACGCAACTGATGAGGATTTCGAATCAAAAATCTCCACTGTCGACAATGTACTTGAAGAAATCAACGCGCATAAAACATCCAGGATTCTAGTTTTTAATAAGACAGACCGGCTGTTTGATGAGGAAAAAACCCGCTACCGGAGAAAATACCCCCACGCGATTTTCGTCTCAGCAAAAGAAAACACCGGTCTTGTAACCTTGAAGAATTATCTCAAAGACTTCTTTTTCGGCAACCCTTGACCGTGTACTTATTTATATTATAATTGAACGTGGGTGATTATTTGGAGGAAATCGTTGGGCAGGAAACCGCGAAGCGGTTCGTTCGCACCGCAATAAAAAAAGAAAAGCTGTACAACTTCCTGTTCACTGGGCCCAAAGGCGTTGGAAAAAGACAATTCGCCTTTGCCCTTAGCAAATCATTGAATTGTCCTCCACACTCTCCTAACTTCATGCTCGTCGCCCCAATTCCTTCGAAAATAAAAGATAAAGAGGATGAAATCTTTGAGTATTCAAAAACTTATCTGCCGGATAATTTGGTTGTTGAGTTCGAGGACCGCGCCGCGATTTTGATTGAACAAATTAGAAATGTCATCAAAAGGCTCGTTCATATGCCGGCTATCGGTTCCACGCGGGTCGTATTAGTCATTGAAGCTGACCGCATGACTGCTGAAGCTGCCAATTGTTTCTTGAAAACTTTGGAAGAACCGCCCTTAGATACACTTTTTGTTTTGACGTCATCGCGACCGAGCTACTTATTGCCGACGATACGCTCAAGGTGTCAAAACGCCCGTTTCACCTATTTGAATAGCGGGCAAATCAAGAACATCATATTTGAAGGAAAAGATGATTATCTCCTCGGTAGCCCGGGCGAAATCATAATCTTTCAGGAAAATGATTTGTTGAAAAACGCCCGCGATATTTTTAGGCAATGTCCTATGTCTACCGAAACTGCGGCACAGACGACAAGAACATACGAAAGAAAAAAGCTAATCGACCTCCTCTATCCGCTACTACTTATGTATCGGCTTGTCTTTTACAAAAAAATAAACATCGCCATTAAGACAACCCCTGAACCACTTCTTGACAAAAAAGCAAGCGCACTTTCCTTAAACAGTATAATCAATACAATCAACCTATTGAATGTCAGTATTAACTCTCTCGGACGCAATCCGAGTCACATCTTGCTCCTCTTTAATGTGCTGATGAAACTCCCTTGAACAATGATAAGGAAATTCATCTGTAACGGCATGCTCGGCAAACTGTGTAAACTACTGCGGATTTGCGGCATTGACGCTGCTTATTCAAATCAGGAGATAGCTATTCTGCTTGAAGCAAGAAAACAAAATCGGATCGTGCTGACCAGAAACACTCGTTTGCAGAAGAAAAAAGAGGTGTTCTTTATGAAAACTTCCGATCCAGTTGAACAGCTTGAATACATCATTAGTGAGTTCAAGTTAAAGAATCGCATTGAACCGTTTTCACGCTGCATTGAATGCAACTGTAAACTCAAAGCAGTTGACAAGACATCAATCAGGAATAATGTCCCCTATTTTACCTATAAACACTTTGATGAATTCGCGCTCTGTCCAAATTGTCGCCGGGTTTTTTGGAAAGGTAGCCATTACAAGAGAATGCTTAAAGATATACGACACTTAATTCCAAATGCCAAATAACAAATTACAAATGAATCCCGCTCATCTGCTTCTTTTTTTCCTCGTAATCTGTGTTTTTTTTAATTGTGTTCCCTACGTTAAGAAAATGCGCAAGGATAATCTTGTTAGAATTGCTGTTGTTTGTGGGGTTAACAAGGTTGATATTAGCGGTATCAAAGATAAAAAGTTCTATAAAAATCGTCAAGTTTTATTAAACGATGCATTCCCTTTGTATTTCAGTCCGAATAAAGGTGTTGTCCTCGTTAATGGAAGAAAGTATCGCGGTAATCTCGAAATAAGAAAAACTAAAGAACAGATATGGGTGATTAATATTCTTAATATTGAGGATTACCTGAAGGGCGTTGTACCATGCGAAATTGGCACGATTTCACAAACTATCTTTGAGGCAGCAAAAGCACAAGCCGTTGCTGCCAGGACTTATACGTGGGCACATCTCAATCAGTATGAGGACCTCGGTTTTGATCTCTATGCAACAATTCGCGATCAAGTATATACCGGCATGTCCTGTGAAAATGAACTGACCAACCTTGCTATTGAGCAAACCAAAGGGCAAATCCTCACCTACAAGAACACCCCTATTGAGGCGAAATATCATTCGACTTGCGGCGGCAGAACTGCTGACTTCAACGATGCCTGGGCTGGCAACGCACCGCCGTACCTGAAAAGCGTGAGCTGCTCTTATTGTAAAAACAGTCCTTATTATGAGTGGACAAAGCTTTTCACAAAAAGTGAATTTTTTGTGAATTTAAGAACCAAGTTGAAAAAAATCGGCAAAAAAATACCTGGGGGTGAACCAATAAAAAACATAAAGCTCATTAAGAACCGCAAAAGCAAGCGTGTTTTGAAATTGCTTATCATCACCGAAAAAAAAGAGTACACAATACCGGGTTACCATATCAGAACCGTTTTAGGTGATAAGAGAGACCCGGGCGGTTTATTAAAATCAAATTACCTGACCTTAAAGACAAAAGGCGACAAAGTAATAATTGAAGGTAAAGGTTGGGGACATGGTGTAGGCATGTGTCAGTTCGGCGCCATTGAGATGGCGCGGCAGGGTAAAAACTATAAACAGATTTTGTATCACTATTACTCCGGCACAAAAATGAAAACGATAAAATAATAATGTAAATGTAGTCGTTTGATTTATCAAACAATATGTGATAAATCAAGTTCTTTAAATATCGAATTTAACATTTGGGCTTTGTAACTTAGAATTTCTATATTACCTCTTGACAAATGAAGAATATTGTATAAAATTATCAAAATGAGAAAAGGAGGAATGATGAAGAGGATTTTAGTACTTTTGGGCGTGATTATACTATTTGTGGCTTGTGATTATGCTAAAGAAGGTGTCGAATTAAAACCGGACATTGAAGTTGTTTACATGAACCCGATTGGCTGGTACACATCGCTTGGCGACACAACGGCCAAGGCGGACATCGAAACCATTGACATTGTTGCGCAAAATTCGGTTGACTGCTACCTTGAAAAGGTCACGTGGGAATACTATGATGAGAGCGGTAATCTCTTTTTTGGACCGGACGAAATGGCGATATTCTCCAAAATAAACGGCATAGTCGATCCTGCCTGCGTTTGCACCACAACAATCGAGAACATACAGCTGCCGCTCCTGCCCGTATGGAACAATATAGACCCTGGCTATTCAGCACGGGTATTACTCCGCTTCATAGCGGTCGATGAATACTTTGGTTCAAGGTATGATACGTGCACGGTCTGGTATGGCATTTATATGTGGCCGCAGTAACTAAATAGACGAATTAAAAAAGGGGCTGCTCAAGCAGCCCCTTTTTGTTTTCGTTAGTGCCGTTTCAAATTATCAATGTTCGTGCAAAACTAAAACACGAACTATTTGAAACGGTATTAGTGCTAAGTAACGCGAAAGGTTTTCTTCAAAGCTGATTCTACTATATCAATACCAACCTGCATCTCCGCTTCAGTGATGACCAGAGGAGGAATAAACCTAATTGAGGATTCACCAGCACCAAGCAATAATAAACCCTGTTTAAACGCTTCATAAATAACTGCATTACGTCTGTCCTTAGCTGGTTCCTTACTCACTCGGTCAGCAACGAGTTCAATACCGATCATCAACCCTTTACCGCGCACGTCGCCGATAAACTCATACTTGCGCGCCATATCCTTCAATCTCTCTAATGCCACCTTTCCTACCACTACAGCATTTTCAATGAGACCGTGTTCAAGAAGTTGAATGGTCTCAAGCGCAGCGGCACAAGATACTGGATTACCGCCAAAAGTAGATGCATGAGCACCGGGCTGCCAATCCATGATCCCTGCACGCGCGACGCAGGCACCGAGCGGTAGCCCTGATGCAATACCTTTTGCAATACAGTAAATATCTGCCTTGGTATTAAAGTGCTCAATTGCAAACATCCTGCCGGTCCTGCCCATACCTGCTTGAATTTCATCATCAACGAGTAATATATCATACTTATTACACAATTGTCTAAGCATCGGTAAAAATCTCCGGGGCGGCACGATATAACCACCTTCACCCTGTATGGGCTCGACAAAAATCGCCGCTACTTCTTCAGGCGGCACAACCTTCTTAAAAACAACCTCATCAATATATCTCACACATTCCAGGTCGCAGGATGGATAATCAAGATGCATTGGACACCGATAACAATAGGCATAAGGAACATGTGTAACACCAGGTAATAATGGCGCAAAATACTTTTTCTGAATAGATTTGGAGGCAGTTAATGATAAAGCACCGAATGTCCTGCCGTGAAATGCGCCAGTAAATGCTATATAGCGAGGCCGACGCATATGATAGCGCGCCAGTTTCATTGCGCACTCTACTGCCTCAGCACCTGAATTGCCAAATAAAACCTTTTTGTTTTTTGCACCGGGCACAATCTCCGCAAGTTTCTCAGCGAGTTTGGCTTGGTGCGCGTAATAAAAATCAGCACCTGACATATGGAAAAATTTATCCAATTGTTCTTTTGCTGCTTTCGCCACTACTGGATGAGAGTGACCGCTTGCCACAACACCGATACCGGCAGAAAAATCAAGAAATGTATTACCGTCAACATCGGTTACCCACACGCCTTTACCTTTTTCAATAACCAAAGGATAGGGTCGCGTGTAGGAAGGTGAAACATATTTATTATCACGCCTCAAAACCTCCTTGGCTTTTGGTCCAGGAAGGTTCGTTTTTATTGACGGTTTCTTCATCGCACTTTTTCGCATCATTCTCCTTTACTGCCTACTGCCTACTTCTCACTTCTTACTTCCTACTTCCTACTTCTTACTTCCTACTTCCTACTTCTCACTTCTTACTTCCTACTTCCTACTTATTATTCAAAGTATCGATCTGTGCTTTTTGCAGAGAACCTGAGTAGTCGATGTAGATAGTTTTTATCTCGGTAAATATTTCGTACGCAGTCCAACCGCCTTCGCGATGTCCATTACCCGTATTCTTCATGCCGCCAAACGGCAGATGGCATTCCGCACCAATCGTCGGCGCATTAATATAGACAATACCGGTTTCTGCAAGTTCAATCGCCTTGTGCGCAAGGTTCAGATCATTCGTGTAGATAGCTGATGAAAGACCGTATACAGTATTGTTAAGTATGGACATTGCTTCTTTAAAGTCCTTGGCTTTTATTACTGAAATGACCGGTCCAAAAATCTCTTCCTGAGCTATTCTCATAGTCGGCAGCACATCAGCAAATATCGTCGGTTTATAAAACCACCCGTTTGCACACCCACCCTGTTTGTACGATTCACCGCCGGTAACCATTCTTGCGCCTTCTTTCCTACCTATTTCCACATAACCGTGAATGCTTTCACGCTGTGATTCGCTGACCAACGGACCGACATCGATATTTTCATTCAAACCATTACCCAATGTCAACGCCTCAGTCCGCGCTTTGAGCATATCAATGAACTTGTCATAGATTGGTGCTTCCAGAATCAATCGGGATGTCGCTGTGCACCGTTGACCGGTTGTGCCAAAGGCACCCCACAAAACGCCCTCAAGCGCCAGCTCCAGATTGGCATCTTTTAGAACAACCTGACCGTTCTTGCCGCCCAATTCTAAAGAACATCGTTTAAGCGTCTTACCGCAGACCTCGCCGATTCTTTTGCCAATTTCTGACGAACCAGTGAATGAAACACCGACAATGTCAGGATGGTTCAGAATGGCTTCACCTATCTCTTTGCCGCTGCCATAGACAACATTGAGCACGCCATCAGGCAAACCAGCTTCCTTAAATATCTGAGCAAGCTCACCAACGCAAGCTGGTGTATAGGTCGCCGGCTTTATCACCGCAGTATTACCGCTTAAAAGACAGGGAAAAATCTTCCACGTCGGGATGGCAATGGGAAAATTCCAGGGTGTAATAAGACCCCACACACCAAGTGGTTCACGTATTGTTTTGCAGGATTTGTTCGGCAACTCCGAAGGCAGGGTATAGCCAAAATACTTTCTTCCTTCAATTGATGCATACAATGCCGTATCAATGCCTTCCTGGGTGTCGCCACGCGTTTCCTTGATGACTTTACCCATCTCCCTGGTCATGAGTTGGGACAGCTCTTCTTTTTTCTCGATCATGATTTGCGCAACTTTACGCATAATCTCCGAACGCATTGGCCAGGGTACAGCACGCCATTTCTTATATGCTTTCTTCGCGGCTTCGATTGCCATATTGAGATCTTCAACATTCGATTTCGGAAATACACCAACGATCTCATTCCAGTTTGCCGGGTTCCGGTTTTCAAATGTTCGACCTGATTTAGAATCAACTAACTTGCCATCGATCAAATTTTTGTATTGCTCCATCTTACCCCCTTTATTTAGAAAAAATTCGAGATTTTTTAAAGGTCCTGCTTTGACACATTAAGTTACTGAATTATAAAAAGAACTTCTTTTTCACCCCTTGTATTATACGCAGATTCGACACTCAGTCAACCCCGTTAGAGAATAGCAACGTAAAATCTCAGGCAATTCTATCAGCAGAACTAAAGGATTTTTACAGTATCGGGTATTTGGGTAGCTTCATAGAGTATTCTCTAACGGGGTCAACCCCGCTTGCAGAGTATCGGGGAAACGGAGCATAACTGGGTATTGGAGTAAGGGAGTAACGGCGTATCGGAGATTTTCTTAATGACTCAATGACTTTATTACTTGTCTTTTTTGGTTCCTTGGTTCTTGGGATTTGGAGCTTGAAGAAATGTAGTTGCCCGATTCATCGGGCCATTTTATTAATCTGACAAGCCAAATTCACTCCCAAATACTATTTATAATTAAAAACGTGCCCTTGACATATAAACAAATAAGTATATAATGTTTCATAAAGGAGGCTGTGTGAAAAAGCTCTTATTATTAATACCCATTATCGTTTTGATCATTGGATGCGGTGGTGATGATGAAACAAATTATTTTCCTATCACCGTAGGAAACGAATGGAATTACGATATGACAATGACACAAATCATTGTCATTGATACCATGACTTCTGACACCACGGTACAAACCGGAACAAATTCATCGGAAATTACTGCTGAGACGACCCTTGACAACAGTACTGCAGTATTTGAGATGATCATGACAATGACATTTGACGACACCCTAATACCCGTTTTCGCTGACACCTCTTATGTCGAGGAAACCGAGGATTATCTTTTAACGTATTCGAACAAGTCAGATACTGTTCCTAATGATACAATGCTTGCGCTGCCATTAGAGACCGGAAAAACCTGGGCAGATTACGAAGTTATGGGTCAAAAAAACGTAACTGTTCCTGCCGGCACCTTTAATGATTGCTGGGAAATCCGTGAAGTGGATGAAGACACTATTTATATGTATGTGGCACTCGATATCGGAATGGTGAAATGGACCCAATCTGAAATTGAAGCCGATACAACCCGGGACATGCTCATGGAATTAGAGACTTATACTGTTAAATAAAGAAACGGTGACCTTTTAAGAAAAAGGGCTGTCTGCAGGCAGCCCTTTTTTATTTCCTGGTAAATACCTGTCTTAAATCAACGAGCTCTTTTTTTGAAAACCCTCGGATCAAATAGAACACCGGGACATAAATACCTACTGCGACAAAGACCAATACCACAACATGCCACTGCCTCAGCACATACACGGCAAATACGGCAACTGCCGAAGCGATAATCGGTTTGATCACCTGCCTAATACTGCTGAACTTCACATGGCGTTTCAGTTCCCGGTTCATTAAAAAGATACTCAATGTTTCGCTACATAAGAGAGCCACCGCGGCACCGGTCGCTTTAAAACTGAAGCCGAGAATGATTATCAAAACCACGCACACCAACGCTGTATAAGTGATGACCTTAAAGAACCTGCCTTGCTGATCAATAGCAATAAGCCCGTAACCGAAAATCGTATTGACCGGCGTTATCAAGAAGTAAAGGAGCAGCATTCGAAAGACCAGAATTGAACCGCTAAACTCTGCGCCGTAAATGAAAAAGATAATTTTATCCGCCAGAACAATGCCGCACACGGCACACGGAATAGTGATCGCAAAAAGTAACTTAGTCAGGAATGCAAAACTGCGGTTCAGCTTTTTGCGTGCCTCAGTATACTGTTGGGAAATGACCGGGAAAAACACAAAATAAAAGACCCGTTCGATAATAAGCAGCATTGCGACAATTTTAAAACCGGCACTGTAAAAACCAACCTCAACTTTGGAGTGCAATATGCCCAGCGCCACGACCGGTAAATTGAGCGCTACCTGGTTAAAGATCGTGGCAAGCCCAATCGGCATTGCCATAGCAAAAAGTTTGCGCCAGGCATTCAGGGAAAATCGTATGGTCAGTGATTTGTATTTAGCAAAGAAAACAATGATCAGAAAAAGCGCTGTTATCACATAGCTGAAGAAAAAATAAATCGGTACATCGAAAATATCAAGCCGGCTCTTTAAGAAAATCAAGAGGAGAAAAACATAGATGCTGTACTGAAGCAATCGTGAAATGCCGACATAGTGCATTTCCTGCCGGCCCTGAAAAACGAATTCGAGCACAAAGATAAGCGGGAATAAAGAAACAAGATAAGAAAAGACTACGGTCTTGGTTGCCTGCTGACCAGGCACCAGATAAACCCCCAATGTAAACAAGGTAAAAACAATAACCGTTAAAACAAACCTCAAACCAAGGATATCTTCGATTATCTTGCGCTGGGCTGGGTCCTTGGCAATTTCGCGCGCGCCGATCGTCGTCAATCCAGGGTTGGCAAATAGCAGGGCATAGGTCAAAAATGCCATGCCGTAACTTAATAAACCCAGACCCTGGGCACCGAGCAGCCGGGCAATATATACAGTGGCGACAAAGCCAAGGAGCCGGCTTGCAACATCGCTGGCAAAAAGGGAAATAAAATTTCTGGGCACTGTTCTCATCTGCGTTTCATGAGTATACCGTAAAAATACCTGGAGGTCAACCCCACCATCTGGGGTCAAATCTCGACATTGGACATTACCCTAACAAAAAATGGAGTAGCGAGACTTGTCTCGCGCAAAAAGAACAATGTCCAATGTCGAGATTTGACCCCA
>JBARXC010000103.1:0-1643 GCA_049647125.1 bacterium | reverse complement strand
GATCAGACGTGAGAGACAAATCAAGGAATGGCGTCGGAGTTGGAAGTTGGAATTGATAGAGCAGGAGATTTCACTCTGGGAGGATTTGTACGCGACCATTGCCGGATAGCTTCTGTTTTATCAACGGGTGTCTATGTATGTGCCGCCTGGATTCCGACTTTCGTCGGAATGACAGCAGCCGAATGTCGGGTTCTACACTGAGCGGAGCGAACAAGTCCCACTACCCCCCCGCCTGGGGCCTCGGCCTATTCCCACAGGAACAGGGTGAAACCGGCCATCATGTTTATCGAAGTGCCGCTCTCCGAGTTCGATTCGGCTTTCTTGAATTTGTCAGCACGGTAATTGACCTCAGCAAACAATCCCACCGAATTGGCCACCATGTGCGTAATACCTCCACCGAATGACAGGGCCGTCACAGTGTGCTTGTCGCTGTCCTCGTCATTGTACTGACCCCAGGTAAACGCGCCCGTGAGATATGGATAGGTCGTCCCTTTCACGGGTCCTGACTGGGATGTCTGCCCGAAGTAGTACCTGAGACGCGGGCCGACCCCGATGGCATACAACTTGTCATCGCCGCGTTTCAGATGACCGATGATCAACTGTCCGCTTAGGGCCAAATGCGACGTAACGAAGGTGCCACACTCAGGCGCAAAGAGTAAGATCGTGACCCCGTTCCCTTTACTGTTTTCATACAAATCCCCGCCGAGCGAGGAGAAGGCCGCTCCCCCCCCGACAATGACACTCCCTTTGTCAATCGCTGACCCGGCCCCGGAGGCGGCGCAGGCGCAGCACACCATTACTGAGGCCACAATCACCAGTTTTGAAAAGATCCTGGACATGCTTAACTCCCTTCCAGAGTACGTGTACGTTTGTGGCAAACAGACCCCGTTGACATTCTGCCTGCTGCAGTTCAATGCCTCCGAGATTCCCGACCTTTTGGTAACTGGCGTAAGTTACCGGAATGGAGTTGATTGGGCAAGTGTTTCTCCGAGCCAAGTGGGCGGGTCCGTCTGCGAACCCGCCCACTGATATCTGTCGATAGCCCACTCGGGCGGCCTACAGCCAAACAGCCCGCCTGAAACATCTTCGCCCGACTCCCCACCCTCCACAGCGGGAATCAAAGCGCAGAAGTCGATCTTGGGACCCGCAATTACACCGCTTATTCCACGCAAAATGGGTCTGTACATAGCTCAATAAAGGACAAGTCCCATGGCTACCAACCTGACGGATCGTCTTGCCGGAGCCTCATGCAATACGAAATGCGCCCAAACCGACCACTTATCCCCGCCAGCCGGCTCATGAATCACTTCCTCTTCAGGCAGGCCTCGAAATCACTACCGATTATGTTAGGTGAAGACAAAACTCCGCAAAACGAACCCATTTGCCGGGTAGCCCAGCCGTCCGCCGGCACTCTGGGTGACAAGGCCCGCCGGCCAACCCGCCGGCCACGTTCTCCTCGATTTTCCTTGTCGAGTCCATCAACTTCCTGTACTTTGACATCAGCGTATCCTTTCGTTGGTCGTGCTTCCACGACTTTTTTGGTTATGAGTTCACCGAAAGGCTACGCTACTTTTTTGCCAATTTCCACACCTTTTGAAATTAACTCGCAGGTTTGACAATATACTATATTGGCTATATTATAT
>JBARXC010000102.1:0-6958 GCA_049647125.1 bacterium | reverse complement strand
TAACCATCTTGAAAACGATAATGATCAACTGTAAAAAATTGTGCGAACATTAGATTAATCAGTATTATAGCCATAATGTAACTATTAAATTATACTACCTTGCTCAAAGATGTCAACCCATAGTCGGGGCAAAATTTTTCCTCTTTGCAGTACTTCAGGTTGATTTTAAGTATAACCTGCGTATAATATAGGTTTTAGGTAGCAGGTCATGACATTCGACAAAATCTAAAGTCTCGGCTGGTTTTAGCACGAAATGGGGTCAAATCTTTGCATTTTGTATAATCATTGATGTGATGATTAAGACATTGGAACCTGAGGTAGTGTTAGCAATATTAATTCGAGAGTTTGGGATTAGAATGGAAATCTTGTAGCAGCGTGGGGTTAAGGGTGAAATTAGAGGCATAGTAGCGGAATTGTTATATAGAAATAGTGATACAAGCCAGCACAGATAGGAAGACTAACAGGTGATGTAGATTATGTTTCAGTACATCACTTGCGCAGATGGTTTAGAAAAAAAATGAAAAAGAGCTCGAAAGTAAAAGAGTTATACCAGAAAGCTGAAGTAAAGCTATTAAACAATATGCAAAATGCAAAGATTTGACCCCATTTTTCTCCTACATTCTGTAAATAGTCCTAAGCCATTCATTGATGTTACTATTATCGCGTGAGATCTCCCTGAGTTCTCTAAATCTAGACTTAGCAGTTTCCAAACTGTCCATTGCATAGTAAACCACTGCGATTTTGTGTTTGGTAAGGTAATAATCCTTGTTTAGTTCCAGTGCTTTGTTGAATGCCTCCTGGGCTTTACCGTATTCATCTATGGCCGTATAACAAATCCCTAAGTCAAAATATAGTTTGAAGTTATCAGGACTCTTTTCTATCTCTTGTTTTATAGAATCTGCTGCTGAACGTAGATCCGCATATGCAAGATTTATAAAGACGAATACAAATATTCCTATGAAAATAACCCTTCTAAACATTTTTCCCTCTTCATTGGATTATAGCATCTAGCATTAATACTGTCAAGGCACAGACAGCAGGGTAAATCAAACATGGGGTCAAATCCCTTTAATAATGGTGGTAGGTTTTTAGTTTCTAGTTTCCAGGTCTGACCCCGTATTGTCTTCAAGGAAATTGAGACGAAAGTGATGAATGCATGTAGCATGTAGAGATTTGACCCCATTTTATCCCTATAACCATTTTCTTTGAAATCACACCATAGGCAGTTCTGAGTTGATACCCCTCGCATTGTAAACCTTCAGAGTTCTTTCTTCCATTGTGCCTTCTCAAGATAAAACAGGGAATGCAATTTCCTGTTTTATCTTTTCTATCCATTTTCATTAAATCGTTTATTATTAAATTCTCTTAGTGATCTTACGCTGGAAAATTGAAGTCATTTAACGATCAAAAACTTCTTGCTTACCTTGTCATTTTCTTTTTTCAGAACAACAAAATAGACACCATTTATAAGCTCTCTTGTGTCTAAACCTTCTTGATAAAAACCAGCTGGTTTGCTTTGATAATGTATCCATATTCTTCTTGCGCCAGTGACATCATATACTGATATCTCAGCTTCACCTGTTTCTTGCATAGAATACTCGATGTTCAGCAAACCAGAGCACGGATTTGGGAACAACTTCAATCCAGGTGTTTTTTTAGTTTTTCCACCCTTATATTCCTCAATTCCAACAAATGTTCCTTTGGCATACTTGAGACCAAATATAAACTGGGTATCTGTATCCATTTGATAAAACTTGTAAGAAATATGAGGTTGGTCATTATTATCCAATATTAGATTAAGGGCGGCATCAACATGAGCCTCAAGTGTATCTGGCTCAACTGGTCCGCACATGTGCCAGAAGGTATCCTTATAACAATAACGAGGAAAAACTGTTCCCCAGTGTTTATATAAAATATGAGGTTGGTCGAGACTATCCAGGGCAAGACGAATCCGAGTATCGATCCAGCCGATACTTGCAATACCATAATCAGTATTCCAGGTTGAACCATCCCACCAGGTATACGCAAGGCCGCCTTCGTGATTATATGCGATACATGGGTAATCCATACGACTAAGTGCAAGAGACAATGGATAAGTACCGTAACAGGTAATTGTATGAACTGTCACCCACTGATTACTGCTGTCCTCATAGATAACATACTTCAATGTATCATTAGTACCGTGACAGCGACTGAAGGCCATATGAGGATCACTATTACTGTCGAATTTAAGCGACGGACACCAGTCAGGCGGTGCCGGACCACTCCAAATTGAATCATAGCTAACCACTGATGTATCCCAGTTCACTCCATTGTAATGAGCATATTTGATATAATGGAGCGAATCTGAAACATTCCAAGAAGTGTATGCTATGCCTGGTAAATCTGTAGTGTCAAGAGCAATCGATGAGTTGATGCTCCGAGAATAGTTGCCAAGATAACCGGCTGTTGAATCTACGTATTCGATCTGCCAACCAGTTGAATCCCGTTGTCCACAACAATGATAAGTTATATCCAATGAATCGTCTCTGCGATAATAACTAAAATGAACTATATTGTTATCGTCAACAACAAGCGAAAAACCATAGTATTTAAAACCAGACTCAATATTCTCTTTTTGCCACCCAGAATCGGTTTGCCAGGCATACATAATAGTATCAAGCCAATTCGGATTATCATAGACAACACAAGGTATGCCAATGGTATCGAGTGCCATTGCATTGAAACGGTAATTTTCCATATCAAGATTTACTGAATCTATAACCTCATTCTCCCAAAAAACTTGACCAAGGCATATTGCCGGTATCAAAACAATCAATATTTTCTTCATAGCACCTCAATAAAGTGTAATAATAGCGATAATAAGTGATGCTATTAGTATTATCACCCAAATAGGCAAGATATTATTCAGTATCAATTAACCCCCTAAATTCATAATACCACGGTCTAAACGTCTCCTCCTCTGCTTCAAGAATATTCGAAAAAAGAGCTAAGTCAAGTTTAATTCGCCGGGAATACACGGTTTCTACAATCAACACCACATAAATCTCACAATATGAGAACATTGTGGTTAGTGATGTTGCGTATTTCTGCCCGTTCATGGAATTTTCTTTACAAAACCAAAGATTAAATATAGCGTAAGACGCCCCAGAATATTACCAGATGATTATCCTATGCGTCCTAGGACAATTGGTGAGAAAATTAAGAAAAAGCGTTTAGACCTGTGTTTATACCAGAAAGATGTGGCTCGAATCATAGGGGTCAATGAGAATACTATCACGTTGTGGGAGTTAGGGAGATGTGAACCGGGTAAAAGGTTTCTACGGAAAATAGAGGGGTTTTTGGACAAATATACCGATAATTAATTACAATATTACTTTTGTACTCGAACGCTTTCTATATCATTACCTGTTGGAATAATAATCCATGCTTTTTCAGGTTTACCATTTATCCTAATTGGCTTAAATTCACCCTTTCGAACAGTATTGAAAGCAACATCATTCCATAGTGTAAATCCGCTGGACTCAAGAATAAATTCTTCAATAACATCTCCCAGGGTATCTATCAACAACATTATCGAGGCAGATGCTTCCACTCCAGATAACAAATGCAATTTCGAGCCTCTTGGTATATTAATATTTATATACCCTATTGATACATCCTTAATACATCTTATTTGCATTGACATTATTTCAAAAGCTGATACAACGGATAACTCTTTATAAATAACTCTTACTGTGTCACTAATGATTTGAGGTAAACCATACATATAAGGATGACTATCAATAGACTCGGCCTGTACGGGATTATATCTGATTGTTTGCATGGTATCGTATCGGATTAGGGGGGCAGTTATAATGAAAATATGTGATTCATCAATAAAACTATCAATAGAATGCCAACCGCCCCTATTATCCAGATAAACTATACTGTCATTTGAAGTTACTGCGAATTGACCAATTAAGGAATTTTCTAAGCTATCATTTTCTCCAGTTACAATAAAAACTAAAAGCAGTAAACCATATGTCATGGCGTACCTCTATTTTCACTCATCAAACTTATTTACCTTCTTTGATTTTATGCTTTGTCTTTTTTCTCACTTCGAGATAGGTTAAGATAGCCAACCACAATAGAAGTATTCCAAAATTAACAAAAAAGAATAAAAAGTCATTTCCTGGATATATTTTCAGTTGTATTATAACAGGAATAACGAATATAAACATCCTCCCTAGTATTGCCAAAAGAGTATTTGCGTTCCAGAATCGTTTTATGAAAAGGTAGATGCCAAACCATACTATCTGGTTTATGGACGTCCATATTATGAAATCTCTTGTTATTATCTCATCTACTATCACTGAATTCAATTACTCCTTTTTCCTATCCTCTAACCATTTTTTATGCCATTTCTGCCATTTCTCAATTATCTTCTTTTGTTGTTTCGCACGTTCTTTGGGCAACCCGCGTGCATACCCAAAATCCATTCCTGTTTTCCTCTCCAGGAGCTCAATTGCAGTTTCTTGAATACTCTCATTTGTATCACTGAGTGCTGACATAGCCCAGGTTATTACTGCGCTGTCAGGAAATGGTATTGCGAGAGTATCAGGAATCAACAATAATTGTAAAACACTGTACTTTGGTGTATCCCAGGGTTTTGGATAAATTAATTCCTCAAATAGTCTTAGCGCAGTCGTATCCTGAAGAAAAGTCAATGCATTAAGAACACTTCCTTTATCAACTGAAGGAGTCCAAAAGTGGTTATGCAACAAAGGAATCGCGTTCTCTCCCTTTTGTGCAGCATAAGCAAGGTATAATGACGTGGTTAATTGCTGGTATACCAGTAGACTTTCAATAAATGACACCGATTGTGGTGAAGTTACACCCTTCTTTCCGAGCTGGAAAAACCCTGATAGAGCATAAGCCACAACGTTAAAAGCAGTATCCTTTACAGCTATCTGTAACCCATACAAAGCTTCTTGACATTTAAAGTGATGAAACTTCCAGGCAATTGACTCACGTATGTCGATGTAAGGAGATTTTAGAAGTTCAATATATGAGTGTATTTTTTCTGTTGTATCTATAATCGATTCAATCCGCAACAATTCTTGCATATCATCTACAAAGCTCATATTTGTCGAATCCAGTTTAAATTGGGTCATCCATGGGTAATCAGCGAGTGTGATATGATTATTTTTATTTTTCAATAACAGTAAATAAGTAGTATTCGAATCATAAAGTACTTCATAGTCTGCTGAAGAAATTATCCCTGAGTCGGGTCGTTCTCGTACTGGTAGAAACATAGTACTATCCATATTCCAATCGCCATAAAGAAGCCTAAGAGGTTCTGCACATGCATATTTCTGATTCTCAATGGTTTCAATGCTCATAACATGAGCAGTGACAACCAGATTTGTGTTTCCAATTACAGCACCTATAGGACGATAATAAAAACTGCCTCTTAGTTGGGTGGAAATCCCTAGCAATATAAATAGAAATATAGTTTTTGTTACTTTCATTTTATTTTAATCACCTTCTGTCTAATTTTTCCATCTACCACAATGAAATATATCCCCGGCTTAATTCTACCAAGGGTTACAATTCGACCAGTGATGTCAAAGACTTTGCAGTTTTTGCCTTCTGGAAGGAGTAAAGGACCACTGAAGATATTTGAACAATAGACCTGATCTTCAATTCCAAAGGCATTTTTCTCTTCTTCAATCCCAGTAGGCAGAATGCTGAATCCATAATAACTACCATCTGCTGCTTCTAATTGATGCGTCATAGTATACCCTTGCAGATTGATTCGGGCACGCAGAGAATCATTGGGAGCAATCCATTCATAACTACCCGTATTCGGTGCATTCTGTTCGATTAAAAGCCATTCCGTGGTATCATAACTCGATGCAAACCAAATTGAAACATAATTAATATCAGTTCCATACGAATCCCAGGTTATATCAATTGTATCCCCTGCCTGCAAAACAAGCCCTGAATCTGTTGGGTACGTAATAAAGATGTTATCCGGATTTGCACCTCCCGGGATTATTCGAAAAACACGATCATAAGAATAAGAACCACTATGATACGTCCACAATGGCCAATACTCTATCCCCGGGGACCAAGTTGTATTCACCGCTATAAACGTATCTGATGATGCAATCACATATCCCACTGCTACCAGTGCATGATTGATAAAATCCCCAGCCCAATAATAGTTGTATACTTGCCACTGGCAGGGTCTCCCGTTATCGATTTCATCCTTGATCCATGAAAAATAATAGGCGTTAGCAGGTGTTCCCTGTGGGGACAGAAAAAAATCAAAATCATAAGTATTTAAAGTATCTGTTACGTATTCAACTCCAAACTCATATATTTCCTTTATAACATTGGGGCGAATATTTTCATTGAAATCAATTGTATCGCAAAAGAAATCTACAAGCCGCCCATAGTTGCGATAATCCCAGTACCATAAAATAGGTGCAATACTCGATACTTCTGTGTTATAGGTCCATCCGATATACGGTACTGAATCAATGATAACCGTGTCCCGCGATGATATGATATTTTCTATGGTATTTACATTAATAAGACATATTGCCATAAAAATAAACACCTGACCTCCACCCCATTATAATAGCAGGGGCAGGGATGTCAAGACAGAAAAACCCATTCGTCTCACCAATTCTTATATATTAATATATAATTCATTAATCTACCGGCAAAAACCTGTGAGCAACCAAGAGCTAAGGGGATACACGGTTTCTACAATTAGCACAACATAAATCTCACAATATGAGAACATTGTGGTTAGTGATGTTGCGTATTTCTGCCCGTTCATGGAATTTTCTTTACAAAGTCTAGATGGGGTCAAATCTTTGCATTTTGTATAATCATTGATGTCGTGATTAAGACATTGGAGCCTGAGGTAGTGTTGGCAATATTAATTCGAGAGTTTGGGATT
>JBARXC010000101.1:0-73574 GCA_049647125.1 bacterium | reverse complement strand
CGTATGGAAATGATCCACGCACCCTCGCACTTTTTGCTACGTAGCATAAATTCTGTTGCAGTAAACCACCCGTCAAATAATAAAGTGCGGGGTGCGGGATGGAATGGATTCTTCGAATGGAATGATTCAAAATATTCCAGCGCAGCTCCCTTCCAGCCAATGGCTCCTTTCCAGCACGTAGTGATCCCTTCCAATCCGTTAGGATTCAAAGGTTCCAGTTACTTAATTACTTAGTAACTGCTTTGCCAATAACTCAATTACTTAGTTTCTTTAGGTATTTAGGTATTTTGGATTTTAGGTATTTGTATCTTCTCGGACGATTACATTTTTTGTTTAGTCGGTTTGGAACGTCGAATACACTTCGCCATTTCGCAGTAAATAGTGACATCCGTGCGGCTCGGCAGGTATCGAATCGATAATGCCGCAGGTAATTAGCTCTTTAAAATTAAACGGTTTACGACCGGTTAGTTTTGTGAATTCCGCTATTTTTGTATTCAGTAATTCAATATCCATCTTCATCTTTATTTTTTTAATGTACTTCTCGGCAATTGCTTTCTCCTCGGGATTTTTTGTATTATTATAGAGATCCAGCCACAAGGCAAGTGCGGTCTTTAAATCTCCGAGCCTGTAATAGGTAACAAATGCTGCCCAGCGTTTGGGTCTATCTGGAGCATCTGGTTTTTGTGAAGCAATACGAAAATATCTCTGTGCAATACCATGTTCACGCAAGAATACATAATGAATAAACCCATACATAAATGGAAGACGCCAATCATCAGGATTTGTCTGCATGCCTTTTTTCATTAACATCCGTGCCTGATCTGGTCTTTGCGCATCATGGGTTAACATCAAGCCACCTAAGGAATAGGCATACATGAATCTATGATCAAGGGTTGTCAGGATGTCAAGGATATGATACATGAGTTCAAATTGTGCATCGCTCATGCGGTGCTCACCATAGTATTGAATAAAGCGAAGCCAGACTAAATCTGCAAGTGGTGCATAAAATCCCATTGATAAAGCCCGCAGCGCGGTTCCGGACGGGAAGTACATCAGCTCTCCTATCAATTCATGTGGTGATTTGCCAATGTCAATACGGTACGAGAAACTACCGATGAGAAGAAGCAGCAGGATGATAACAATGATGTTCTTCATAATAGATATGAAGTTGTGAAGCTATGAAGATATGAGGTTATGAAGACATGAGGCTGTGAAGACATGAAGCTATGAAGATACGAGGCTGTGAAGCTATGAATATTAGAAGCAGAAACTTTCAGCTTTTTTCTCCATCGCGTTGAGTTTCGCAATAATTGTCTCATATGTATTGTCCATTTCTTCGTATACTTCTCGGTCTATGTATTTACAGGCAAGGCAAAAATCAAACCACGTTTGAGTTTCTGATGCTTCAGACATTGCATCGGTCAGTTTGTTTTTAAAATACGCCTTGTATTTTCTTTTTCTCCAAGCCTCACCTATGCTCGAACATACTGATCTTGATGATCGTCTGATTTGGTTTGTTATCGAATATCTTTCCTCCACAGGAAAATCTCTGGTTATTTTGAATATCTTCATAGCAGAATCAAACGCCATTTGATAAACCTCTAAATCTCGAAAATGCCGCAGTGTCTTATTTCTTTTTTGCATTTTTCTTCTTTCTTAATCATATCTTCTTATCTTCCTAACTTCATTCTTTTCTTATCCTCATAACTTCTAAACTTCGTAATTTCTGTCTTTATTTAAATTCACGTCTCTCAAAGATAATAATTGCCAGATAAACAAGAAAAATTGTGTAAATCAAGCCATAACATACTGAAAAAAGTATCTGGTCTGGATATAAAGGCAGTCTATGTACCAGATCGATCCTCAGGTTGAAATTCTCCAGGTTTGGCAATATGTAATAGAATCCATAAGCAAGATACTTCATTGCGGGTATTCTGACTTGGTCAGCAAACAGCTTCAGGTCAGGACTGGCATGACCAATGATAAAGAAGATAATACCCATCATTGCGCTCAATGCGGGCGAAGAAAAGGATGAAAACAACAGAAGGATCCCGAGTAAAATCATTATTTCTAAAATCAAGAATGGGATTGCAATCAACAGAGAAAAATCAAAGGAACCTTCATAAAAAACGATCACGAGTTGTTGAATGACGGCCATGGCGCAGACCAGTATTATGATGAGTAGTAACAATCCCAAGAACTTACCGATGATGATTTCACTCCTTCTAACAGGTTTTGTAATTACAGTATAAATTGTGCGTTTCTCGATATCTTTATGGATGAGTGTTGAACCTATAATTATAACGACCAAGACCCCGAAGAGTGCTGATACTGCAAGGCCAAAATCCCTAAGTATTCGTGGTGATTCACCCAGAGCAAAGGGTTCAAGAAAGATCGAGACAACAATCAATAGGATACCAAATATTACAAGTAGCAGGAGAATTTTCTGACGCAGGCTTTCTTTAAATGTGTTTTCAATTATCGCCCAAATTCTATTCATTTCTCTTTATCTGTTTCACAAACCAATCTTCCAATGTAATTTCATCTGTTTTAAGCCCTTTCTTCAGAAGTTTGTTTAACTCGCCAACTTCTATGATTTGCCCCTCTATTATTATACCAATACGGTCACATACAGCTTCTGCATCTGGAAGTATGTGGGATGAGAAAAAGACTGTGTTACCTTTTGCCTTTTGCTCAAGGATTATATCCTTTATTTCTTTTCTTCCAATTGGATCGAGGCCGGTAAGTGGTTCATCCAAAATCAACAGTTCTGGTTCTGCCACGAGCGCCTGTGCAATACCAATGCGCTGGAGCATGCCCCTGGAGTATTTGCGTAACTGCAATTTCACTGCATGTTTTAACCCCACTTTTTCGAGTAGCCCCAAAATACCTGATTTATAGTCCTTTTGATTGCTGAGCAGAGCAGAGATCTTCAAGAATTCATAGCCCGTAAGATGTTCATAAAAATACGGTGATTCAGGCAGAAAACCTATAAGTTTTTTCACTTCGAGCGCATTGGCAGGGTGTTTGAAAATCTTAATACTCCCGGAGTCAGGTCTAATGAGCCCGGTGATGATCTTTATCGTAGTTGTTTTGCCAGCTCCGTTTGGGCCCAGAAATCCGAATATCTCTCCTTTGTAAATTTTCAGTGAGACATCTTTGAGAACTTGTTTTTTATTTTGCCAGAAATGGTTTTTAAATGACCGACAAATGTTCTCTAATTCAATAGCCACATCCATTTCTTGAAATTATACTCATAAAGACCGCTTTGTAAACAAATATTTCACCAGGTAAAGCAGTCATTAAGTAACTAAGTCATTGAGTTATTAAGTAATTAAGTTATTAAATAACTAAAAGACGTTTTATCCGTTTAGTCCGTTTCGAGCGTTTATCTGGGTTGTCTCCAGCCGAAGGCGTGCCTGCAGTCCGCCATATTGTGTGGCGGACGTGTCTCCAGCGAAGCGTGTCTTCAGCTTTGCATGCAAAGGCGTGGTTTCCTATCTTTATAACCTCAAAACTTCAAAATACGACGGGGTTGACATTTTCGGGATTTTAACTACAATAATAATCTACCGAAAGGAGGATCTAAGATGAATCTAATACTGCTTATATGTATGGCATTGCCACAAGATTATATTAACCTTGTTTTAGAAGGTCAATATGATGAAGCAATAAATTATTGTGAGCAAAAGATTGAAAAAGGGAAGAAAGTCTATGATTGGACTTTGGAAAAAGGGGATCTTTATTTAGCCAAAATCGGAGATCTCGACAAAGCGATTGAAGTCTATAAGGGTTTGATAGAAAGCCGTAAGAAAAAGGACGGTTGGTTGTATTATCGCTTAGCATTGGCTCATGAAATGAACGAGGATTTCTTGAGTGCGGCTAAGGCTTATGAGATAGTTGCCACAAAATATCGCAAATTCCCAATCGATTCATTTGCCTTAAGCGGTGTGGAACGCTGCTTCAAGAAGAATTACCAGGATTTCGTTGCGACGGTAAATGGCTACAAGATAACCAGGCTTGAGCTGGACGAAATGATGTCAAAACGTTTCGGGGGTGGCGCGCGTAATGATAAAGATGTTCTCGATGGCATGATACTCAGTAGATTGATTTTTGAGAATTCAATGAATTACCGTATAGATACCACAAAGTTATTCCGGGAAGCCATGATTAACCAAAGAAAGTCCTTGCTGCTTGAAGAGGTTTATACAGTTGAAGTGATTGAGGGTGCTAAGCCAAGCGAAAAAGAGATGAAAAAATTCTATAAGAACAACAAAAACTACTTACTCAAGGCTGAGATCCGAGGTAAAGAAATAGTTGTTGAATCCGAAAGTCTGGCTAATTTCCTGCTTGATTCGCTGAAAAAACATGTCGAAAGTTTTGACACGCTTGCCAAGGTTTATTCCACTGCCCATTCAAGTAAGAACAAAGGCAATATGGGTGTGGTTTTCAAAGGTGTAAAACCAGCGCCGGTTGATAAGATGTTATTCGAATCAAAGCTGAACGAATTAATTGGGATTATACCCTTTGATGAAAAATATGGCATCTATATAGTAACCGATCGCAAACCTGAACGGTACCGGGATTATGAAAAAGTAAAGAGTCAGATAGAGGCACAGCTCAAGGCAGAAAAGCTCAAGGGGGTAGAAGAGAAATTCAATAGAAAACTGAAGAAGAAGGCAAAGATTGAGATGTACGAAGGAGATATTAGTGATCTGGTTGAGTCCACTGATGATCCTGTGGCAATAGTCATAAATGGAAGAGAAATCCGAAAAAGCGATGTCGCAAAGAGAAATGAATCACAGCCCAATTTCGGTCGGGTTGATTTGACACAACCCGAAGAATTGGAAAAACTGTTAAACACGATCATTGAAGATGATCTTAGATTTGAATTTGGAGAGCGAAACAAATACTTCCTATATGATGGTTATATAACCAAACTACAGACCACGCTAATGCAGACAATGGAAAATGGTTTGTACAGAAAAGTTGTTGTCGAAGCAACAAAAGTTGATTCTCAAGAAATAGTGGATCTGTATGATGAACGAAAGGAAGACTTCAGGGTTGAAGAGATGGTTCAATGTCAGGAAATAGTTGTCGCCAACAAGACAAAGGTTGAGGAACTGAGACAGCTCGTTATCGAAAATCCAGCATACATGGATTCGCTTGCCATAGAACATTCAATCGCACCGTCAAAAAAAGGCGGTGGTATCACCGGTCCAATAAGAAGGAATGTACGTTCCAAAAAATTTGAATCTATTGTATTCAAACTCAGAGATGGAGATATCAGTGCGGTTTTCAAAAACGATGATGGAAACTACACTTTTGTAAAAGTCCTTACGTATACGCCAGAAGGGTATAAAACTCTTGATGAGTTGTGGCCGAACATCGAAGCTAATTTATTGAGAGAAAAACAACGTAACAAAGCCAATAGTTTTATTGAAAACATACGTGAGCAAGCAGAGATCGAAATATTCTTGAGTGAACCTGAACCAATAGAGGAACCTGGAAATGAGAAAAGCGACAAGCCAAATGACGAAGGGGCGGATACACAGGAATAATGCCTGAACTACGTAAAGACCCAGTTTTAGGACGTTGGGTTATCATCTCGACAGAACGCGCAAAACGGCCAAAAGATTTCAAATCAACACCCGAAAAAAAAGTAGTGGCACCAACGTCATGCCCTTTTTGTCCAGGTAATGAGACTGCAACACCACCTGAAATAATGGCATACCGCCCTGATAATACTAAGCCAAATACGCCCGGATGGACCTTGCGCGTCATCTCAAATAAATTCCCTGCTTTGCTTGTCGAAGGAGATATTAGCCGTCGGGGTGAAGGCATTTACGACCGGATGAATGGTATTGGCGCCCATGAAGTAATAATAGAGTCCTCTGATCATTCAATGGACCTTGCGGATTTGGAAATTGAGCACTTCCAGAACGTCATATATGCTTACCAGGAAAGGATGCTCGATTTGAAGAAAGATCAAAGACTTCGCTACACCATGGTTTTTAAAAACTTCGGCGCGGCGGCAGGTGCTTCACTGGAGCATAGCCACTCTCAATTGATCGCTACGCCGATTGTTCCCAAGCGAGTAATGGAGGAAATGGACGGCGCTAAACGCTACTATGAATACCGTGAACGGTGCATTTTTTGCGATATTGTTGTTCAGGAAACCAAAGACAGAAAGCGTTTGATCAACGAAAACAATTCATTTATCCTGATATGCCCGTTTGCTCCGCGTTTTCCCTTTGAAACCTGGATACTGCCGAGGAATCATATGTCCAACTTTGAGGATGCTTCGAGAGATGAGCTTGATGATCTTGCTTCGATTCTAAAGGATTGCCTGCTGAGGATGAAAAAGGCACTCAATACACCTCCGTATAACTATGTTATACACACGGCACCAATTACCATGCGCGGTATTGATTTTTACCATTATCACCTGGAAATCATACCGGTTCTTACCCATATTGCTGGATTTGAGTGGGGGACAGGGTTTTATATAAATCCGACCGGACCTGAAGAATCTGCGGCATACCTAAAGAATATTATATAGAAACATGGCTCAAACATGGCTCATGAAGGCAGGAAGGATAATGAAACCATTAATAGACTTGTTAGCCGTCTCTCAGCCTTCTAAATTTAAATTATGAAGGTCGCATTTATTGCATCTGAAGCAACACCTTATGCAAAAACTGGTGGACTTGCCGACGTTGTTGGTGCTTTGCCGATTTCACTGAAACGACTCGGTTTAAAAGTCACGGTTTTCTTACCAAGGTATAAAGGGATTAGAGGTAATCTGTGCGATCATATTTCAATAGCAATGGGTGAGAAATATGACATCAGTGTGTACAAAGATGATGACTTTTATTTTATAGACTACCCTGACTTTTATAATCGCGACGGGCTTTACGGAACTGAAAAAGGAGATTTTCCAGATAATTGTGAGCGTTTTACATTGTTTTCCAAGGTGGTCTCACAGCTTATTCTAAAAAGTTCGTATGATATAGTCCATTGCCACGACTGGCAGACCGGTCTGATCCCGTTGTATATGAAACTCGGCAAAAGCCGAGCGAGGAGCATTTTTACTATCCATAATTTGGGCTATCAAGGTCGCTTTCCGGCGCAGAAATTCCCGATTCTTGGGCTCGACAACGGTTATTTCACACCCGAAAGTATGGAGTATTATGGAGATATTAATTTCTTAAAAGCCGGTATACTGTATAGTGATGTCGTGACTACTGTTTCACAAAATTATGCGCAGGAAATTCAGACTCCAGAAATGGGTTTTGGTCTTGACGGTGTACTGCGGACAAGGCAGGCAAGCTTGATCGGGATTGTCAATGGTATTGATTATGATCAATGGAACCCCCAGACTGACGATTTGATCTATAACAAGTATGCTGATTTCACAGGAAAGCAAAAGAATAAACAAAGACTAATGGATGAATGCGGCCTAGGGGGCGCACGGCCATTGATTGGTATGGTTTCCCGAATCGCCGGACAGAAGGGCTTTGATATATTGGTTAAGGCATTTGACTCGATCATTGATATGGGTTTTAATATGATAATCCTCGGTTCTGGTGACGAGAGCTTTCAAAAGAAATTGACTACTTTTTGCACTGTTCATCCGCAGCGGGTGTCGGTTAATATCAAATTTGATAACAAACTCGCCCATCGTATATATGCGGGCAGCGATTTCTTTCTCATGCCGTCCAGGTATGAGCCCTGCGGTCTTGGTCAACTCATCAGCCTCAGGTACGGTACCATACCAATTGTGCGGCATACTGGTGGATTGGCTGATACGATTACTGATTATGATCCCGTATCTGCTAAAGGTAACGGTTTTATTTTTACTGAATATTCAAGCAAACATCTGGTTGCTGTTTTGTCAAGAAGCATGATGAATTACAATTGCCGAGATGTTTTCGAAAAACTGTCAGAGAAATGTATGACCATCAATTTTTCATGGCGTGAATCGGCAAAGAAATATGTTCAATTGTACAAAAATACAAGGCTATCTGGTACGGAAGAATAGTCTTTAGAGGTTAAACCATTAACCACCAAACATACGTCTAATAATAATGAAAGGCGATGAAGATGCTATTTATGTTAAGAGTTTTAAGGACGGTGACGAGAAAGCATTTGACTACCTCTATGAAAAATATCAAATATCTATACACGCTATTTGCTATAGATATACCAGGAATGAAGCTGATGCCCGTGAACTCACCCAGGACGTTTTTATTAAGGTCTATAACAACCTTAATAAGTTCAGGGGAAAGTCGAAGTTCTTCACATGGCTGTATAGGATTGCGGTTAATACCTGTTTTTCATTCAAACGCAAACACAAAGAGCCGCTTTTTGACTTGGCGCCGGCAAAAGAATCAGTGGATTTAGGAAAGCGAGTGAGGATGAAAATAGCAATTGATAATGCTCTATTGAAACTGCCCAAACGGCAAAAGCTGTGTTTTATACTGCGCCATTATGAAGGTCACACTTTTTCCGAAATAGGTGATATTATGGATATTACCACTGGCGCTGCCAAGGCAAACCATCATCATGCAGTCAAGAAACTTAGAGTTTTACTGGAGGCGTGGACATGAGAATCTGCCAGGAGTTTAAAGATAAGGTTATTGATTACATAGAACACGCTATGCCTGAACAAGAGCGTAACAGGTTTGAGCAACATTTGAATTGCTGTGAGTATTGCCAAAAAGAGTATACCAGAGTTAGTAAACTCTATGAGCTTTTTGATAAAGATGTTGTGCCAGTACCTGAACAGGCTTTTTTTGATAAACTAAAAACCAGTGTCAGACAACGAGAAATCCGACTGCGCAAGTTCAGGGTGTCAAGGTTGGTAAAGGTCTTGATACCGGCTTTCGCTGTTGTTATGCTTACGTTGTATGTTTTACGTCCTGGAAAGACGGTCAGGATTTCTGTACCGACATCGGTTCTGCTCGAGGATGAAACCATTGCCGAGATCACCCTTGGCGGCATTATTGACGACAAGTTGATCAATGAACTAATCGTTGTCGAAGACAATTTACCGATTGATATTAATGAGATGATCCCTGGATTGAACGATGTAGAGAAGGCTGAATTTATTGAGATTTTAGATAAAGAACTGAGTAAATTGCAGGAGGATGTATGAAGAAATTGCTGATTTTGTTAGGTTTGACGGCGTTCTGTTTAGCCCAGCCGTTTGCTGATGATGACCCCCGAGCCATTATCGAGAAAGTAAAAATCTACCGACTTACCCAAGAGCTCGATTTGACGACTGAACAGGCTGTTCAATTCTTTCCGAAATTGAACGATCTACAAAAAATTGAGCGCAAATTTGGCGAGGAAAAAATGAGCATTATTCAAGGATTGAAGGAGCTCCTTCGAGAACACGCATCTAGCGAAAAGATATTAGACCGGGTTGCAAAATTCGAAGAGTTGCAAAAAAATAAACTGACCAAGCAAATAGAAAAGATGAAGGAAATTTGGCAGATACTAACCCCGGTACAAAGGGCAAAATTCCTGATTTTCCAAGAAGAGTTTAACAGAGAAATTCGGGAAATGATTAAGAAAATAAAGAAACACCGAAAACCCTGAGCAAAGACAGTTATATCTCTATCAGATGTCGTGCATTATCCGCCGATTCTACCAGAGTGTAATAGATCGTGATGAAACATTGGCCAATTAGTATTAGCAAGGGTACCAGTGCCATAGATGGCATATAGATAACCATCAAAAGATCCGACGTAGATTGTGCCGTCCGGTCCAATTGCTGGAGAAGACCTTACGTCACCGCCAGTCGCGTAACTCCACCTAAGTGAACCACTTGGATTCAGTGCATACACGTAGTGATCCATTGATCCAACATATATTGTACCATCAGAACCAATTGCCGGAGCTGAAATCACGCCAGCATAAGTGGAATAAGACCATTTTGAGGTTCCATCTGGATCTATCGCATAGATATTTCCATCAGTTGAACCGACATAGATCGTCCCATCCGCGCCAATCGCCGGACAAGAAGTTACAGAACCGTTTGTCATATAGCGCCATTTGAAATTGCCGTCAGTGTCAATTGCATACAAGTAATTGTCCCATGAACCGACATAAATTGTCCCATCCGCACCAATCGCCGGAGAAGAAGTAATATAATTGCCTATAGGGTAACTCCACTTCAATGTGCCATCTGGATATAGAGCATAAAGATTATCGTCCCATGACCCGAAATAGATTATCCCGTTATTATCAACCGCTGGAGAGCAGCATACTAACTGACTTGTTGAGTACTGCCATTTTGATCCACCACTCTGGTCTAACGCATACAAATTTCCATCATTTGATCCAAAATAGATTGAACCATCCGAACCAATCGCCGCCGTAGAGTGCACATATTGACCGGTGGGAAAAGTCCATGATAAGGCACCGCCCGATGTTATCGCATAGAGATCAAAATCATAAGACCCGACGTAAATCATACCACCAGCACTGATTGCCGGCGAAGAATAAACAGCACCGCCAGTCTGGTAACTCCACTTGAATGTACCATCAGAGTTTATCGCATATAGATAACCGCCCAACGAACCGACATAGATTGTACCATCCGCACCAATCGCCGGAGAGGAAGATATTGAATCACCACCTGTTGAATAGCTCCATTTTAGTGTACCTACAAGACTATCATTGTCGACCGATACAGATATTGTATCTGAAGCAGCTTCATTCTCAGCCGCATCAAAAGCTTTTGCAAAGATAGTGTGTAATGAGCTGTCCTGTTGAATAGAGTCGGTCACCCAATCATAGAAATACGGACTCGTTGTTGCAGTATGTGCAAGAATATTATTTATGTAGATTTCAACGTTTTCAACGCCTTCATTATCTGTAGCCTGAGCGTTTATTCTTACAACACCGGTTACTGTATCACCGTCAGTTGGGCTGCTGATCCACACATTTGGTGATTCATTATCAACGCCACCACATCCCATCCACAATAATGTCAGTACCACGCATCCAACCAGAAGTCTTTTCATTTTTCCCCCTTTATTATTTCTTATTTTAATTTTGCCGCGTTATGTCGGCAAAATTAAAATCGCATACGGCACATTGCTATTGTATTTTCTCAATTAATGCTCTCAAGTCATTATTAAGAAACTCTGATAACTTAATCTCATCGGTAACCGTTGTTACCTTTTTGTCTATTTCCTGTTTTTTCTCTACATCTTTTATTGAAATTGTGTAATCAATCTTGCCTACTTGTTTTGTGACCTTCCCAACAACTACGTAGTCACATTGGAAGTAGCTACCTATTGCATAAGCTTGGTTATCATTGATGTTTACCCCATAGTGACGGTTAATCATCTCACTCTTTATATCTTTCTTGCTTATGAATTTGAAATTGCTGAAAATGCTGACGACCTTGTATAATTCATCTTGACAGCGCTCACCAAGATCCGCATTAGCTGCTTCAGTATTCTCTTCGCGAAAAGGGAATATCGCAAGATATTTTTTCAGTTCTCCGGTCGGTAGGGTTTGAGGACCATACTCAAGATTTAGCTCATCAATGACTAAATCAGTTAGGTCTAATTCACTGGAAGTATAGAAAACATTCTCCGACAGGTCAAGAATTATAGCGAAACCTTCTTGCTGGGCGATGTTACTGATTGCTTCATTTATTTTATTCAAGAGTGGTGCCATCAGTTCGTCATTTTTCTGCTCTACTTTGCCGCCGTCACCAAAAAATTCTGCCAGGAACTTATTATAGGAAATTTTATGCGTTTCTATTTCATCGAGTTTTCTCAACCTCGCCTTTTCAGAAAGCATGAGTTTTTGATCATCAAGCTCGGCTTTAAGATTTTCGATTCTTTGCCTCATGACGGCAGCTGAATCGCGCTGTGTTTTAATAAAGTCGTTCAGCTCAATATTCGCTGCGGCAGTTGCCTGGTATTCGTTAAAGATTCGGTCAGCGTCAACAACACCGGTCTTTGATTCTGCGGCGAATATTAGACCAACGGTAATGGCAAGGATAAAAGAAAACTGCTTCATATAACCTCCTAAAATCAGAACATACCAAAAGGATTGATCTGGAAGTGAGGTTCAAAGCCAGGTTGCTCACGATCCAGACCATAACCCATGTCAAAACCAAGGATTCCCATCATCGGTATTTCAATGCGTACGCCCGCTCCAATTCCCCGATAAAGATTATGTAAGTTAACATCTTTGTACGACTCAAAAGCATTTCCTGCGTCATAGAACATCAGTAATGATAGACTTGGTGAAAGTTTCAGTTTAAGTTCTAAATTGTTTATTAACAGCGCACTACCGCCAACACGTCGACCGTCGAGTTCCGGAGAGAGGGAGCGATCTGAATAACCTCGGACACCGTCATCACCCACGCCTCCAGCGTAAAACTTTTTATAGAGCGGTACTTCATCAACACTCGTTACAACGCCCGCCTTTATTCTGGCCATGAGCACAAATTTCCAGTATATAGGCAAGTAGGTCCGTGCCTCGAATGTGATTCGATTATAGTCAATGTTGGCGAACAAGAACTTCTTGGCGATATCAGCGCGTAACGCTATATACGAACCGCTCGTCGGGTTAAAGATAAAGTCCCTTGAATCCCGCGTAAGCGTGAACGAGTTCGATACGGTCCATTTTGGTATCGTGTCATTAAAAAGACTATAACCACTACTTGGTGCCGTATATGAAGATGCAATATCGAGTATCTGGGTTCTTTCAGCGCGGAGCGTATAGCCGAGCCTCGTATAGTCCAGATAGAAAGGAAATGAAAGGCGACCGGCAAAACCAATATCACGTTTTGTATAATAATCCCAGAATCGGTTTGTATAATATAGATCGAGTCCAGCACTAGTTCTTGTGTTAAAAAGCCACGGTTCAGTATACCCGATTTGGAAATTCGTTAGTCGGCCACCTAACTCAATCTTGGTGTAGAGGCGCTGTCCTTTTCCCCACATGTTGGGGTGTGAGAGTTCAAAATAACCGGTCAATTTATCCTGGGCTGAGTATGAAATACCGGCACCTACAGTGGCGACACCTTCTTTCTCAGTTAGTTTGTAAATCAAATCTATACGACCGCTATCATCCGGGATGCCGGTTAAAGGTTCAACGTTATCAAAAAAACCGAGGTTGAAAACTTCCCGCAGGCTTCTAATAACGTCTGAACGTCGGAATACCTCTCCGGGGATAGTTCTTAGCTCTCGTCGGATGACGTTTTCTCGGGTGCTGTAGTTACCAGTGATTATCACGCGGTTGATGGTTGCCGGTGATGATTCTTCGATAACATATTCAATATTTATGAAACTATCACGCACATTTTCATTTTGCGCGATTGAACAGTATATATAACCCTCGTCAGCATAGACGCCGAATAATTCCTGATAGGTTTCTTCAACTTTGCTGAGATCGTACACATCCCCGCTTTTGTATTTCAATACTCTTCCGAGTTGTTGTGTGCTGAATATTGAGCTGCCAGTAAAATTAACATCACCGACATAATATCGTTCATTTTCTTCGATATTTATTGTGATGATAAACCGATCTGCCACGACTTCGATTATTGGCTCATCTATTTTTACGTCCAGATATCCATTGTCTTTATAAAAGGATTTGATTTTTGTAATATCTTCTTCAATTTTGACTTCATCTAACTTGCCACTGCGCAGAAAAGCTTTAGGTTTGTTTTGCATCATCTTTGTAATCTTTGAATCAGCAAAAGCATTGTTTCCGGTAATCTCTATTTTGCCGATGCGTGGTTCAATACCTTCCTCAATAATGAAAAACAGATCGATTTTATTGAGCGAGTCAATTATTGAACTGTCCTGGACCGTCGTGTAATAGAATGACTTTTCTTTATATATATCCAGGATGTCACTTTTTGCTTCGAATACGTCTCGGTCAGTAACTACTTGTCCAATCCTCCATTGGAGCTTTTTTCTCAGGTCTTTCTTTTTCACTTTGACATTACCGATGAACTCAGGTCTGCGGTTAAGAAACGGTGCTTCTTCAACGGTGATGTTGAAAAAAATACCGTCACCAACCATCGTTGTATCGATCGCAATATAGTTGAATATCCTAAGCCGAGAAAGATTTTGAAGCGCTTTTTGTATATCTGAGCTTCGAAATTCTTCGCCGGTTTTAAGTCCCGATGTTTCTATTATCAATTGTGGGTCAGCCCATTGCGCATCGACATCAATATCGATAATTTTGTAGCTAAGTAAAAAAAGGAGGAGGATCACTTCTCTTTAAATTCTATTCTATTGCCAGATCTAACAAGGCGGATGCGTTTACCATCTTTGATCTTACCTTTTAAGATTTCCTCAGAAAGGGGATCTTCTATCAAACGGCGTATTGTTCTTTTAATGGGGCGTGCACCGAATTCAGGATCAAAGCCTTCCTCGACCAAAAGCTCTTTGCTTGACTCTTCAAGCTCAAGCTGCATTTTTCTTTCGCGGAGACGCTCTTCAACTTCGGCGATTAGTATGTCGACTATTTTCTTCATGTCTTCCTTGTTCAACTGCCGGAATACTATTATTTCGTCGATTCTGTTTAAAAATTCAGGTGAGAAGATCTTTTTGGTTTCCTCTAAAAGCCTTGTTTTCATTTTGTCATAGGAAACATCAGTCGAATCCTTTGCAAAACCCAAACCATTACCCTTTCTGATCTCAGCAGTTCCAATATTCGATGTCATGATTATTATTGTGTTTTTGAAATCGATTTTACGACCGTAAGAATCAGTAAGCTGACCATCCTCGAGTATTTGCAGTAAGATGTTGAAGACATCGGGGTGGGCTTTTTCTATTTCATCGAACAGCACTACTGAATATGGCTTTCTTTTCACTTTTTCAGTGAGTTGGCCGCCTTCCTCAAAACCGACATAACCAGGAGGCGCACCGATAAGCCTCGATACATTGAACTTTTCCATATACTCAGACATGTCAAGAGCAACCAGAGAATTTATGTCGCCAAAAATGAATTCAGCAAGCCGCCTTGCCAATTCTGTTTTACCAACACCCGTGGGACCCAGAAAAATGAATGAACCGATCGGTCGTCTGGGGTCTTTTACGCCTGCTCTACTTCGTCTAACTGCCTTTGCTATGGCGGTAATAGCTTCCTTTTGTCCAACTACTTTCTTGCTTACTTCGTCTTCCATTTTGAGTAAGCGTTTGGATTCTTTCTGTTCTATCTTGGCTACCGGGATACCAGTCCACCTGGATACAACGAAAGCAATATCTTCCTCAAGCACAGTTGGACGCGGCAACTTTTTATTTTTTTCCATGACCGCCAGTTGCTCTTTGAGCTTTTTCTGCTTGTCGCGAAGCTTTGCCGCCTCTTCGAATTTTTGATCAGCAACTGCTTTTTCCTTCGCTGTTCTCACCGCATCATACTCTACTTCCAAATCGGATAGCCGTTCATCTTTAACTATTTTGGACAGTTTGACTTTAGCGCCTGCCTCATCTATGACATCGATCGCCTTATCTGGCAAGTAGCGATCAGTTATGTAACGATTTGACAGACGTACCGCTGCTTCCAATGATTCGTCAGTATAAGTGATGTGATGGTGTTCTTCATATCTTTCTTTTAAACCGTACAAGATACTGATTGTTTCCTGAACCGTAGGTGGATTTACGATAATAAGCTGGAACCTGCGCTCAAGGGCACCGTTTTTTTCTATATATCTTCGGTAGTCTTCGAGAGTTGTTGCACCTACACATTGGAGTTCACCTCTTGCCAGGGTTGGCTTCAACATATTTGAGGCATCTATAGCACCTTCAGCAGCACCAGCACCCACAATAGTGTGAAGTTCGTCAATAAATACTATGATGTTCTTATTCTTGGTGACATCGTTTATGACAGCTTTTAGCCTTTCCTCAAACTGACCGCGGTATTTTGTACCAGCAACAATGGACGCCATATCAAGAGCAACCACACGTTTTTTCTTAAGAGAATCTGGTACATTAGCGGCGACGATATCCTGGGCAAGACCCTCGACGATTGCGGTTTTGCCAACACCGGCTTCACCGACTAATACGGGGTTATTCTTTTTTCGACGCGATAATGTTTGAATGACCCTTTCTATTTCATTTTCCCGACCGATAATTGGATCGAGTTTGTCATCCCGGGCAAGCTGAGTAAGATCGCGTGAAAACATCTCTAAGGCAGAACTTCGGGGCTTGGTTTTTGTTTTGCCAGATACTACACTCTCGGGGCGGAGGAGCTGAATGATTTCATTTTTCAGGGTGTCATAATCCATGCCCACCGACTCTAATATTTGAGCACCCAGGCTTCCCTGGGTCCTTATAATACCAAGTAGAAGATGCTCAGTCCCTACATATGAGTGTCCGAAGTTCTTGGCTTCTTCCATGGCGTAGTTCAGGCACAACCTTGCTTCATTGCTGAGCTGGACATCTATCTTACCACCAGGACCGATGTTGATTGAGTTTTCAACGCCTTTGCGTAACTCGTTGAGTTCAATACCCAAATTTATTAAAACCATGGCACCAACCCCTTCGCCTTCCTTAATCATTGCAAGCAGGAGCTGCTCTGTGCCAATAAAGCTTTGTTTTGTTCTAAGCGCCTCGTCACGGGCAAGGTGCAGTATTTTTCTAACTCTTTCAGTAAACCGTTCTTGCAACTAATCCTCCTTATATTTTGCATATTCTATCCATAAAAACAATGGTGTCAACCCCGTTAGATAATACAGACGCTCAATTTATTGAGTAAAACAGTTATTGAGTTATTAAAAGACGTATCGTTCGTTTAACTCGTTATTATCGTTTAGAGCGTTTCGATCGATGGTTGAATCCCCAAGGGATTGGAAAAGAGCATTAAATGTTGGAAAGGAGCCATAGGCTGGAAGTTAGCACTGCGTGCCTCTCGAAAAACTCGAGACCTTCGGCTGGAACAGTTTTAATTCCCTTCATTTTAAATCATTCCATACGAAGTATCCCTTCCATCCCGCACTTTTGGCAAAAGTGCGTGGATCATTTCCATACGAAGTATCTCTTCCAGTGCGAAGCAGTCATTTCCACAATAATCATCATCTTCATAACTTCCCAACTTCTGTTTTTTCTTATCCTCAGAACTTCTGAACGTCTTAGCTTCTTAAGTTCATCTTTATCCCTCACCTTTATACTGTTACACGATCGAAGAGCATAAACATATTTGAAGTTCAGTATCTAACGGGGTCAAGCTATTTCCCATGTAATTTAGACAATTTCACCTGGGATTAGTTAAGTATTTTGTGTGTTAAGGTGCCCTGCTTAGCTACAAATCTTTGAGTTTTGTCCTTAGATTCTTATTTTTAGCATCACATTCCAGGGCTTTTTTATAGGCGGCTCGTGCCTTTTCAGGCTCTTCAAGCTTCATATAAACATCACCTAAGTGTTCAAGGATTACTCTATCTTCAACAATATCTAAAGCACGCTTCAGTTCTTTTAAGGCATCTTCATACTTTTCCATTTGATAAAATACCCAGGCCCGTGAATCAATATAATACGCATTATTAGGATCAATCAATAATGCTCTGTTTATTAACCCGAGTGCATGTTCAAGGCGCTCGTTTTTTTCAGCATAAGTATAACCAACATAATTCAATGCCATGGCATTTGTCGTATCTATTTCGATTATTTTTTCAAATATCTCAAATGCTTCTTTCTCTTTATCGACTCGCTCACAGAGGTTAGCCAGGGCTTGTAGGGTTGAGAGGTTAGCCGGGTCTTTTTTAAGGGCTTTGTGATATTGGAAATAGGCTTGCGTGGTTTTTCCTTGCATCTCTGCACTAATCCCCAAAAGATAATATACTTGAGTTAGGTCTGCACCGTGATACCCGGCTTCAGTAAAAGCATATTCTGCAGTATTGAAATCCTTTAAATCAATGGCAATGAATCCGAGGTATACCCATAATTCAATAAAATCAGGGTTAATTTCAAGAGCGCTGGCGATTTCCTCTAATGCTATTTTATAATTGCCTTTATCAAGGTGGATCTTGCCAGTATAAAATCTTGAATAGGTATCTTGAGGGTCAAGCCGAGAGGCAATAAGAAATTCATCCAAAGCCTGGTCTAACTTTCCAGTCTTGTAAAATGCATAACCCAGGCTTCTTCTAATATGGCTATCAAAATGGTCGAGCTTGAGCACAGTATGTGCCATTTGTATTAGAGCATCATACTGATCAGTATCTGAGTAAAGATCGATCAATCTTTTGCCGACCGTCAGAACGAGAGAGTCATGTTTTAGGGTTCTCTTATAGTAGTAAATGGCTGAATCTTTTACATTGAGCATGTCAAAGCCCGTACCAACCCCAATCAAAGCAGTTATGTCAGTTGTATCTAATGAATAACCTTGTCTATAGTATTCAATTGCACGGGTGTGGTCATTTGTCTTACCGGCAATTGAACCGAGTCTTACGTATGTATCTGGTGTTTTTAGGGTGTCTGGCATGACGAGCAAAATATCCGTTGCTGTTTTTAAATCCTGTATTCCTTCATAAAGGATTGATAGACTGTTATATATATCGATATTCTCAGGCGCTAAATTTAGTGCCTGCTCATAGTATTTGATTGCCCCGCGCAAGTCGCGTTTTCCAATATTGCCAATTGCGAGCGTATTGTAGATAGTCAGTTCTTCAGGAAAAAACGCAAGCCCTTGTTTTGCAATAGCAATACCCCTATCGAATTTTCCGAGTTTATACAATGCATTTGCTAATGTTGTATATATCTCAGGGGTTTCCGGAGCTAATTCCATAACTCTTTCGTAATACGTAATCGCTTCCACAACATTGCCTTGGAGCTCCAGATTGTTGCCAATGCTGAATAACTCGTAGGCGGTCTCAGCATTGGTGAGCAGAATTACACTTACTAAAACTCGACAAATATCGACAATAACCATAACTTGTCCGGGTCCTTTATTATATCGTTATTCAAGAGATTATAAGCTAATTCCAAACCGATTCTTTTACCGTTGTTACGATAAAAAGTGTTTACCTGAAAGAGATGCTGGTGATAAAAGGAAGTATCACCTTTTGTAATGTGGAATGTCGGGTATATATCAAAGCCGACATTATTCTTCCTGAATATGTTCACAACGGTTTTCAGAATAATTTCATAGTTGTAATCGGCACCAGCGTTAATATCCCAACCGTGATATGCCCAGTGCGGATAACTTCCCAATTCAATACTCCATATGAACCTTTTTTTAGTATGCAAACGATTCGATTTATGGAAATCGGGATCGGCAATCTGCATTCTGAATCTGTTGAATACCGGTGTTCCTTCTACCTCAAAATCTATATCGTGTATACAGTCATGCGTGAAATAGGTGGCGAACATCAATCTTTTCAAGAGCAGATCAAACCCGCCTACAAAGTAGTAATGCGCATACCTCGGATCAAGAGACACGCCTCCGGTTTGCTCTGCCATATCAAGGTCGTCACGGTAGCTCATAAAAAAAGAAAAGTCTTTGTGCTTGACCATTGTACAATAAACCTCAACTGAAGCGTCCATATTGTAAAGGGTAGTATCGCTATTTAGGTATTTGCCGATAAAAGCGCGGCCATGGAACTCAAGGGATAGATCCAAAGCAGAGCAGGTACAGACAAATGATAATAATACCGCCAGAATTCGGAGCATTTTCAGGCTATGGTCTCGGCACAAACATCATATCCAAACACATCAGAAAACCGAGCTGTGCAGAATTCTCCGATTCTGAGGTCAGTATTTTTCATTAGCACATTGCTGTCGATATCAGGACATGCGTGTTCAGTATGACCGACATACTGGCTATTCTTATGGTGGACAAGCGTCTTGTATACCTTGCCAAGCCTGGACCTGTTGTTTTTTTCAATGAGTGCCTGTTGAAGCGCTAAGGTCTGTTCGTATCTTTGATTGATGATTGACCCGGGTACTTGTTTAAACTCAGCAGCTTGTGTTCCATGTTCACAAAAATAAGAGAAAACTCCGAGCCAGTCTATTTTAGTCTCTTTAACAAAGTTGAATAATTCCTTGAACTCATCCTCTGTTTCGGTTGGAAAACCAACGATTACTGTTGTTCTAATGGAAATTTCATCAATTACCCCTAATTTTGCGAATAATTCTTGAATACGCTGTTTTGTCGCATGCCGATTCATTAATTTTAAAATCCGGTCATTTATATGTTGAATCGGCAGGTCAATATACTTGCATACTTTCTTATTCGTTTTGATTTCATCTATTATTTCATCATTAAGACTCATCGGGTGCGTATACATTATCCTTATCCATTCAATGCCTGGAATCTTAGAAATACCTCTTATCAACTCGACAAGCATTGGTTTATTGCAAAGATCTTGTCCATAAGCAGTTGTGTCTTGGGCAATAAGTATGAGTTCTTTAACACCAATTTCTGCAAGTTCTGCCGATTCCCTTAGTAGGGTATTGAAATCAGCGCTTTTGTATGCACCCTTTATCATCGGGATAGTGCAATATGAACAACGATTAGAACAACCATCAGCTATTTTTAGATATGCGTAACCCTGTGTGGTTAGCAGACGTGCACGCGTAATTTTGGCATTTATCTGTATTGTACGTACAAGCTGTTCGTTTTGTTCAAGAGAGAAAAACCCGGCAACCCCTGGGAATGCGTTTTTTAATCGTTTAGCATAACGGTTAACTGCACAACCATGCACATAAACTTTTTTATTTTTGGCAATGGCTAATGCCTTTTTGATTTCTTCCTCAGTTTCTACAATTGCCGGTTCAATAAATGCGCAAGTATTAATAATTATGACATCACTGTACTCTGGTATTGCGCAGATTTCCACACCTGCCGCGCCAAGCGCGCCAAGCAGCTTTTCTGAATCTACCAGGTTTTTGGGGCAACCAAGGGAGATGAGATTGACCTTCATTATTTATGCATTAGCACGGTCGATTCTCATTAACTTAGCCTGAGCCCGGGCGATCAAATTATTGCTTTTATCCACGATTTCTGCATCGGCAATAACAAGCTGGTGCTTTACGCGCACTACTCTGGCACGTGCTGTGTATGTTTCATTGACCTGCATTGGGGTTCGTATGCGCACGTTCAATTCGCCGGTCACGCATTTCAAATTGTCCTTTAGATAGGCAGCCCAGACGGTCATTTCATCAAGGATTGTACAGATGATACCGCCGTGGACAGTATTGTGATAACCTTGAGTCCACAAAGGAAGCTCAATAAGCGCCTCCGCGCCGCCGTCGCATTCTTTAATGCTCAGCTTAAGACCGTTCGGGTTATCAAAACCACAGGCAAAACATTTTTTGTCCATAAAGAACTCAGTATTCATCAAGCTGAGTCCCTTCAGGTGGTTTGAATTCAAAAAGGCTCTTGGGCATTGTTTTGTCTATTTCAATCTTATCGAAATTGAACTTACTCTCCTGACCAGCCTGGTCTTGGATAGAAATCGCCTGTATCTCATATTTGTCTTTGTGAATGGCTATTATTATTTTTGTATATATATCGGTTTCCTCTTTGGGAAGCAGGGCAATCTGAACGGTGTTTTCCTTTTCTGATATGAGTTCAATATTGAATCGCTTGTCATATTCTTTTAAGAAAATATCAGGGCTTATCTGGACCGGTATCTGGCCAAGGCTCTGTCTGATTGCCCGCTTTTTCTCAGGCATGTATATCCAGAGGGAAGAACTGTCGCCAACATAGATTTGTGCCGGGTCGCCGATTTCCATTCTGAAGAAATTGGGTTTTTTAAAATATATCTTACCCTCAAACATCTGACATGTCCCTGATAATTCATCACACAAAACTTGTCTGAATTCCGCATAGAAGCTATTGAAATCATTGTATTTCTCAGTAGTCTTATCAATTATTTCATTCAGGTCTACGGCAAACAAGTGCCGGGTAATGAAAAATAAGACAAAAAACAGCAGTTTAACTTTCATGGCATCTCCTTTTTAAGATTTCTGAATAAATCCAGAAATCTTTGAATATTTTCTCAGAACTCTCTTTTAGTAACTTTTAGTAAAGCTTATCCAGAAACCTGTGAATGTCAATATATGGCAACAGGGCTCATGCCTCCTTTATGTCATTGACAAAGGGCGACTTATGCATATTATTTTTACATATTATAAAGAAGCAACTGCTCAATACTGAAAAAAGGAGTTAGGCGTTTGAACGAGAAAAGCAGAATCAGAATAATCCCAAAGAAAGATTATGCTGCATTTGTTGATATTGTAGCAAATGCCTATCCTGGCATGAAGATAATAACTCGAGAAGATAAAAAGAAGGCTGTGAAACAGCTGAAGGAATCTGCCGAGTATCCAACCGTGGATTATTATGGTCTGTACAGGAAAAGTAGGCTAATGGGCGTCATGGCGCTATATGATTTCACTATAAATCTCTTTTCGACTAAAGCTAAAATCGGTGGTATTGGACTTGTTGCAGTGGATCTATTGAATAAAAAGGAAAAGGTTTGTAGAGAAATGATTAGTTATTTCCTGGAGCTGTACAGGAAAAAAGGCGCCAGTATGACAGCACTTTTCCCTTTTAGACCTGATTTCTACAGAAAAATGGGTTTTGGGATCGGTTCAAAGGTAGCTCAGTACAGCGTGAAACCACAGGATCTGGGGCGCGCAGGTATGAAGAAACACATCCACCATATGACAATTAAAGATAAAACGGAGCTTGAAAGATGTTATAATAGGTTCGTTGAGAAAAGACATGGCATGATGAGTGCACGTCCGAATAAATGGATTCAAATCTTCAAAGCTCCTGTTGCCAGAATCATCGGTTATAAAACCGGAAAGCGAGTATTAGGCTATGTCATTTTCACTTTCAAAAAGGTTCAGGAGAATAACTGGATAAAAAATGATATTATTATACAAGAATTCATATACGAAAATAGAGATGTATTGAACGAACTCATCTCGTTTCTCCATACTCAGTCTGATCAGATAAATCGTATCGTCTACTCAACACAGGATGAGTATTTCCATTTTATACTCAATGACCCGAGGGATGGCACGGACAATATTTTAGTACCACTTGCACATCAATCGAATACGCAGGGCATCGGGATCATGTACAGGGTTATTAATATGAAGCGGTTGTTCAGGACCATGAAGAAACGCAACTTCAATAATCAAACATGCAAAATAAGAATCAATATCAAAGACAGCTTCTTTTCGAAGAACAATGGTAGTATTGGTTTGAACGTGCTAAAGGGTAGACTCATACGTGTGAATAGTGGAGATTACGAAGTTGCAGTCTGGCTCGACGTAGCTGACTTCTCATCACTTATTATGGGTGCCGTTGATTTCCGAAGCCTTTATGAGTATAACCTGGCAGATATATCATCAACCCGTTATCTCAGCCTTGTTAACGGCATGTTCTTAGTTGAGCAAAAACCAATGAGCACAACTCAATTTTAGGAGGAAAACTGAACGTCTCAAACCGCATACTTGACAAAACGTCAAATCTGAGGAAAATTAAATATGAGCCGTAAGACGAAAACCCGTAAACAGCGCGTCGAGAAAAAGGCTCAAAAAGCAAAGGAATTCGAAGACACCAAGGCTCCGGTTGAAAAGGATAAATCCGAGGAACGCAGTTTTGCAGTTTTTGCTGTTGGTAAGGAAAAATTCGCGATAAATCTCGATTCGGTAACGGAAATCCTTCACACCTTCAAAATCGTATCAGTACCGCATCTTCCCAAGATGTTTTCTGGAGTAGTAAAATTGCGCGGTGAATCGGTTCCTCTCGTTGATCTGCAGACTTTACTGAAAGAGGAAAAAATCGAAACCGAAATAAGGCCTTGTCTAATAACCAAAGTTGGTACCAAAACAATGGGTTTTTTGGTCGATTCAGATGTCGCCATTATTACCACTGGACAAGGAAAATTATATCCATTACCAGATAGTTTCACAAGAGAAGAGGGCGAGTTCTTAAAAGGCATTTTTTGGACTGACAAATCCTTTGTAGGGATATTGAAACCAAAGGAAATGGTTGAAGTACTCGCTCAATGGAGGCAAGAAAATGAAAAAATTTAGTGTGCCGATTTCAATTGCCGGCTTTATTCTACAAGTTCTTTTCTATTTCCTATTTCTTAGAAGAATCGGCTATTGGCACCAAACCTGGTATGTTTTTTCACTTTGCGCTTTACCACTTTTACTGTATAATATATTCATCGACAAGAAACCTTCACTAAAGAAATATAGTATACGCTATTTTGCCGGTACGGTGATTGCTGGTGTTTTAGCAGGGGTAATACTCGGCTATGAGATGCTTGCGATTACCTGGTTGATTATTGCCGGGGTGATATCTGGTGTCCTTGTTGCGACTGTACATTATCACCTTGTCCATCTTTTCCTGCCCGGTGGACTGGAAGTGCTTGGTTTTAGCCACTTCGTTGAGGTAAGCATGACATTTTTCTCATGCGCTTCATACCCCATGCTGCTGTATATCCCCTTCACCGTAAATAATGCACTAATTCTTGCCTTCATCATATTGGGTGTATCCATGCTTGTTGGTCTTGCATTGACTGTACCGATTAACAGATCTACGCAGATTATTTCAGGTGCGATTCAGGATTGGCAGCATATTGAGAAGCTTCCTTTAATCAGGATCACAATAATTGAAAATATGACTGCTATCATCAACGATTTTCTAAGCAAGATAAGAAGTTTGCTTGATGGCTTGAAAGATATGGGTAATGAAATAAAGACCACTTCCGAGGATCTTTCCTCGGTTTCAGAACAAATGAATGCTTCGCTCGAGGAAGTCTCTTCTGCTATTCAACAGATAAGTAGAGGGGCGCAGGAACAATCTTCGTCCATCACATCCATAGCACAGTCGATTGAACAGCTCAGCAATTTAACTTCATCAATATCTTCCCAGGTAAAAATGGCATCGGTGTCTTCAAGGAGGACAAACACTTCGGCTAAGCACGGTATGTCGCTGTCGCAAAAGGAAGCGAAAATATCCAAGGAAATCTTTGAACAGACGAAATTTATTACTGAAAAAATGAATGAATTACGGGATCAGGCAACCGAGATTCAGAAAATACTTGACATCATTGCCGGGATAACTGAACAGACCGACCTCCTTGCGCTCAATGCTGCGATCGAAGCGGCACGTGTTGGCGAACAGGGAGGAGGGTTTGCAGTCGTCGCAGATGAAATTAGAACACTGGCGAATGAAACACAACGTTCATCAGCAGTCGTTGAGAATTTGATCGCGGAAATTAACAAATCAATCCAGGAACTGAGTTCCTTACTCAATGCAGAGCGTGGAAAGATAAGTGAGTCTAATAGACTTGCCGCTGATACAGAAGCGCAGTTCACCGGTATTGTCAAGGCAGTTGATTTGATTACCGATATGATATCAAGGATTAACCAGGCAGCAACTAATCAGGCAGAAAATACAAAAGACCTGGTGGGTCAAGTTGAACAAATCGCACAGGTATCTGCAGAAACTGCTGCATCGACTGAGGAAGTATCAGCATCGGTGCAGGAACAGACAGCTTCAATGGAAGAATTCACTTCCACGGCAAAGGTTTTGTCTTCTTTTGCGAGCAAACTGGAGGAATTTCTTACCAGTATAAAAAAATGAACTATTTTCTAAGATTTACTATTGGCAACATAAAACTTGCGGTGCCAGTTGACGAAGTTGGTGAAATCGCCCGACCCAAAGAAATCTCCAGAAAAGACAAGCTTGCCAAATATTTCATTGGTTTCATTGAACTTCGCAAAGAAACGGTGCCAGTTTTTGATTTGCACGAGTTCTTCGCAATCAAACCAGTTAAACGATTTGAAGTCATCATTTCCGATATTAATAATTCAAACATCGGCGTTAAGGTTGATAAGGTTCTTGGGATAATAGCCTCACAAGAACTTCAGTCATATCCCGATTTTGTGAAACCTGAAAAGTATCTGGAAGGTTTTATCGCATATGATGGTAGCGTAATTCAGGTTCTCTCATTCGGAAAATTGATTTCCGGGCAGAGACTGAGGGCAATACGTAAATATCTATGATTGGTTAGTCAATACTTACAGATGGACAAAAAGGAGGAGAGGAGGTTGTATGAAGAAAATCACAAGCGTGGTCTTTGCACTCGTCTTGATGGCGTCGGCACAGAACCTAATACAAAACCCGGGTTTTGAAACCTGGTCCGGAGGAATGCCTGACTATTGGGAAAAGGATGATTCAATTTTCATTTTTCAGGAAGATGTAATCGTCCACACCGGTTATTTCAGCGCTAAAGATAGTCTCATAACACAAGTTCAAGCAACCGCTGATCTGTATCAGGGGAGGTTCGTTGTCCAGGAAAATACGCAATACGATTTTAGTTTTTGGATTTATGATAATGACCCGGCAGGAAAGGTACGACACGGTATTGACTGGTACCCATCCGGCTCAAGCTGGTCCAGTGACTATTCGGTTGATTCGAACACCTGGCAGGAGCTTTCCTTTACTGCTACCTCACCGAGCGGTGCAGATTCGGCGCTGGTAATGATAAGAGCCTACGATGTTGCAGCAAACTGGGATGGAGATGCAATATTCCGCATTGATGATGTTTCCTTTGCAATGCCGGCAATTCAGCCACCGGTAATCGTCAGAGTATGGCATATACCGATAAACCCTGGTTCAGGCGGGGTGGTCCATGTTTATGCTAAGGTTGTCGATGATGCCACTATTATTAACGACACACTATTCTACGGAATCAATAATCTTAATAGCCCAGTAAAAATGTCTCACAGCAGCGTTAGTAATGATACGTTCATGTTCCAGGTACCAGAACAGGCTGCAGGAGACACTATTTTCTACTATCTGGAATTTATCGATAATGATGGCCTTGTTACGGTGTCAGATACCCACGCCTTTTATGTGGGGGAAACTGGAATATCCATAAACGAAATCCTCTATGATACACCAGGCATTGACTCGGCCTGTTTTGTTGAGCTTTATGGTCCCGGGGGTGTCAGTCTTAACGACTTCGTACTTGTTGGGGTAAACGGACTCAACGGAAGTGACTATGTGTCTATTGATTTAACTGGTAATTCCATACCCAACAATGGCTTTTTCGTTATCGCCCAAGATTCAGGAGTAGTTAATTATGATTTTGTGACGAGCAATGCTAATTTGCAGAACGGACCTGATAATGTTGAACTAAGGTTGAATAATGTTACGGTCGATGCGTTGGGCTATGGTACACTCAACGGTTGGTTCTTTACCGGCGAATGGCGACCGGCTCCAGCTGTGGGGTGCAATCATTCTCTTGGTCGATACCCAGACGGATATGACACTGATAACAACTCTATTGATTTTCACGATTACACCGCGATCACCCCTGGTCAACCCAACCCCCCATTCAGTGTGCATGAAAACAAAGGAGCGCAGATCACTGTTCCAGCCATCACGAATCCAGTTCGTACCGGTGTTCTCTTCGCTTCGTTGGTCAAGAGAATTGATGCTTATCCCATTATTGTTTACAATCCCTTAGGGCAAGTCGTAACTGAAGTAGCAAATCCCAGAACAAGAATGAATTTGCCGTGCGGGGTTTATTTCCTAAAACTAAAAAATGTCGGAGCGGGTTGTCTAAAAGTAGTTATTGTCAAATAAATCACGCGATAGCGGGGTTTATTTGACTTCATATTCAGGCATTTTGTACAGCATGCCAGTAAGGACACTCGCTTTGTTAAAAAACGAAATACCTCTACTCCCCGGGTAGACGACGATTTCAACATCCCCGGTTATACCTGATGCTTTTTTTGCGGCTTTAAGAGCATCGAGAAAATCACCAGTTTCATCAACCAAACCGACTTCGCTGGCATGCGTGCCTGAGTAGATCCTACCCTGACCCAAGGAATCTACTTTGCTTTGAGTAAGTTTCCTCCCTTGAGCAACACGTTTTGTAAATTTATCGTAATACCATTTGACTTCTTTATCATATAGCGCCATTTCTTCTTCAGTATTATGTCGCAACCCCCAGAAAGCATCACTGTGTTCACCTTTTTTAACATAATCCCACGTAATACCAAGCTTCTCATATAACCCTTTGGTAATAAGGTTTACACCCAAAACACCAATCGATCCAGTTATCGTATTGTTGTTTGCGTAAATTTTGTCGGCAAGGCATGCTATATAATAACCCCCTGAACCAGCCACATCACCCATTGACACAATTACTGGTTTGGTATCGGCACATTGCTTTACTGCATAGGCAATTTCTTCAGAAGCAAATGCATCACCGCCACCAGAATTAATTCTTAAAATCACAGCTTTAATCTGGGCATCTTCAGCTATCCTATTGAATATCTCGGCATATTTTTCACCACCAATTAAACTTGATTGGAAAAAATCCGGTTTTCCATACCCAGGTACAATTGAACCTTCGGCAATTACTAAGGCTATCTTCGGTTTGTCAGAATGCCATGTTTCAGCAACGGTTTTTTCGCCAATGATGTCACTAAAATCAACAACTGCCATTTTGCCGCATTGCTCATGCAAGTAATCGTCAATCTCAAATTCATATAATACCGCATCAACTAAGTCATGATTGAGTGCTTCCTCACTGTTAAAATAACCAGCACGGTTAATCAGCTCTTCTATTTCATCTACTGGTTTACCCCGCGCCTTAGATATTTTCTCTATTACCGGATAATAGAGGTCATCAAGGAGCTTACTTATCTGTTCGCGATCCGCCTCGGACATACTTGTCCTTTCGAATATTTCAATGGCGGACTTGTATTTACCAACATGGTTTACATCGATTTCAAGACCTAATTTTTCCAGAGTACCTTTAATATAGGGTTTCCTCATTGCTAACCCCGGTATTTTTATGCTACCTAAAGGCGACAATAATATCTCATCACCGGCACAAGCCAAGCCATAAGTTAAAGTACTGTGATAGTTATCTGCAAAGAACACTATTTTTTTACCTGAGTTCTTTAATCTGGTTAGAGTATTGTTTAATTCTTCAATCTGAGCAGCACCAAGCTTACTATTTTTTACCTTTATGACCACAACGTGGATATCATCTCTATCTTTCAAAGATTCCAGATTATTGAGTAATTTTGTATAGCCTTGTTCTGCTTTTAACGGAATGCCAAAAAAAGATTTCCTTCTGATTTCTGGGTAATCACCACTCAGTGTGAGGGTTGTAATCTTGTTTTTTTTTGGTATAAATGTCTCGTATGTCTGTGCTGACAACAGAATTCCGCCGCTCATTTTCTCTTCTTCTTCACAATATGAACCAGCGATCTTGATTTTTCCAAAGGAAAGCTCAAGACCAGTATCCCATTTGAAATCTTCGTCTGCGCGAAAATATAATTTCATGCCCTTGATCGGCATAAACATGGCACCCCAATAATAAGTAAATATGCTGTCGATCCCTTCGTATTCAAGATCACAACTCAACGTAAGATATTCCTCAAAAGGTCTAATACTTATACCGCCGAACATGTGGTATTTTGTACCGATTGTTGTCTTATAACCCAGGGCAAGTTTTTTAGTTACGCGAGCTTCCACACCAAAGATATGCTTTGAAATATCGCCGAATTGGTAGGCGTATCCTAAAGAAAAAGCGCCCGGTAATTTATATCCAGAACCTATTTCATAATGGGTAGTACCATCGGTGACCTTTTTCATTCCCAGTCCCAGGTTTGCCAATGAGATACCGGCGACAATGATATCTGGGTCTGGTTGATAAGTACCGAAAATTTCAGCACCTTTATTTATGCCTAATCCAGCCGGATTTGAGAAAACACTGAGCGAACGCATTGGCAGTGAGCTAAAATTCGCTTCATAAAAAGGGTTAGTTACTATCATAAAAATGAACATGAGCGTCATAATTCCTCCTTTCAGTTATTATACATAAGCACAGTTATTATACATAAGCATTAGCACAAATCAAGACGTTAATGGGAAATACTAATTTCTAATATGCATGGCTTGTTTCCAGGCTTCTTTCGGAACATACCGGTACGGTGCTTTTATGAATTCTGCTGCCGTGTATATCAGGGGTTTAGACGTTTTGTATTGATTCATCGGGTTGATAAGAATACCCTGGGTTTGTTCAACTATTTGAGGAGCGCGGTAGCGATAAGGGAACTTTAAAATGACGCCCGGTAAATAATCATTGGCAAAGATATTATCCCAGATCAACAAAGGTCTTTTCATTAATTCAGTTATCTTATTTAGATGACTTACATCAATCCTTTTAGAGACGACTTTTGGGCCGGTCCAAAATATCATTATGGATTTGTCAAGTTCTTTTGTTATCGTCTCTATATACCCGGTTTTCTTGAAACCCCGATATTGGGTGGGACAAAAAAACAACGTGGGTCTTGGGATTTTCTTCCTAAGAAAATCTAAAAGCTCATTAGCAGTGGCCGCCTGTTTTTCTGCAGTTTTCTTATCCACTCTTACAGTAATATCATCATAAAAGAGACTGAACTGGGATATACCGATTTCAACCATTGAGTGTATTTTGTTTATGATTTTTTTTTCGTCTGGCTTTGACATAGGGGAGAGGGCGTAATTGAAGTGCACGTTTCGAGCAGAACTAAGCTCATTCAGTTTTTTGAATTCCTTCATTTTTGATGCCGGATAAAGGCAAAGCCACTTTTTTCGATGGTAGATATCCTTTTTTGGCCCATATACATAGGTATTCAGACCAAGTGCCGAAAGAAATTCTATCAGATCGAGGCGCTCGCGAAAAGTATAGGGTTTACGATAAAAACCTTCAACAACGCCAAAGAATTTACTTCCCATTTTTGAGTTCTTGCAGGACTTCAAGCCATACTTCAGGTTCATCAGCCAACTCAGCTAATGTTTTGTTGAGGTCTAAACCATATCTCTTGCTCAGAGCTCTAACTGAATCCTCAATCCATGGTTCTTGGCCGATCCTACTTCTTAACGCCTTTTCTGCCTTTATGTACTCAACGAGGTTAGTATGTGGTTTTTTTCTGGTGCAACCGCAGAGCAAAAGGGATAGGATTATCAAGTGGGTGATGAATGAATATCGTCGCGTCAGCGCCACAAGAAACTCAGTTTGGGCATGAGCAAGCGCTCCACTGGTTCCGTGAAGAAATCGATGAAACTCATGTGCTTTGGAGGGTAAATGAGCAAAGGTTTTTCAATACCCACCAGGTCACCAGTGATTTCTACTGCATCTTCAAAAGAGCCCAGTGTATCTACTAAGCCGGCTTGTTTAGCCTGGCGGCCGGTGAGAATTCTACCATCAGCAAATTTGAGAACACTATCTTTGGAAAGGTCGCGCGCCTGTGCAGTTGCCTCGACAAATTGCTCGTAAACATCCATCACGACATCACCTAATAGTTCCTTTTCTTTCTTGCTCATCTTTCTAAATGGTGAGCCGATGTCTTTATGCTCCCTTGATTTTATAACCTCAAACTCAATGCCGATTTTATCCAGTAAATCTTTAAATACTGGGAATTCCATGATTACGCCGATTGACCCGGTTATTGTCCCGGGGTTAGCGACGATTATATCCGCGGGTAGGGAAACGTAATAACCACCTGAAGCAGCTACTGCACCCATTGATACAACAACCTTTTTCTTAGCCTTTACCTTTTTTACTTGCTCGTAAATCTCTTGAGATGCCGCGACCCCACCGCCTGGTGAATCAACGCGAATGAGAACTGCTTTGATCGAAGGGTCTTCGCCAAATCTTTTGAGATCTCTAACGACGTGCTTGGCAGAGCTTATTACATTTTCTATTTCAACAACACCGATATTACCAGCATAGCTCATAGATTTCATGCCGAAGCCAATGGCTAAACCGATTATTATGGCGGCGGCAACGATTACTATGATGACAATGTGAATTGTTTTCATGATACCTCCATGATATTCTATTGTTTATTCCCTAAGAATAGTCTCAAGTGAACGTCTAAGAATAGCTATGTCAACTTTTGTTACGAGTTTGCTCTTGTAGGCAAATGATATCTTGCCGGTTTCTTCAGATACAACAAGACAGATTGCGTCGCTCTGTTCAGATATACCTAAGGCGGCGCGGTGTCTCAATCCGTACCGACCGCTGAGACTTGGGTTTTCGCTAAGGGGCAACACGCAACCCGCGGCAACCAATGTATCACCCTGAATAATACAAGCGCCATCATGGAGTGGCGTATCCGGGAAAAAGATCGTTCTCAATAATGAAGAATTAACCTGCGCATCTATTTTAATGCCGGTATCGATAATATCCTTTAAGCCGATGCTTTTTTCTATTAAGATGAGGGCGCCAATTTTATCTTCAGACATTTTCTTTATGGCATCAACAATTTCATCGATAGCTGACGACTCTTCAACCTTTAGGAAGAACTTGATAGAACGCTGTTTTCCGATACGTGCTAAGGCATTCCGTATCTCTGGTTGGAAGACGATTACGAACGCAACAACCCAAACCGCCAGTATCGACCGCATTATCCATGAGAATGCCATCAGATCGAGCCATCGTGCGATGAATGAAATAATAAAGAATAACGCAAGGCCTACTAGTATTGGTGTTGCCTTGGTACCTTTGACAAATTTAAAGAATTCATACAGAAGCAGGGCGACAAGGACAATATCGACAATGTCAACAGCACGGACTGTGAGAAATCCGAAAAGATTCATTTTTTCACCTTATCGATGAGCATGGCAACCTTTTTTGCTGGCAAGACGTCATGCACCCTCAGAATACTTGCGCCATTTCTTATAAGAATAGTGGCAAAACCGAGCGTGCCTTCAAGTCTTTGTTCTGGAGGAATATTGAAAGGCTTGCCGATAAATGATTTTCTTGAATGACCGATCAGGATTGGCAGATCAAAGTCAGTCAACTCACTCAGCCGATTAGCTATTTCATAATTATCTTCAAGCCGCTTACCAAAACCCAGACCAGGATCAATTATCATATGTTTTCTGTCGACCCCGTGCTGAAGCGCAAGGTCAATTCTATTTATGAAATAAGCATATATTTCAGCCATTAGATTATCATAACGGGGATTAACCTGCATATTTTTGGGTGTCCCTTTGATATGCATCATTACAAGGGCGACGCGATTTTTTGCAACGACCTTTGCCAATTTTTTATCGAGAGACAACCCGGAAATATCATTGACGATTTTTGCACCTTGATCGATTGCATAAGAAGCAACGTCTGCCTTGTAAGTATCTATGGAAATAGGAAGTTTCGTGCTTTTGGCAAGCTTAGGAAAAAAAATCTTCAACCGGTCGATTTCTTCTTTCTTGGTCAATGATTCTGCACCGGGTCGAGTAGACTCAGCACCAATGTCTATGAAATCAGCGCCATCTTTGTTCATTTGCTCCACCGCCTTTTTGACCGCGTCGATCGTGGTGTAGCGGCTTCCTTGGTAAAATGAATCGTGCGTAATATTTATTGCACCCATAATATACGTGCGATCGAAAATGATTCTTTTACGACCCAGCATTAGACTCGGGGTGGTCTTTTGGGCAAGGATTTTCCCTAATTCCATGGTTATTGACTCTATCCATGGTTGTTCTTCAAGCCGCTGTTTTATTTTTTGCAGCTCCCTGCGGTTGGCAAAGAGGATAGCGGATAGCATTTTCCCTTTACCACCAGCATACGCACTCTTGGGGATGGCAAGATCAGCTCCGCAAATGAGCGCTGTTTGTTTAAAAACATTTGCCTGAGCGCAGGAAAGGCCGTCGAATTTATAAACTAAGTATTGCGCCTTACTTACAAATATTGGATAAGCCTCTTCATCGACGCCGATTTGCTTTAGTTCTTTTAGTACTGTATCGGGATTCCCTAATGCTAATCTCCTCACACTATATTATATATATAAATCACGAATAAGTCAATATTACGATGAAGATTTGAAACTATGAATTTGAGAAGATTAGAAACAAAATTTCATTCTTAACTTCATAACTTCTGTTTTTTCTTATCTTCCTCTCTTCGCCTTTTCCCAGCCGTCTATCATTTATATAAAATAGGTTGCTGGATTTATACCATATTTCTGTGCGTAGATTGGTTTAATAACTTTTATTCCACTGTTCATTGATAGATCAATGACCTTGCCGTCAACCTTCTTTTCATCCTTGTCAAGGATGATTTTGACTATTGGCTGGTCAGAATATCCTTGATTTTGTCTGATGACCAAAGCTATCTCACCATTATCAAGTTCAAGACAACTGCCGATCGGGTACAAACCCAGTAACTGAATAAAGATTTTAGTCAATAAGGGATCAAACCAAATATTCCTCAATTTCCACATGACGCGCAATGCAAAATGGGGAAGGTAGGGCACTACTTGATACATCCTTGGTGTTGTCATTGCATCATACGAATCACAGATCCGGACGATGCGCGAAAAAAGGATTGGGCTTTCATTTTTGTTATGGACGGGATAACCACTACCATTGTAATTCCAATGGTGTTGATATGCAATCGTCATGGAAATCAAACCGGTTTCATCAAGCCCTCGTGCTTTCATAATTTCCTTGACACCGTAATCAGAGTGTTTTTTTAAAAGCTCCCATTCTTCATTGGTCAGTCGTTTTGATTTATATATAAGTTCTTTGGGAAGTGCCACCTTGCCTATGTCATGCAGAATGCCGGCTGAACCGAGTTTGGCAAGACTCTTTTTGCTCAAACCTATCCGTTGACCCAGGGCGAGAGACAGTATTCCTACATTGAGCGAGTGGTTGTATGTATAATCGTCAAGGTTTTTAATTGCGGTAAGCGTAAGCAAACCAAATTCATCTTGTGTCAGTGAATCAATAAGGTTATAGATAATGCGCCTGGAGCTTTTGACGTCTATCGGTTGATTCATCCAGAGGTTCTGCATTAGGTTTCTGGTGACTTTCAAGGCTTTGAAGTATGTTCTTTTTATCCGTTCGCCTTCTCTTAAGAAATCAGGAACCTCATCTTCTTCGGTCGAGAATTCGACTAAAATGCGTTTGAAACCTGATGAAGAATAGCCGTTTGTGAATTCTTCTTTTTTCTTTTTGAAAATAGAAGCGAAAATGATCATTTCTTCCTTGTCGATTCCAGGTAAGAAGCTGAGTGATTTGATACCAAGTGTCTTCAACTTATCATGGATGAATTGAAGGCTTGCATAACCGTCGATTTCAAACCTTAACCGTTGTTTATTAAAGAATACATAATCCATATATCGAACCAGCTGTACGCGGCTGTAGATATTAAGTAAAGTCTTTAAACTGTATACTATTTTTTTTGCGGCAGTTTGGACAACGTTATTGTTGAGATCATAGACTTGAACTGCCTTAACCAAAGCGTAGAGAAGCGCTATGATGTCTGTGCCGAATTTATGAATACTCATTTTTTCCTTAAAGCCATTTCACAAGCACTGCTAATGTTCTTATTTCGTTTTTTTGCACCCCGTCTCAGGATATCCAGGACATGTCCAGTACCGATATCCGCGAGTGCCATGGCAGAAAGTTTTCTCATAGCACTGTACCTTTTGCGTCTGAAAAACACCCACTTGAAAAGCATTTTCCTCAACTGGGTAATAACTTCATGTCCACCATTAGCAACGAGGCAGTTGAAGTATTCCCTTTGTTCAGCAAAATCAAGGTTACGAAAAGTTTTATTCTTGATTCTGCTCAGCAGATCATAGTAGATGACCGTGTACTTGAGCCGGGTTAGTGATTGAAGTGCTTTTATGCGTACTGTTTCCTCATCGTCATCCAGGTATTTTGCAATACGTACGGCTTTATCCATTTCCGTTAATACGGCAATGATTTCTATCCTGATTGCGGCATTATGGTGGTTCATTAATGGTTTCAGTAGCGTGATCGTTTCATTTGATTTTATGAAACCAAGTGTTGCAATGGTGTTAACGAGCACGTCAATATCCTGCTCCTGGAGCAATGTTGCCAAGGCGGTAGGGTCATCCTGCGCTACGTATGCAACTGCTTTACGTAAATCCTGCAATCGCTCCTTTAATTTGCTGAAAGTCGTCAACCTGATAAGATAGGGTATCGATTTTTTGGAAAAGAAGCTGATAAAGTTCATAAATTCGTTAAAGGTTTCTTGATGCGCGGTATTTATCATGTCTTTGAACCCAACGATGATTGGTTCGGTCTCGAATTTTGCAACTGGATTTATGTCTGGATATTCGCTCAACTTGTTTACGATCCGGATTGCATCGTAGAAATTTCTGTTGTCAATACATAGTTCTAGTAACTCTTTAAGAATATCGATAATCTCGTGCAGTTTCTCGGTGTTTAGATAACTAATTAAAGTCGTTATTGCAACAGGGATCGCTGAGGTTTGTTCAGCTTCAGCTATTTGGTTCTTTAAAGTCTGCAATTCTTCTGGTACTAAGTCAGGTCTAATAGGAACGCCTAAGTCAATATTTTCCCGCGCTATAATTTCTCTGAGTTTAGCATCGTAGTCAATGTCCATCTTGGTGAAATCAGGGACCTTGTAATCAATTACTTCATCTTCTTCTTCGACTACATAAAAGTTTATGTGCTCGAAATCTCCCTCCCAAAGCTCCAAAGCAATGTCTTCATCTTTTGAGACCTTGCTGATTATTTTGAGAAATTTGATCAGTTCATGAAAGGAAAGATCGCTGATAAAGCTGATGTTTCTTATGCCATTACGGAATAACCGAAAGGCGATGCTGGTTTCCTTCTCGTCTTCTTTATACACTGCTTTTCCGCGGTTGCTTATCATGAATTTATCAATTTGGTATTCAATAACTGGATGCTCCTTCAGATATATTGCCATCTTTTCATACAGCAAATTATAGAAGTTTCTTGCTGAAGGATGATTTATATGGTACATTTGGATTGCCTTAACTGCCTTTGCCAAGGAATTTATGATATCTCGAGGACCACTTTCCATGATTCTAAAGGATTATAAGTAATTATTCGTCCTAGTCAATAAAGTTGTTGACTACTTCTATTTTCTGTATATAATTCAGGGATGAAAAGAACCTATCAACCGAGTCGCAGGAAACGGCAAAAAAAACATGGATTTCGGAAACGTATAAAAACAAAAAGCGGGCGTGATGTTCTGAAGAGAAGGAGGAAGAAGAAGCGAACGCGGTTAGCCGTTTAAGGACAACAGGATATTGGTTTCTCGGAGCGGTACATGTAATAAAAGCAATAATCGGGTCAAGAACTTTGGTCTATCTGAAGCGGAAAGACTCAAGCAGCAGGTAGTAAAACAATTGTTCGCAAAAGGCAATAGGTTCCATTGCGGACAACTAACAATAATCTACTTGCGGTCAAAGAAGCAAGCGGTTGGTTTTGTCGCCTCCAAGAAGATTGGCTGCGCGGTTGAGCGGAATAAGGTTAAGCGAAGAATTAGGGAGGCATATCGGATGAATAAAGAGATTTTTAGAGGGTTGCAGGTGATATTTTATGCACAACACCCACTTAACTCTGAACAAATCCTGAACATTATCAGGAAGTTTCAGGAGCATTTATGAAATATATAGCGATTATTTTAATCCGGGTTTATCAAATAACCCTCAGCAGGATACTACCTAAAACCTGTCGTTTTACACCGTCCTGTTCGCAGTACGCAATTAGTGTCTTGAACAATCACGGTGTGTTAAAAGGCAGTATCTTGAGTTTCTTGCGTATACTGAGGTGCCATCCCTTCTGCCCAGGGGGTTGGGATCCACCACCACCACCAGGTAGGGGCTTTATTGATATAGTGAGATGTAAATCCCATAGGATGTTGGTTATGCAACAGGGTAAGGAGTACAGCAATGAGTGATCGGGTGCGTACCGCCATGGCATTTCTCTTAATAATAGTAATTCTTTTAGTCTGGAGTCAATTAAGCAAATCCCCAAAAAGCATTGAGCCAACTAAACCTGACCGTCCCGATACAACGGTCATCAAGCACCCGTCTGCGGTAAAAGACCTGCCAGTACCTGCTACGATGCCCGAACATGCAGATACAATCGTTATCGATAGTCCTGAAATTAGTGTTGTGCTTTCCAACGCAGGCGCTTCAGTCAAAGAATTCTACCTTAAAAAATACGACGTTAATATTATTCCTGAAGGTGAATACCTATTTGTTTCCAGACTCAACAACAATGAAATCCCTGTTTATGATAGTGATATCAGCGGTGATTCAGTTGTCTTTACGTACTTGTATAAGGGCAATACCTATAGGAAAATCTATTACTTTAATAATCCCCATGGTTTTAGGATTAAAACAGATATGCCTAATATCGCAGACCAAATTTTGAGCCTTAAAGCAGGGTTACGCATAACCGAAGAGAAAAATAAGGGAGAAGACCTTAGACACTTCAATGTGTACGTCAAAAACGAACAAGTTGAACAGCTGAAAAAGAAGGTGAAAGATAAATTAGAATACACCGCTGATGTTGAATGGTTGGCGCTTAGAACCAAGTATTTTGTTCTAGTAGTAAATAATTTGAATATAATTAACACTATCAATTTTTACAAATTGTTAAAGGATAGTCCCAAAGCGGCGGCTGATATTAAAGTGGAGCATATTGATATTCAGCGCGCGATGTTTGGTTGTTTCTATATGAGGGGCGGCGGTGACCGTTACGGCGCAGAGATCATAGGAGCTGAGACAATAGATGTCGAAGTGCTCTTGTTGCCAATCAAGTATTCTGAACTGGCTAAGTTCGAAAAAGGCTATGAGAAAATGGCATCCGGTGGGTTAATGGGACCTATTTCACGGATAATCCTCTTGATTTTCAACCTATTTTATTCAATTTTAAAAAACTATGGTTTTTCTATTGTATTTTTTGCTATTTTGATAAAGACTGTGTTTTTCCCGCTTTCGAGGAAAATGATACTCTCACAACAAAAGATGCAGATGATTCAACCTGAGCTAAAGAAAATACAGAAGAAATATAAGGAGGATCCACAGCGGCTAAATCAGGAGATGATGCAGTTGTATAAAACCTACAAAGTCAACCCTCTTGGCGGATGTCTCCCGCTTTTGATACAGATGCCGATCTTCTTTGCACTATATCAGACGCTAATTGCATCAATTGAGTTCAGACAAGCTCCGTTTATCTTCTGGTTGACCGATCTGTCTATAAAGGATCCAACATACGTATTACCGATTAGCATGGGCGTTATTATGCTCGTTCAATCTCTTATGACTACGCTTGACCCGAGGCAAAGATTCATGGTCATTATCATGCCTATATTCATGGTTTTTATCTTCTTAAATTTCCCGTCGGGACTGCAACTTTATTGGTTTTCATACAATATTTTAACTCTGCTCGAGCACATCATAACTAAAAGAGGAGGTATTAAATGAAAACGGTCGAAGCATCTGGTACTAATCTAACCGAAGCAATCCAAAATGGAATAGATATATTAAGAGTGAGGAAAAAAGAGGTTGACTACGAAATCCTATCAGAAACTGATGAAGAAACGCAAGTGAGAGTAACAATCAAAGAACCTCGCCAGCATCTTTCCGAACTAGCAGGCTTCATCCTTACCAGTTGCGGATTCAAGCCGAATATTACGATCAGCAAAGATGATAAAGGACTGTACCTAAACATAAAAACAAAGCACACCGACGCAATTCTGATCGGGAAGAAGGGAGAAACGCTTTGGTCCCTACAATATCTGATTTCTCGACTTATGAAGCGGTTTCACCCAAACCTCAAAATTCTAGTTGATGTTGGCGGCTACCGAATGCGCCGGAATAATTTCCTGAAAAAGAAAGCAGAAGCCATTGCACGTATTGTTTTACAGACCGGCAGAGAGATGGCCTTGGATCCTTTGACCAAAAAGGAACAACAGATAGTTGAGCATAAACTGGCTGAGATAAAAGGGGTTAAGATCTACACGATCGGTAAAGGAGTGAGCAAGAATGTTATAATTGCTCCGAATGATGAGTTTGAATGATACAATAGTAGCTTGTGCAACAGCAGCTGGATATTCAAGCATAGCAGTACTCCGAGTCAATGGTCCCGAAACAAAGCACTATATAAACAAAATATTTCAATCAAAAAACACCGAAGCGGAGCTTGTGCCGAACCGCGCTTATTATGGTAGGATTGTTAATCCTCAAACCGGCGATCTGATTGATAGAGTATTAGTGACTTTTTTCGAAGGACCGTATTCGTATACGGGTGAAGATGTGGCTGAAGTATCCTGTCACGGAAACCCGGTGATAGTAGAAAAAATAGTAGCCCTATTGACTAATCTAGGTGCGCGTCTTGCCCAACGTGGTGAGTTTACCAAGCGTTCCTTATTGAATGGAAAGATTGACTTACTCCAAGCCGAAGCAGTACTTGATACTGTACAAGCTACTTGTGACGAAGCCAGAAAACTGGCAATCGCCCAATATGAAGGTAAGCTTTCAGAAAAGATTTATGAGTTACGTTCACAAATCGTCGACCTTTTATCACTGGTAGAGGCAAATATTGATTTTCCCGAAGAAGAAGAGGTACAAGATGTTTTGAATAGTTCAAAATCACAGATAGCCGATAAGATATCAGTAATAATCAGTGCAATCGACATTTTGTTGAAAGGAGCGGAACTGGGTAGGAAAATAAAAGAAGGTTATAAGGTGCTCATAGTTGGCCGCGCCAATGTCGGAAAGTCAACACTTTTCAACAAAATGATAGGGTTTGATCGAGCTATTACTCACGAAGAACCAGGTACAACACGCGACTATATTGATGCCTGCATTGAACTCCATGGATTGTACATCTGGCTGTATGACACGGCAGGCTTTCTTGACAAAGCTACTGGTTTGAATATTATCGCTCAGCAAAGGAGTTTAAAACTCCTGGACCAGGCTGATCTTGTCCTCCTCGTTTTTGATGGCAGCGAACCCATAAATGAACAGGATATCTCCCTTTACAGTCTAACAAAAGAGGAAAACAGGGTGCTTATCGTCAACAAGATAGATATGAATGTCAGACTTAATGAAAGTACGATATTGAGTGATTCAATAAAACTATCTGCTAAAACAGGTGAAAATTTGGATATGTTAACGAAGTGTATCAATGAGAAACTTATTCGGACATCAGTGCCTAAACAGGTTTTTCTGACGAAACAAAGGCACGTTGATGCATTGAAAAAAGTAAATGACTACCTGGAAAAAGGTATGAGTGCTGTTTCATCAGAACTCGTGGCTTTTGAACTTCATTCAGCCCTTGAAACAATTGGTGAGTTAACTGGAAAGGTTATGCGTAAGGACATACTTGAAAAGATATTCAATGATTTCTGCATTGGTAAATAGTTGACTTTGACATTTTTTTACCTATAATGATACCGTGATTATTGATCCGATTGATCTCAAAATAATACGCCTGCTTGAGTTGCACGGCAGTATCCCACTTCATGAGATCATTAGCAAGTTCCAGATCACGAAAGAGGAAATCCTGCTGCGTGTTAAGAATTTCGAAGACACCGGCTTCATAGAGAACTACGGCATCAAATTGTTCCTGCCAGGCATAATGGGCGGCAAGTGGTACTGGGGTTGCATCGCTGCAGAAACAACCGCCCGTTTTAAACCAGAACGCTCGATCCCGTGCCTTGAAGAAGTTGTTGAGAATCTGACATTTCCGCGAGGTGTCTGTCCCAATATCTCGCTATTATTTTATACGAAGAAACTAAGGGAAACCTATCGAATCATAAATAAAACACCAGGTATTAAGTATGCCGAAATCTATAAGATCGACGCATATAATATAGCGGTGCCAAAAATAATGATAAAAGAAAACTGGCAGCTCATTGCCCGATTGTATGACCAGCTACGTCAGTTAAACTATGAAAAAATAAATTCAATGGTAAATAACCCTATGTTAGAGGATGATATAAAGCTTTCACGGATGATTTGGTCGAGAAGGAATCGAAAGGGGATTATCTCAATTTTCCCGAATTTCAATTGGTCAGCGTTAAAGAACTACGCCCACCTCCACTTGGCTTTAACGACGAAACTGAGGATTAAGGAACTGAGAAGACTTGTTAACCGGGTGGGTTTCTCAGGAAACATCACCTCGCGATTCAAAAAGAGATTTATCCAGGTCGAATTCGATATATGGGGTTTTTCAGATATGCAGAAGATACTCAGTTCTCTTAAGGAATTAGGTGGGCTGGCTATCGAAGGGTATTCGTTAGCATATAAAAACACAATTAGAAATGCGTGGATTAAGAAATACATTAAAGACAGCATATAGTCACATTTCTCCTTTAGTATTCCTGCTCGCCCTGGTATTAGGCTGTCCAGCTAAGAAAGATGTTACTGAACAGGTTGTTCGTACTACAGTATGTTATGTTGTCAAAAAAGGTGAAGTTCTGGAGGATATTCTCGACCGTGTGCTACCGCATCGATCAACTACTGAGGTGCTGAGTGCCATGAAGAACGCCGGGTTTCCGTTCCGCTATTGTATACCTGGCGATTCAGTTACCCTGGCGTTTGAGGATAGTCTTTTCTTAAATCTTACGTATAAAAAAAGTATCACATGTGAATACTATGTCACAAAGGGAAGTTCACACCCGTCTGTTTCTATGAAACTACCATACATCGATACAGTAGCGTGCTTTATCACTGGAGCGATTCAATCAACCCTCTATGAAACTCTTTTAGAACAAGGAGAAACACCCAATCTGGTGTTTAGATTTGTGGACATCTTTGCATGGGAAATAGATTTCGTTACTGAAACCCAAAAGCATGATTCTTTTTTCGTCCTGTTGGAAAAGACCTTCTGTGATTCGCAGTTTATTGGATATCAGAACATACTCGCGACCTGTTACAACGGCGATGTCGGTCTATACTATGGCGTATATTACATGGATGCCACTGGTCATGAGGATTATTACAACTTGAAGGGAGAGTCGCTCCGCAAGTCCCTATTGAAATCGCCTTTAAGATTTTCGTATATTAGCTCATATTTCTCAAAACGTAGGTTCCATCCGATTCTAAAAATCTGGCGACCGCACCACGGTTTAGACTACTGTGCACCTACTGGTACGCCGATATCCTCAATTGGCGACGGAGTAGTGACTTATAAAGGATGGCGCGGTGGTTATGGCAACCTTGTTGAAATAAAACACAAAAACAATTTCAAGACGCGTTACGGTCACCTTTCAAAATTCGCCAAGGGTTTGTACAAAGGGAAAAAAGTCAAGAGCGGTGAATTAATAGGCTATGTTGGTTCAACCGGGCTATCAACCGGGCCACATCTTCATTTCGAGTTGCACAAAAATGGTGTGCCGATAAATCCACTAAAGGTCAAGATCCCACGAGCGCCATCAGTGGAAAAAAAATATATGGCTGATTTCGAACAATGTCGTGATTCCCTGTTAAAATATATCGAACAATTATCACAACCTACTGGAGAAGAAATATCAAACAATTGATCATTGTATGTCTTCCGCGGAACTCCGCGTTAATTCTGTTAAGTACAATTTCATTGAGTTTTGGTAATTGTTTGGAATTTGTAATTTGATTTTTGGAATTTTTTACAGTGTGAGGAGGTTTTATGCCCATACATTTAAAAGCGAACAAAGGCGATTATGCGCCCACTGTGCTTCTGGTTGGAGATCCAGGTAGGGCTGATAGAATAAGTAAGCTATTAGATAAAACAAGACTTGTCAATGACAACCGGGGGCTGTTTGGGTATACTGGACAATACAAAAGTAAAGAAGTATCGGTACAAACTACTGGCATTGGATGTCCTTCAGCTGCGATCGTGGTTGAAGAACTGATCCAGCTCGATGTCGAAAGATTCATTAGGATAGGTACATGCGGTGGTATAGGTGAGCACATAAGACCATTGGACATCGTTGCCGCGGTAGCTGCTTCACCTTTTGACGGAACAACTCAGACTTATTTGAGACATGAACCACTTGCACCCTATGCGACTTTCAATATATTGAAGGTGGCACACGATATTTCCAAGGCTCTGGACACTAAGGTATGTTTCAGCGGTGTTGCAAGTGTTGATGTGTTCTATAACCCCTTTCCTGATTATGTCGATAATCTCCGGAAAAAGGGCGTCGTTGCGGTGGAGATGGAGACTAGTCTAATATACTATCTGGCAAACCGTAGCAATAAAGAAGCAGCTTCTTTCTTACTCGTTTCGGATATAGTCGGTGCCGATGAACACTTCACCAAATACGTTACCGAGCAAGAACTGGCTGAAGGGATGGAAACTCTGATTAATTTTGTGCTTGAGGTTTTCATTAATTTGTAGTATTATTGCATAGGAGTAAAATGGAGAAATGGCGTTGTTCAATCTGCGGTTATATATACGACCTGCAGCTTGGTGATACTGAATATGGAATAGAACCAGGCCGCTTTTTTTCTGCATTACCTGAATACTGGGGGTGCCCGGACTGTGGTGCATCAAAAGAATATTTTGAACAAATTGATGATGATATAATATCCAATAAGGATAGTGGTGGTAACTGAATATCTTGCTAAAAACAGAATTCTGTTCGACCTTGATGCGGTAGACTACAAGCAGGCGATGGAACAGATGCTCCACGTCAGTGAAGTAGAAACATCTGAAGCGATTGAGCGAATTATGGAACGAGAGGCGACCATGTCAACTGTTCTGGGCAACGGAGTTGCTCTGCCACGTGTTATACTTGAGAATAAGGCAAAGACCGAAATCATTATGGCAATAATACCAAAAGGTGCAAAATTTGAAAGTCTTGATCTATTACCAATCAAAATAATAATCCTCCATCTTTTTTCGAAAAAAGATAACCACGCTGCCATACTGGCGCAGACTTTGAGACTAATGAACGACGACAATCTTAAGAACGAAATTATCAACTGTCGAACAGGTAACGATGTAATAGAAGTCATTAAAGAATGGGAAGAGGATGAATGAAGGAAAAAACCAAAGTTCTTCTTTTGATATTCTGGATCATAGTTATATTCGTTCTCACCGGATATCCAAAGCTGAAGGTGCCAACTATAGAATATATAGGGCTTGACAAATTGTTCCATTTCGCGATCTTTTTCATTTTGGGTATTTTGGAATACCGGCTATTGAAGACCTGGTTTTTTTTCGCAATCGGCTGCAGCGTTGCATTTCTCGCAGAATTTCAGCAAATTTTTATACCAGGACGTGGTTTTGAATTACTCGATATCGGCTTTGGCTTATTAGGCCTTCTCTTTTCATATGTGATTTTCCACAGGAGGAGTGCAATTAGAAATGCTATATCAAAAACCTAAGGGGACAAGAGATATTTACGGTAAAGAGCTGAAAAGAATTGAGGCAGTATGTAATGCAGCCCGCAGTTTCTTTGTAAGGAATGGTTATCAAGAAATAAGAACTCCGACGTTTGAAATGGCCGATCTCTTCATACGTTCAATCGGTGAACACACTGATATTGTCGAAAAGGAAAACTATACCTTCAAAGCCGGCAAAAGAGTATATATGCTTAGACCTGAAGGAACTGCATCAGTCCTGCGGGCAATTATCGAAAACAAAATCCCTTTGCCGCGGCGTTTCCTGTATATCGGACCGATGTACCGAAAAGAGCGACCTCAGAAAGGGAGGTATCGCGAGTTCATCCAGATCGGTATTGAATTGATCGGTGAAGACGATCCTATATACGATGCGGAAATGATTGAACAGGGACAGAGATTTCTGGAGTCAGTCGGCGCTGGTGGCTTTACTATAGAAATCAACTCAATAGGATGCCCGAAGTGTCGTTCTCTCTACAAAAAGGCTCTCAAAGATTTTTTGAGAGCTAAAACAAAGGTGCTTTGTTCGAATTGCAAGATTCGGTTAGATAAGAATTTTCTACGCATCTTTGACTGCAAAGAGCAAAAATGCCAAGAAATCTACGATACTGCGCCGAAGATCACAGACAACCTTTGTGCAGACTGTACCCAACACTACGCAACAGTCAAAAAGTTTCTTGGCAAATTTAGTATTGAATACACGGAAAACAAAAAACTCGTGCGCGGACTTGATTACTACACCCGGACTGTATTTGAGTTCAAACACCAACTCCTTGGCGCACGGGATACGATACTGGCTGGCGGGCGGTACGATCTCCTCATGGAAGAACTCGGCGGTGTAAATGCACCGGCTTTAGGATGGGCAATGGGTGTTGATTGCGTAATTCTTAGTTTAGCTGATGAACAACCGCCTCTTGTGCAGAGAAAAAGATTTTTCATCGCGACAATAGGGGAGGGGTTGATAACTAAGACCCTAGAATTGCGAAATACGATACAGGGGAATGATCACGTCTGTATTATGGGAAACCCAAAGGACTCGATCAAACGCCAGCTCAAAAAAGCCAATCGTCTTCAAGTAGACTACACTGTTTTGTATGGGGAAGATGAAGCAAAGGCAAAAGTGTGCAGCGTGAAAGATATGGAAAGCGGTGAGCAGAAACAAATAACTCTAAAAGACTTTGCGTCGTTTATAAAGAGTATCTGAGAAAAACATGTAAGAAAAAAGGGGCGGAAACCCGCCCCTTTTTTCTTACATGACTACCTTACTTGATTACCAGTAGCTTATCAATTTGCTGTAATCCTCCTGCGTCAATCTCAACGAAATACACACCGCAAGCAAGGTCAATAGGCTTATCGATTTTGTGAGTGCCTTCTGACATGTTTCTATTTATAAGGGCATCAACAACCCGGCCGGTTAGATCAAATACCCTTATGTTAAGGTCGGTCGTCGAACCGACATATATTTCAAGATGTAGTTTGTCCTTTGTAATCGTACTGAAATTACTGATTCTCGTGCCTGGCACATAAGTGTTTGTGTTTTCTTCGATACCTGGATTGAAGCTAAGATCTCCAGTTATCGCATAGGCAAATCCCATAGGACCATTTGGAACATTCTGACCAATGACCGTAATATACCAAACTCCGGTTTGCGGGCTATTGATACGGGCACACTCTTCGACATTTATATTATCCCAGGATCCTGGGTTTGAAGACGACTGTCCGCCGCTGTACTGATTACCTCGATAATAAGTTCCGCTCGGCGCGGTCAGTTCAAGATGTAGATTATTGACGAGTGTAGGATTTGCACCAGATGATGCGGCAGTATCAGTCCAAGCCATGCAAACACGCAACGGTATTGCCGAATTAACAACGAAGGAATCAGTAATTGACATGCCTGTAGTGACACCAATAGTATCATCGATGAGGATCAAATTCCTGGAATTCCCAGCAAAGAACAGAACACTATCAACATCGATCCTGCCCCAACCTACATTGGAATTAGGGATCGTATAGCCAACATTCGGATCTGCAGAAACCATTGTCATAGCCCTTAGCAAAGCAGCACTCTGATATTTGATTGAATCAGAGGTATTTGCGGCACCAGATGGGTAAAAACCGGCAAGGAGATATTGCCGAATCAAACCAATTGCACCATTTGTCGCAGGTGTTGCCATGCTCGTTCCTGACATACCTTTGTAGCCTGACGTGCCGGCGCCATCCGCTGACCAGAGACCAGCCCATAAAGTCGTGCCATCACCAGGTGCCATTATATTCGGTTTCATACGGTTATCCTGGGTAGGACCACGACTGGAAAACGATGCAATCTGTGTGGAATTCGTGCTGTTGAGCATAGCACCGACAGTCAGAATATTCTTGGCAATACCGGGATTTCTAATCCTCGTACTCGAATATTCATTGCCCGCTGCATAGAGATTGAGAAAATCAGCATTAGCATAGATATAGGCATCAGTCGAAGCATCCTGTAGTAAATATGTACCACTTGAATTACCCCAACCCCAAGAACCTGAATGCTGCAGAATCGTATAGGGGAGTCCGCGGCCAAGATGTATGGTATCATACATTGCGGTCAAGTTCTGGGGAACAACGAGTCCACCACTAGCATTGCCGATGTCGACGAAATAAATGCGCGCTTTCTTTGCCATCCCATCATAATTACTCGAACCTTGTGTCGTATCGTCACCAGCAACTGTACAGTTTACATGTGTACCATGACATCCACCTACATCACCAAAGGCCGCGCCTTGATAGTTTTTATATCCAACAATCTTACGATGATTTGGATACACGCCCGTTCCCGTAATAGGGTATGAAGGATCATAAAACTGTTGGTGATTAGTCGTGATCCCAGTATCCGTGGAATTGAGCACGACACCATTACCGACCACGCCATTATACCATACTTGCCGGGCACCTGGGTTTGACGGAATACTTGAACGCCAGCCAGTTTGCGTGACCCACTGACAATTCTGGTTTGCCAGAGTGGGTTCAGACCACTCCTGAATCCAGAGAACAGCCGGTATGCGCGCAATGTCACTGAGCTGCCCAGCATCAAGTATGACTTCCATGGTCTTACACAAATAATGGTTCTCTATTTGCATGACGTCAAACCCCATTTCTCTTATCTGCTGTACTATACGATTAAGATCTTCATTTGGGAAAACCTGTACTGCGGTATGGATAGTACCTTTCAGGTTCAGGATGTCCTTTTCGAGTTTGTACGCAGGTTGATATCTCCCGGTCCATTGCACAAATGATTTTGTTTTAGCTTGTATGATCTGTTCAGCATCAGCATGAACAATAAGCGCATAGTGCGGAGCATATCCAAGGATCTCAATTCCATCTGCTTTTAGTTCTTCAGTCCAGGCATCGTAGATAGGACCAATCATTTGGACAATGTAATATCCGCTTCCCTGATATCCTTCAATCGTTAGAGCAGTTGCTAATTGAGGTTCGCCATTACGTGTGTCGAACTCGATGCCGTTAGAAAACGAGATAATAGTAGCATTATCATCAGGAAATACCTCACGTGGCATTACCACACCGTGTTTGTGTACATTGGTAGCGCCTAAACATGTCACAACCAATAATAACGATACCAATTTCATATAACCCCCTTTCATATATTTAAGTCTCTAGCGTAATTTTACTGAATATTTGTGTTATGTCAATACCTTAAATTACATCAACATGTTGACTAAGTGAATTGAGTGAATATACTTCGAAAAGACGTTCCGTATGACTACAACGTTTGACAAAATAGGGGAGACGCATATCAAGAGGAGGAAGTATATGTTTTGTCCAATATGCAAAGCTGAGTATATGCCGGGTATAACAGAATGCCCTGAGTGCGATGTTTTGTTGGTTGAAAAACTAACTGAAGAACAGGGCAATGTTCCTGAACTCACCGCAGTGCTCAGCACATTTAGTCTTGGTGACGTTGCAATCATAAAATCAATACTTGATGCGGCTGGTGTCCACTACTTTTTCAAAGGCGAGCGTTTTCTTGGCTTGGTCAAACCATGGGCTGATCCAGCCAAGCTAATGGTCAAGAAAACACAAGCTGAAGAGGTGAAAAGCCTGCTTAAGGACCTAAAACTACAGGAATGTAGTTTTTTCGCGCCACATGAGAATAAAGGCGACAATACTTAGTTATCTCCCTATTTTACGAGACTTTTTGGCAATAGATTAAACAAAATTGTAAGCGTATCAAGGCAAAAAATTGGCTTTAATGTATCTCTATACAATCTCCACCCTTGATTTTCTTGGCAGGTTGAGTATAATATTTACAGAAGAGGCATTATTGCTTTTGCTTCTTTCTTGAACCGCAAACCTGTCCAACATTGGATGGGTTTGCGTTTTTAGTACAATAAGCAAGTACGTCATTGAATCACAAGTGATTGGAAGGGACCCACACACCTTTTTTAGTCTGTCTAATGATAACCAAGCGCTTGACCAGTGTACATACTGCAAATTGTGCGCTCCCCAGAAGAAAATAGATAAGTAAAGGTGTGGGGTGGAAAGGAGTCCGCCACAAAACATGTCGGACTGGAAGAGAGCTGCGCTGGAAATATAGAAACGGAGAATTGGAGAAACGGCACTGGGTGCGGGGATAATTGAGTAACGGAGTATCGGAGTAAATACTAGGCACTAGGCAGTGAGCAGAAAGAACAAAATAGACTAAAGAAATGGATGAAACGTCTTTTAATAACTAAATTACTTAATGACTTAATAACTGTTTTACCCAATTACTGTTTTTAGAAGTGATCCACGCACTTTTGCCAAAAGTGCGTGGATGGAATTCCATATCGTTTATGTCTTTTTTACGAATACGACCTGCTATCGAATTCGATAAATCGGATGACTAAATCGATAGTGTAATGAATACATAAATACTGGAGGTCTCCATGATCATCATGAGGAATAACGCATGCAGGAGGTTGAATGCCGGCTTTCCGAGCTGCTTTTTCCTTATTTTGCAATATATGCAGCGATATTCACCTTCGATCATTTGGGTCTGATAATAGTTATTATGCAAACTAGTATGAGAAATCAAGATCCAATTATATTAGAGGAGGTTTTTACAGTGGTTCTTCCCCATTTATTAAAGGAATGCTAACACAACTCGAGAAAATTGGTTTACCAAAAAGGACAGTATACGTTAAACAAGGTAAACACCCAAGTTACTACTTCAGATTCATTGGTTCACAATGCATCAAGCTCTACCACTACCTATACGACGAGGTCCCCCCTACACAGTATTTAGAGCGTAAGCATTCATTGTTTAAAAAATACGCTGATCAACAAAGAGCAGCTCTCAAAGACACAAAATATCGTCAAATTTCCATATTTAAACCGTAAAACAAACTCCCCGTTATTTTTGAAATCTTGCTCAACCTCTCCCCCTTTTTTGAGTATCAGCGTAACCGCGTATCAGAGTAACGGCGTAACACAAGCACAGAGAATTATATAGCGGAGATTACCACGGTCATGTTTGATGACCTCGCACGGGATATGATTTAACCTTGACACACATGAGCGTATCATTATACTTGAATGAAATAAAACAAATGAGCAAATTGACATTGAAGGAGGTTACATGGATGAAATAATTGCATTTTGTGGTCTTGAGTGTACTACCTGCCCGGCATTCCTTGCCCACAAGAATAATGATGACGAATTGCGAAAAAAGACTGCCGGGGACTGGTCCAAAACCTTTGGTGCTGAAATCACTCCTGAGCAAATCAACTGCGTAGGTTGCCTTGCCACAGAAGGTGTTCAAATAAGCCATTGTGGTGAATGCGAGATTAGAAAATGCGGGGTTGAGAAAAAGGTAGAAAACTGTGCATATTGTGATGACTATATATGCGAAAAACTCGAAAAATGGTTCAAGAATGTGCCTGATGTTAAAGAAAGATTAGATACGATAAAGAAGAATCTATAAATATCCGTGCATACTTATCTTATTAACGTAGTAATACGATCTGTCTGGTCAGTGTTCTATTGTCTGCATTCAAATGACAAAAGTATACACCATTAGGCACTATCCTTTCAAGCTCATCAGTACCGTTCCATGACACCGATGTCATAGGTTTATTCATATCATACGGGTCAACGTTGAATACTCTAATAAGACGTCCAGTTACATCATAGATTTTCAGCGAAGCATTGGCTGTATTCAGTATTTGGCATCTGATAATAGTGTTTTGTTTAAAGGGATTCGGATAGATACTGAGCCGGGTGACGATATCTGATGAACCGTGTTCCAGAACGCCGGTGCCAGTATTATAGAGAACTGTGACATTATTTGAACTGTAGTTTCCACAAGCAATATCAAGGGCACCATCTAAGTCGTAATCAGCTGACATAATACCCCAGGGATTTGTACCGACCGTATAGGTTGCCAGGTTAGCATATGTTCCATCACCATTATTCAGTAGTACAGCGACAGTATTAGTACCATTATTACTGCCGGTCAGGTCAATGTCACCATCGCCATCAAAATCACCACCGTGGAGAGCCCGGGTATTACTTCCGGTCGCATATCCTGCTGGACTAGAAAAAGTACCGTCTCCATTATTAAGTATCACAGCGATATCATTGCCGCTATAATTTGCTGTAGCAAAGTCAACATAACCATCATCATTAAAATCATTACCATAAACAGCAACTGGATTATCACCCACAGCATAATTCGTCATTTCCGGGAAATTACCATCACCATTATTCGACAATATTGAGATATTATCATTCCCAGCATTGGTTACACCAAGGTCCAGATCACCATCATTATCAACATCTTTAATAGCTATACCTCGTGCCCAGGTTCCAGCCGTGTACGTGTACGGACCTGAATAACTGCCATTACCATTATTTAACATTACCCGGACATTTGTTCCAGAACCCCAACCATCAGTCATCACCAGGTCAATATCCCCATCAGCATCAATATCACCCCCGGATAAATTCTGCCCGAGTATTGCTGGTGCATAGGTAGCGAATACAGTAAAAACGCCACTGCCATTATTTTTCAAAATCACCAGATGTGATGTGCCTGGCTGATTATGTGCTGATGCGAGATCTATGTCGCCATCACTGTCAAAGTCGGCACCAAATAGAGCAATCGGATCACCCTCAACCGAAGTGTATACTGGTGCGGCAAAAGTCCCGTCACCATTATTAAGCAGAACGACAACACTATTAGGATTAGACGTTGCCGCAATATCGATATCCCGGTCGCCATCAAAATCACCGGCAAACAGACCACGCGGTTGATTGCCGGCAGTGAAGTTGAGAGGATTTTCAAATGTCCCATCTGATTGGGTCGATACCTCAGTGGTGAAATCCCAAATAAATCCCCCGAGGGATGGCCCAATAAGTGATTGGATGTCTTTAGTCAATATTGCTGTCACTATTTCACCGTCAACAAGATCATCAGCAGGATTGAGGATCACAGTCGAGGTACCACTATTATAAATGATAGTGCCATTATGAATGCCAGACTGACTACCATGTACAATGAAGGTCGAATCACTTAAAGTTGTCGAATCAACTTCAAGACTGAATGTCGCTTGAATATTCGTTATCTTTAGGACAGCTAACTGGTTCTGTACGGGATCAGTTGATGTAACATTCAACGCGCTTTCATTGAGCAAAACAGCGATACTGTCTGCATTATGGCTTACAGTAATTATATCGAGGTCATAGTCATTGTCCAAGTCAGCATAGGCTGCAGCAGATGGTGATGACCCAGTCGTATATTCAACAGCCGGGTCAAACCCACCAGAAGCGTTACCAAAAAGCACTGATACATTATCAGATGACAGGTTTGCCACGACCAGGTCAAGTTGTCCATCCGCATTAAAGTCAGCAGAACACACACCCATTGGTTCAGTACCGACTGAATAATGCACTGTCGAACCGAACGATCCATCACCATTACCAAGAAGACGCGATACATTATCAGAACCATTATTTGTCACTGCTAAATCCAAATTTCCGTCGCCATTGAATTCAGAAACACATATTGCCCAGGGTAATGTACCCACCGTATAATTATTTGCTGACGAAAAACCTCCGTCACCATCTCCCAAGAGAACAGAAATATTATTTGAACCTGAATTCGCCGTGGCTATATCAATATCACCATCATTATCAAAATCACCATTTACCACCGAGCGTGGTTCACTACCCACTGCGCATTGTAAGGATAATGTGAAAGAACCAGAGCCATCACCTAATAATATTGAAATGCTGTCAGGATCTATATTAGCAAAAACAAGGTCTAAATGGCCATCACCGTTGAAATCGGCACTTGAAACTGTATATGGCGCAGACCCGGTTCCGTAATTGCCGGCTTGGGTAAATGTTCCATCACCATTACCTAAAAGAATCGTGGTATTATCAGATAGTTGATTTGCTGCTGCAATATCAAGATCACCGTCCTCATTAAAGTCAGCTGCACATAAACCTTCTGGCTGTGTACCAAGACTGTAATTTACTGCGGCTTGAAAAGTACCATCACCATTGCCCATGAATATCGAAACATTGTTCGATACTATATTGACGACTGAAATATCAATATTACCATCAGTATTAAAATCAGCGGTTACTTCTCTTATTGGCTGAGTACCTGTTGGATAATTTGTCGATAATATAAATACGCCTGAGCCACTGTCTACGCGCGTGATAAAGTGCCAGGTGAAACCAGTGAGTGAATCGCCCAAGGTCGACTGAATGCCCCTGGTTAGGATCGTTGTAATACATTCCCCATATTTGAAATTATTATCCGGGTCAATCGTTACCATCATTCCGATACTATCATAGGTTATCGTTTTAGGGAGTAAACCACTTTGACGGCTATATAATTGAACAGTATTTGAATTGAATGAACTTGGGTCCATTGGCATATTAAACATCGCCGAGACATCAATATCATATGCAATATTTATCTCATTCTGAGCAGGAGTGGTAAGAATCACTTGTGGAATTGGAACGGCGGCACCCGGACCTCCATAGGCTCCCATATCATTACGCGTACCATCAGGGTCATTGTACTGTGCCGCAGGATTTCCTGAATCAATACACGGTGAGCCAGTCTGTAAATGGAAGTCATTGGGTGGATCCACATAGAGTGGATCAGCTGAAATACTCCCGGTACCAGGTGAGCAATTCTGATAATTGGTAGCATTATTCCATACATTGTTATAGGTAAGCACCGGGGGTGTTCCCACTGCATAAACGCCATATAAAGTACTTGACGTAACTATATTATTCATTACCGTTGCACCATAACCACCGCCATCATTAATACCAATCCTATTTCCAACCACGGTATTATTGATAACTACAGGGTCAGCACTTATTACTATTCCATCGAAATTCTGATTAACTACAACATTATTGTGAATATACGCATTAGATTGATTCCAGGTAACTATGCCAAAGTCATTGCCTTCAACTCGAGTATTACTAACGTCTGGCTTGGCACCACTATTACAGAAAATCCCAGCGCCACCTGGCATACCGCCACCAGATACTGCACCGGTAACAGTAAATCCCTGGAACTTGGTATCATTGTCAATATCATTACCGGAAGCAAACACAACGTCACCGTTATTGCCACCACCATCAATAATTGACATTCCTTCGCCAGCCCCTCGTACAACAACATCTGCTTTCAAGGTTATTTCTTCATTATATGTACCTGGTGCAACGACAACAATGTCACCGCCATTGGCAGCATCAATGCCCAGCTGTATAGTCGGATAATCTTGCGGCACCCTTATTATTATTGCATGGAGTAAAAGAGGAAAAAACGCAAGGGAAACAATTAGTATTGTAAAAAATTTCTTCATTCATGCCTCCTATTTTGTTAATTATAAAAAAAAATAGCCGTATGTCAATAGGACAACGATTTATGCTGTAATGAGAGAAAATTAAGTATTTGTAACCCCGGTATTCTTCTCTTTTTTAGAAAGGAAATAGATTCCCACGAGAAGGAACATGATGCCGATAAATTGCATCACGGTTATTGTTTCTTTTAGGACCAGGTATCCCAGCAAAGTAGCAAAGAAGGGCGTTGCGAGTTCGAGTGCAGAAACTTGTGCTGCTTTAATCAGTCTTATACCTTCATAGTATAAAATGGTGCCGATGCCAATGGTAAACCCGAGTAAGACCTGATAGATACTGACAATCTCAAGACCTCTAAAAACCAAAACATAACTAATAAAAATAATACCGGCAAAGAGAAATCGGTAAAAGGCGATTATCCCTGCATCGAGTGATCTCAAGTATTTTCGTGCAACTATTGCAGTCGTTGCCCAGGCTATTGTTGCTGATAAGACATAGATGTCTCCAATCGCACCAAACCTGAAGCCGACAAAATTACCGAGTGTCTTTGTGGTAACCATGATACCGGCTAAAACCATGAATAGTATACCAAAATAGTCAGGTTTTGTAATCCTGTCTTGTTTGAGTACGAGAAATCCAAAGAATACAATGAAAATCGGTTGCATATGACCGATTATAACTGCATTGATAACTGGCACCCGGGTTAAGGCATAGATATATATCAGATCGGCAAAGAGTGTCGCAATAAGGGATACGTATATTAGCTTGGGTATGTGCTGCTTCTTAACAGGAAGCTGTTTTGTTTTGAAAACAATAACATATACTGCAATGATTACAAAAGCAAATATCGTTCGAGTGGCAAAGGTATTTATGAAATCAGTGTTTTGGTATGAGAGCTTTACCAGGATAGGCTCAATTGCCCACATCATACTCGCGCCCAGCACGGTCAAGGTGCCAAGCATCTTCTTATCAATCCTCTGCGACATGGCGTATTGTATTCATATATATCGCTAATTCAAGACAGCTTGACAGCAAATCTTCGGAGAATATAATATTATATGAAAATGTATTGAGTAGGAAGAGGTTTTGCCCTTGCGAGCATTTTCATAATTAAATCGTATTATAAAAACTGGGTTGCTAATTCAACCAACCTGTAGGCATCAGTGTTTACATATTACGGTATAAAAACTGCCGCCGCGATGACTGTTGTCCATAAACCGTTTTTATCACCGATTGCGGTTTGAGTGATTTCCATAGCCTTTACGATTTCTGTCGAGATCTTCCAGATTTCTTTTCTCTCGTCATAGCTCGTTTCTGGATCAAAAGGAACACCCAGGGTCGTCGCCAACATCTGTGCGGCTAAGTCTTCGGCTTTATCCGCGGCTTTAATCTCAGTTTCTCCAAATGAATGATATTCGGATAAATAGCCATACTGTGTTCGGTCTCTCGGTATTGCGACGCCTATAGACGCAGCAATAAGACGGTGTGGTTCATTTGTGCAACACTCAGCCATTACTGTATAGGTTATCGCGCCAGCTGATAGACGAGCAATACTCTTATTTTTGGGAAGGATTTTTGCTTGAGGTGGCAAGATACTCGATACCCTTACGATATTGAGATGTGCTATCCCAGCGTTTCTCAGGGCCGCCTCAAAACTGGTCAATTTCTGTCTGTGTTTTCCAACACCTTTTGTCAGAAACAAATTTTTTGGTACAAACATCCTACCTCCTTATGGAGCAGACCAGAGTCGAACTGGCGGCCTTCTCGCTGCGAACGAGACGCTCTCCCAACTGAGCTACTGCCCCTGATTTTTCGATTATAAGGGAAAAGATTACAAAGTCAACACATAAACCAGTTAAATAGTTAAATGGTAATTGATTAAATAAAACTCCGTTCAATGGCATATGTGATATTTAGTTATTTAACTCTTTAATCATTTCCAATTTAACCAGGATGTATTTCTTTCTCAATAATTGATAGAATTTGTTTCACTGTTTCTTCAAGCACACGGTTTTCAATAATATATTTATAATCATCTTTATACTTTAATTCTTCAAGTGCTCGCGCAAGTCTATTTTTTATTGCTTCGTTCTTTTCAGTATTACGCTTTAGAAGTCTTTTCTTTAACTCTACAAAATCTGGTGGCATAATAAAAAAATATATACCGTCCGGGTATGATTTCATTAAAGTTTTCGCACCTTTGACATCTACATCCATTAGTACATAATACCCTTTATTTAAATTTTCCTCAAGATATTGTTTAGGAGTTCCATAAAATTTGTCATGGACCACAGCATATTCTATAAAAAGTCCGTTATCAATCCACTCTTTGAATTCTTTTTCTTGAAGGAAAATGTATTCTCTTCCATTCTTCTCTCCCCTCCTTTTGGCCCTTGAAGTTGCAGAAATAGAATACAAGACATCTGAATGTTTTTCGAGTATTTTTTTGCAAATGGTTGTTTTCCCTACACCAGAAGGTCCCGAAAGAACAATTAATCTAGCCCGCCTATTCATAATCAATTTGTCATTTACTCAATATTCTGCACCTGTTCCCTGGTTTTTTCGACCTCTTCTTTAATCTGGACTACAGATTTGCTAATCTTGGAGGAATTGGCTTTTACACTACAGGTGTTGGCTTCGCGTTGAATCTCCTGGAGCAAGAAATTGAGTTTTCTTCCACAGTGTGCCTCCTTATCCAGAGCCTCTTTGAATAGAATCAGGTGACTTGATAATCTCTTGCATTCTTCATTCACATCTGTACGGTCAATAGTGTACAGCAATTCCTGATAGAATCTATCCTCGTTCAGTTCTTTGTCGAATTTCTTCCCGATTTCTTCAAGGTGTTTCTTATAATCTTGGTTCCTTTTGGGTATTAGCTTCTCAACTACACGGATATTCTTTTCAATAACATGAATTGATTTTCTTATTTCCTTTTCGATATTGTCCCCTTCCTTGCGTTTCATTCGAAGAAAACCCTTAAGAGCTTTATTGAAGATTGGTTTGAACGCATCAAAAACCGCTTTAGAATCGGCTGGCGGCTGGCTAAATTTTACCAATCCTTGTACTGATAATATAGTATTGATGTCAAGTTGTCCACCAACCTTGTGCTTTTTTTTCAGTTTATCAACAACTTTCATATACGCACGAAGCAATGTTTCATCTATTTCAACTTTTGCATCAAGGATTTCTCTATCCTGCTGAATAAGTACCACTATGTGTCCCCTTGTTACTTTTTTCTGGATGCACCACCTGATTTCATCTTCAAAAGGCAGTAAAGTACTTGGGCATTTCACGGAGATTTCGAGGAAACGATGGTTGTATGATTTTATTTCTATATCAAACTTAATTTGCGGCTTTTTTATTATACCGCTTGCACGACCCATTCCAGTCATACTGTAGGGCATCTATTCCTCCATGATTATTGTTACCGGACCTCTATTTTCTAATGAAACGAGCATTCGTTCGCCAAAGATTCCGCCTTTTGTTGTAATACCTAAGCTATTGAGTGTTGAAATGAAATATTCGTATAGCTTCTTTGCATTTACTGGTCCTTCTGCATCAGTAAAAGAAGGCCTTCTTCCATGCGCTGTATCAGCCAATAAAGTAAATTGAGAAATGACAAGTGCGTTACCGTTTACATCCTTAACAGAAAGATTAAATTTTCCATTACTATCTTCAAATATACGCAAATTGGCACACTTTTCAGCCAACTCTTTTGCATGGTTTTCTTTATCGCCCTTTTTAATTCCAATCAGAATCATTAATCCATTTCCAATTTCTGATATTAATTTATCTTTTACAGTCACATGTGCTTTTGAAACCCTTTGAATCACTGCTTTCATATTTTTAACGCGAGATAAGTCTCGCTACTCCTTTTATTAGTAAGGATATCATTGCTTTAGTGTATTTAATATCGTCGTGGCAAAATCCTCTTCATGATTCCTCCTATAACACAAAATACCTAAAATCCAAAACACCTAAATACCTAAACCTAGACACCAAAGATAATTCCCCTTTACCAAAATTTGTTATATTACCTTACGTTCTAAACCGTCTGCCATATACCACCCAGCACTTTTTTCAAAAGTGTTGGGTAAAGCGGGAGACGGGATTTGAACCCGCAACCAACGGCTTGGAAAGCCGTGACTCTACCATTGAGTTACCCCCGCGCGTATGAGTATTATAATAATCTATCTCAAAAAGTCAATATTACAATGATAATTTTAGTTAAAGATATTATGAAGTCAATATACGGGCTGTAATAATTTTCGTTGACATATACCATAAATTGAATAAACTGTTCTGAGGAGGTAAATTATGCCATTACTACTTATTTTATCACTTATTGCTCAAACCGGGACAGGAATGTATACTACTTTGCCTAACGTTACAATAGATAAACCTGCCCTGTCAGTTACTGGACAGGGAAACGCCACGCTTGGTGTTCAGGCAACAGAATACAATATAATACTGTACGCAGACACACGTACCGAAGAGGAAAAAGAAGCACTAAGAGCTTCAGAGGAAATGAGAGAAGAAATAATAAATGTCACGAAGAAAATCGGTGGCAAGAAAAAGGATGTTGTTCTAACAAATCGTAATACACTTGAGCCGATTGAAGAAGATCCGTATTTTCGTGTTGAACAGGATATCCAAATTTGCTTAAAGAACGTAAAAGACATAAACAAGGTTAAAGAAACATATTTACTTATTGATGGTGTACAGATCGGTTCGGCTACGCCTGTGATCGACGAAAGTGCAGATTATAGTCCAGCAATCAAAAAGGCAAGAGTAGATGCACTGAAGAACGCAAAACGGGAAGCAAAAGAATTGGCTGCTGAGATGGAAGTTCTGCTTGGTGATCCGATATTCATTTCGGAAAATATTATTTACCCGGCATACACTGGGTACGAAACAAACGAAGAAATAGAGATAGTTGTTTCAATCACAATTTACTATGGAATAGTGTACAAGAAATAGCCGATTGAGCTTTTCATAAAAATAAATATCGATATTTGTTCACGGAGGACCTATGCTGGAAAAGATATTTAAATTACAAGAACATGGGACCAATGTAAAGACAGAGGTCGTAGCTGGACTTACAACTTTTATGACAATGGCATATATTATAGTTGTAAATCCTGCAATACTTGAGGCTGCCGGTATACCAAAAGGTCCCTCCATGGTCGCTACAATTCTCTCAGCCTTTTTTGGAACCCTGCTTATGGGAGTCTATGCAAAACGACCATTTGCTATTGCTCCGTATATGGGTGAAAATGCATTTGTTGCATATACTGTTGTCAAAATTCTTGGTTATTCCTGGCAAACAGCACTCGGTGCAATATTTATTGGTGGAGTGCTTTTTACTATGATAACTCTTTTAAAGCTCAGGTCCTGGCTTGCCAATGCTATTCCTAAAAACCTAAAATACTCATTTGCCGTTGGAATCGGATTGTTTCTTGCATTCATAGGATTGAATGATGGAGGTATAGTACAAGTAGGCGTGCCTGGTGCTCCAGTGAGGATTGGAGATATCAGAAGTCAAGCAGTGCTTCTTGCCATCGCGGGAATTCTGATTATAGGTATTCTGATGGTGAAAAAGGTAAAAGGTTCAATCCTAATAGGAATTTTTGGAACTACCTTTTTAGCCTTTATTTTTGGTATTGCTAAACCTCCGAGCCAATTGATAAGTCTTCCTCCTTCTCTCTCCCCCATTTTTTTGAAATTGGATATTTTAGGGGCATTATCATGGGGGTTTTTTGCAGTAATACTTACAGTGTTTATAATGGATTTTGTGGACACGATGGGTACTCTTATTGGTGTATCTGCTCGAGCAAACTTTCTTGATGAAAATGGGAATCTACCTGAAATTAAGAAGCCAATGCTTGCGGATGCTCTTGCCACTGTGTTTGGAGCATTGGTCGGAACCACTACAGCAGGAACATATATTGAATCTGCCGCTGGTATTGAAGAAGGAGGTAGAACAGGTCTTACTGCTGTGGTCACTGCGTTACTATTTCTAATATGTTTATTTTTTGCTCCTCTTTTTACATCGATTCCTCCACAGGCTTATGGAGCTGCACTTGTTGTTGTAGGAATGATGATGATTTCCGTGGTTACAAAAATCGATTTTAAGGATTTCACAGAGTTAATCCCTGCTTTCTTTGTAATAATACTAATGAGCTTCACTTTTAATTTGGGTATTGGGATAACCGCAGGATTTGTGCTTTATCCTGTATTTAAACTCGTTACTGGAAAGTGGAAAGAAATACATCCTGGTTTATGGGTTCTTTTCGTTCTTTCGGTTCTTTTCTACATATTCTACCCATACTAATTGAATATTAAGGATATATTGATCATCGACAATCGCAATGAATCTATTAGTGCGCTCCTTGATACATCAAGTAAGATTGCCAAATTCTTAAAAAAACATTGAGCAGAGAAGTAAGCAAAAATCTTTTGTATTTGTCTTTATTTGAAATTTGGTGCTTGGGATTTGGTAATTAACAACTAATGCCTATCTTTGTCATTCATAAACACCATGCAACGCATCTACACTGGGATCTCAGGCTTGAAATGGATAATGTTTTAAAATCCTGGGCAGTACCAAAAGAACCTCCAACAAAATCTGGAATTAAAAGGCTCGCTTTACAAGTACAAGACCATGCATTAAATTATGCAGATTTTAAAGGTGAAATTCCTGAGAACCAATACGGTGCAGGTAAAGTTGAGATATGGGACAAAGGTGAATATAATTTATTGGAAAAACATGAAAACCGTCTGAAATTTGAGCTCATAGGCGAAAATATTAAAGGAGTCTATGTGCTATTTAGATTTCCAAAAGCAGGCGAAAATGCCTGGTTACTTTTTAAAATAAAAGAGTCTCTGAAATAATTTAAGAATTTTACAATCTCTTGACTATTCTAAATATATCAGTATAATTACCAAAGGAGAAGGAGAATGCAAGATGAAAAAAAGCACATAAATATCGAACTAAGTGCTGAGCAATCTGAAGGAATATATGCAAACGGCGTTGGAATTAACCATACACCTTCAGAATTTATCCTTGATTTTGTGCGTTTTTTACCAGGTGCACAAAAAGCAAAGGTGTTTTCGCGGATCATTATGACACCACAAAATGCTCAATTACTTAAAAACGCCTTGGATGATAATCTAAAAAAATACGAGGAGCGATTTGGCAAAATTAAAATCTTTGGTAAACCATCAAAAGAAATCGGTTTTAAGTAAAACAATTGATTTCTTTGTTAAATCGAAACATCACGCGTATCTAGTAGGCGGATATATACGAGATACAACGCTCGGCATAGAACCTCTTGATTTTGACCTGGTGGTTGAAGGTAACGCGATAAAAGCGGCCGAGCAGCTAAATGCAAAGTTGAAAGGCAGCCTTGATATACACAAAGAATTCGGCACTGCTTCTATTACCAAAGGACAGACAAGGATTGACCTAGCAAGCGCTCGGTTCGAGAAATACGCCTCACCTGCAAAACTACCCCATGTTTATCCATCAACTGTTAATGAGGACCTTAATCGCCGAGATTTTACGATCAATGCTATAGCTATGTCTATCTCAAATGAAAATTTTGGAGAAATTTTCGATCCCTTTAACGGTTTGGATGATATCAAAAAAGGTGTAATTCGAGTGCTTCACAAGGAAAGTTTCAATGATGATCCAACACGGATTTTCCGTGCCCTTAGATATAAAAATCGTTTTCGTTTCAAAATAGGCAAAAGAACAAAATCATTAATGACCGAGGCAATAAATAAACGAATGATCCAATGTTTGAGCGGTCAGAGGATTATCAACGAAATAAGGTTAACCTTCAAGGAAAAGAACTATGTAGACATTATTAAAGATCTTTCAAATATGACATCACTGAAAATAAGGAAAAAAGACCTGGAACTATTGCCGCTTTTGGGACAAAATCGCATGTATTTTTATTTATCCAGGGTCAAATCCTTCAAGTTTCCAATTACAAAGACAGAGAAACTCTTAGTCAAGGATTTTCATAACTTTGGCAAAACAATCGCACGCTTGGACAAAGCAACCAAGCACAGTACAATCTTTGTAATTCTCTCGCCTCTTTCAACTGAAGTCATCAATATTATACCTGTTGTGCTGCCTAGACTGAAACAAAAGGTCAGGACATTTTGGCAGCTTAAGAAGAAAAAACTTCTGGTAACAGGCAGTGACTTGAAAAGACTTGGTTACAAACCCGGGAGGAGATTCAAAACTCTCCTTAATAAGATGCGCGATTGGCAATTCGATAAAAAAATAAAAAACAGAAAAGATGGGCTTGAGTATTTGAGAAACATAAAACACTAATGGGAAGTATTGTTTCCTTTTTGCTCTCTCTGCCACCGATTCTGTTCGCCTTAACCATCCACGAATACTCTCATGGGTATATGGCACTGCGTATGGGTGACCCGACCGCGAAGTTTGCTGGTCGGCTTACCCTGAACCCAATAAAACATATTGACATTATGGGTTTGTTCGCATTTATCATCTTCAGGTTTGGCTGGGCAAAACCCGTACCGATCAACCCTGGTAATTTCAGAGATTTAAAAAAGGGTATTCTTTACACTTCCCTAGCTGGTCCTCTCTCCAATTTCCTCATCGCAATCCCTTTTGGTCTAATAGCCAGGGGCATCTCCCCCCAGGTGGATTTTCTTTTGCCCTTACGGATACTGCTTGAATTATTTGTGTTCTACAACCTCATATTCTGCGCTTTCAATCTTATCCCAATCCCACCCCTTGATGGCTCGCACGTTCTCTTTGCATTGCTCCCGCCCCAATATCGGCACGTTGAACTATGGTTAACACGCTACGGTTTTTTTGTCCTAATCGGACTCATCCTGTTTGATAGGATCACTGGCATACCAGTTCTTTGGGGTTGGATTGGACCATTCGTGACTTTTTTCAGTACCCTCTTTGCTGGCAACTTAATAATCTTATGAGGTGGGCTAAGCATTTAAGCATACCCCGTAGGAAAACTTGCCATAAACCACGAAGCGTGTTAAAAGTATGCTTCATTTTTTATTTGCCATCACTACCCTTGAACGCGGGGTATTCCAACGGGGCATACGAGCGATTTCCTTAGATATTATGGAGGAGAAATGAACAGATTCCTTAAAATCTTACTTATAATCATAGGTGCAATCATCGTCATCCTGATTGCTGGCTATTTTCTAATAAAGAGTTATCTGACATCGAAAACAGCACGAAATATCGCTGAAAAGGTAGTAACTGAGGCTATCCAATATCCAGTTGAAATCGGTCAAGTTGGTTTGCATTTTGGATTCAAGGTGGGTATTACAATAGACGATGTCAAAATACCAAATGTCAAAGGTTTTAGCCGTGACCCTATGGTCGAAATTAACCGAACCATCCTAAATCTAAAACTTCTGCCTTTATTAGGACACCGGATAGTCATAAGTGGTCTGGATTTCTCAGGGATAAAGGTTAAAGTTGAAAGAAATAAACAGAACAAACTGAACTTCGCCGCTATCATACCCAAAGAAGCACAGGGCTCGAGTTGGTCACTATCTCTGTCTTCAGTCACTATTTCCCAAGGTAATGTATCCTATATTGATGCGCTGACCAAAACTGAAATAGAGGTTAAGGATATCGATCAGGAAATTAAATTTCAAGGCAGCACGATATCTGCCGCTGGTAAGAGCACGGTATACATTCTGAAAAACAAAACACTGCCAGAAATGATAGTGAAAGTCGGCAATAGCGTTGCCTACGATACCTTGAAAAAGGATTTCAAAATTAAGAAGCTTACAGCGTTGTACGACCCAGTACATCTTTCAATCGATGGGACAATAAGTAAGTTAGAAAAACTCGATATCAATGCCAAACTTAAAGTCGACGATATGTCAAAACTTCCTACACTGATCCCGGCTAATTCACGCCCGGAAAAGCTTAGCGGCATGCTCATCGCAACATGTTCAGTAACCGGTAAAACTAAGAAGATTGTTGTTGCTGGGAACAGTGAATTCAAAAACGTATCTTTTATACCAAAAGGACTGAACCGAGGGTTTACAAAAATCCACGGTTCTTTATCATTTACGAGTGAAGCAATTAGAGATATATCACTACGTGCGATGTTCGGAGATATGAAACTGGAACTCAGCGGAGCAGTAAGCAACCTTAACGACCCGATATTAAACCTCAAGACCAAAGCAGTAGGAGACCTCCAGGATTTAGAAATGCTCACAACCGACATGAAAGGCGTACAATTGAAAGGTCCACTTACCCTCAATCTGAAGATCAAAGGCAGCGCTAAGAAAGCATCATACCATGGAGATTATAACATAAACAACGGATTCATAAATGGCATCGGCTTAGCGAAACCGATAAGCAATTTTATCCTTAAGGGTACGATAAAGAACAGCGTTGCCAAAATCAGCAAATGTGGCGGCAGCATTGGGGGTTCGGATTTCTCATTTACCGGCAAGATAACCAATCTCGAGAAACCTGTGATTGAGGTTAACAATACGTCTCATCTTATTGATCTTGACGAAATTATACCAAAGCCAGAAGAACGCAAGCAACAACAGGGAAAAACAGCACCTATCACACTCCGTGGTAACACCAAAATAAACAAGTTTATCGGCGCAAACATGGAGTTCAGAAACATAAACACAAGTTTCTCCTATGAAAATGCAGTAATAGATTTGAGAAAATGTACGGCAGATGTTTTTGATGGCAAAGTGCAGTTTGGTCTTTATTATAATGCAAATAGTCCTGAACCTTATCGTATCAACACGAAAATGACTTCGGTATCAACCAAGAAAATCCTAAAACGCTTCTTGAATTTTGAGAATCTGGAAGGCAAACTAACTGGCGTCAGTAACTTCCAAGGTCGCGGTTTCAGTAAAAATGATGTTATCGCCAGTCTCAGCGCCTCGGGTAATATCAAGTTAACTAACGGCGTCTTCAGAAATTTTGACTTCCTCACTAAGCTCTTGACATGGCTTGGTATTAAAGACTACAAAGTACTGAATTTCAACGATCTCGTGGTCAATTATAACATCAACAAAGGCAAAACAAAAGTGAAAGACTGGGTGCTATCATCAAAAGTCGGTACTTTTCTTACGAATGGTTTCATAGGGTTAAATGGAAACGTGAATTTGAACGTAACGACTACGCTCAAGAAGGAATACTCAGATATTGTGAAAAAGTACCACGGAGATTGGATATTCCCGATTGATAATAAAGGACAGGCAACTATCGATATTAAGATCACCGGACAACTCAGCTCACCTAAATTCAGTCTTGATAAGAACAAAATTAAGCAACGCATCAAAGGTAAGTTGAAGAATGAATTCAATAACAAAAAGAAAGAATGGGAAAAGAAACTGAAAGAATTACTGAAAGCGAAATGATAAGAAAACGCAGGATCACTTTGTTCGCAGGATCATCCGCCTTTAGGCGGGATTCGCAGGGAACGCAGGATCGCCACGCTTGCATTAAAAGACACTTTGAAAAAGGGCGCGACAATACTATGTGTTATTGTGCCTGAACTTCCTGAAGTCGAGACTATCAAAAGAGAGTTAAAAACCAGAATCATTAATAAAAAAATTCTGGCATGTATTCTTTTGCGTAGTGATGTAATTGCATACCCAAAACCAAAGACATTTTGTCGAGCAATCATTAACGAAAGAGTGACTAATGTAACGCGCAAAGCCAAATACTTATTTCTTGAGCTCACCAATGAAAAGAAAATTGTCTTCCATTTCAGGTTGTCTGGTACTATCTCATTGAGAAAACTACACGTTAAACCTGAACGTTTTACCAGGGTAATAATAAAGATCAACGGCTACCAGCTTTTCTTCAATGAACCAAGGGTGTTGGGTAGAATTTACCTTTTGAAAGGCAAAAAGAGATTGCCGTTTTTAAAAGGACTGTACAACCTCGGATTTGAACCGATTGCTGATGCATTCGACTTGCTCTATTTCCGCGATAAAATAAAAGGAAGAAAGGCGAAAATAAAAGCCTTGCTTCTTGACCAAAGCATCTGTGCCGGAGTCGGTAATATATATTCTGATGAAGCACTTTTTCATGCCGGAATAAGACCCTTGCGCCGTGCTAATCGTATAACGATCAGAGAAACCGCAAAACTTGTAAGAACTCTGAAACACGTAATACAAAAAGGGATAGATAATTACGGAACATCGGTTTCTGATTATCACCGAACCGATGGCAAAGATGGGAATTTTCAAAAATTTCTGTATGTCTACGGCAAAGAGGATGAACCTTGTAAAGTCTGCGGGACAAAAATTGTTTTGAGGAAACTCGGCAACCGGTCCACCAGGTACTGTCCTAAATGCCAGAAGTGATTCGAGTATCGGAGTAACGGTGTAACGGAGTATGTGAGCAACTAAATAGACCATATAGACAAAAACGTGATGCGTAAGTCGTAAATCGTACTCGTAAAAAAAACGATAGTAACGGACTAAACGATATTAACGTATCAAACGGTATTTCTGTCCTATCATTGACAGCAAAAGAAAATTGACTATAGTTATGCTATGGATGAATTCGGGAGCAAATATGACTCTCAGGGCATTGAAGACCAATGGTATGAGTTCTGGCTGAACGCGAATCTTTTCACCCCTGATCCGCATTCCAAAAAACCACCCTATACAATTATGATACCACTACCCAATATTACGGGTCGATTGACTCTGGGGCATACCTTGAATAACTCCATTCAGGACATTCTTATCAGATATAACAAATTGACCGGACATGAAACATTATGGATGGTCGGTATGGACCATGCTGGTATTGCTACCCAAGTGGTTGTTGAGGAAAAGCTATTGAAACAAGGCATTAAAAAGGAAGACTTGGGCCGGGAAAAATTCGTCCAAATTGTCTGGGAATGGAAAGAAAAATACGCCACAACGATCCGAGAACAATTAAGAAAAATGGGGTTTGCGCTGGACTGGTCACGTGAACAATTCACTCTATCTGAAGGATATTCTAAAAAAGTAATCAAAGTATTTGTTGACCTTTATAATAAGGGTCTTGTCTATCGTGGTGAATACATCATTAACTGGTGTCCGCGCTGTTTGTCCGCATTGTCTGACGAACAAGTCGAAACTGAAGAAGAACCGGGTAAGCTTTTTTACATCAAGTATCCGATAATCGGTACAGAGAACTTCATCACGGTAGCGACAACCAGACCTGAAACTATGCTTGGTGATACCGCAATATGTGTCAATCCAAAAGACCACCGTTACAAGAAACTCATTGGCGGCACTGTCTTATTACCGATCATGAAACGTTCTATCCCCATTATCGGTGATGACTATGTTGATCCGGAATTTGGTACTGGTGCATTAAAGGTTACGCCTTCTCATGATCCTTTTGACTTTGATTTGGCTAAAAAACACGGTCTTGAATTTATCAATATCATGAATCCTGATGCGACCCTCAATGAAGATACTAAGGAATATAATGGATTAGACCGCTATGCAGCTCGTACCAAAATCATAGCTGTTTTAGAGAGTGACGGCTTGCTCGAAAAAATTGAGAATTATAAATTACCGCTTGCTAAATGTGAACGCTGTCACACCGCGATTGAACCAAGAATTAGCAAGCAATGGTTCGTTCGCATGAAAACATTAGCTAAACCCGCCTTAGAGGTAGTAAAGAATGAAACTGTGAAGATATATCCAAAGAGGTGGGTAAACCTCTACAATCATTGGATGGAGAATGTCCGCGATTGGTGTATCTCCCGGCAACTCTGGTGGGGACACAGAATACCCGTTTATTACTGCCGTACCTGCTATGATGTAGAAAGTCCTGAAGTAAATAAAAAACAGAAAAAAGCGGAAATAAAAAATCCAAAAGGTATGATTGTTTCAACAAGCAAACCAAAGAAGTGTCCAGTATGCGGATCTAGTGATATTTACCAGGATGACGATGTTCTCGATACCTGGTTCAGTTCCTGGATCTGGCCCTTTGCAACGCTTGGTTGGCCAAACAAAACAAAAGATTTCAAGCGTTTCTATCCAACCCAAACCCTGGTAACAGGTTGGGATATTATTTACCTTTGGGTTGCTCGTATGATCATGGCGGGTTTAGAGTTCACTGGGCAAATACCTTTTTCCAGTGTTGTATTCCACCCTATGATCCGGGATAAAAAGCGTAGAAAGATGTCAAAAAGCCTGGGTAATTCTCCAGATCCAATGGATTTGATTGCCAAATATGGTGCTGACGCATTACGTTACGGGTTACAACTTATCACACCAAAAGAACAGGATGTCCTGTATTCTGAAAAAGCGATCGATGTAGGTCGGAAATTCTGTAATAAATTATGGAATGCAGCCCGGTTAGTCTGGATGAATCACATGAACGACAATGAAACAGCACCATCAAAACCCTCAATATATGATGCTTGGATCATTTCAGAATTCAATGAATTCATTAAAAATACTAACAACCATTTTTCAAACTTTGAACTAAATGCCATTGCTCGGGACATATACGATTTTGTCTGGCATACGTTCTGCGACTGGTATCTTGAAATTATCAAAATCTACCCGTCAAAAGATACCCCAAAATACCTGTTAAAACAAATCATAATTATGCTCCATCCCTATATACCTTTTATCACTGAAGAAATATATCACAAATTCAATTTCTCAGAAAAGAGCATACTTCTCGAGGATTGGCCAAAGACAACGACTGTGAAAACTGATATCGTAAATGTCCAAATCATGAAACGCTTGATTGAGGAAATCCGAAATATCCGTGGTCTCTTCAATATTAATCCAAAAGAGAAACTTCAAGCAATAATAAACACGAAAAAAGATTTCAGGAATTTTATCGAAAGAAACGTCGCGGTCTTGCAGGAACTTGCCGCTCTTGGAATCATAGAATATGATAAGACCCCGGACCAATCCGTGGCAAGTATTATTATGCCGGATGTCGAATGCTATGTCGTACTTGCCGGTATTGATATAGCAAAGGAGAAAAAACGTCTGACAAAAGAGATAAACGCACTCTCAAAGAGAATCGATGAAATTAAATACCGTTTGAATAACCCAAACTACATACGCAAAGCAACTGCTGAGGTCAAGCAACGCGAGCGCGAACGCCTCGAGTGTTTTTTGAGGAAAAAAGAAGGAATTGTTAGAGCAATAGAAAAATTATGAAATACATTGGATGGATCCTAAGCCTTATTCTGTTAGCTGGAGTGTTTGCCGCATATAAAACTCAATACGTGCCAATAAAAAGGGATATTGATAAGCTTGAAAAAGAAATCACGATGTGGGAAGATGTCCTCAAAAACGAAAAAGGGTTAATCGGCGACCGAAACCGCTTTCCCCTGAATCGATTTTTCAAGAACAACAAGCTCACCCCTTATGGTGAAGTCGAAATCCTTCGTAAATTCAGTATGGAGTATAAGAACCTCGAGTTATACGTATCAGCACCACGAGCTTTGGATCGAGCTGCCGATATAATGCGCTTTCTTGACGAGCAACGAATAGAATACAGGACTCTGCGCTGTATCGTGGTAATCGATTCGGTCGAGCGCTTCGAATACAAGTTTTCCAAATAACGTGAAACCTGCACCGTTTAAAATTTGGAGATCGGTCATATTCTTGCTAATCGGCAGTATTGCCCTGGCTAATGGTTTCAAGAAAAAGGATGCCAGTTTGGCAATGCTACTATGTGTCTTCCCGGGTTGTGGACAGTACTACACCGAAAGATATGTGACCGGTATTGTTATCAGCGGAAGTGAATTGGCGATCGGATATTATGCTTACAAATACCATAAAGAAGAGGAGTATGAGAAAAGGAATTCCATGCTCTGGTGGGGCCTTTTTATCTTTGGATACTCGCTCGCTGATGCCTATGTGGGCGCAAAAATGTACGGTTTTGATATTGAGGCGGACATAGATAAGGTATCACTAAGTTACACCTTCAAATGGTAATTGTCGTTGAGGCCATATTCTTTCTCAGCTATAAATTCTTTTCTATTATTTCACAGGGTACGTTTTTAATATACTAGTGATTTGGACTATTCTTGACCAGTTTTATGGCTTTAAGTAGTTCAACGATGACTTTTGTATGGAGCTGGTTTTTGGTGAGATGGTACATGGTCATTATGTGTCCCACATCGCTCGATACATACATCGGTGGCAGATTGTTTAAGGTTAAAGTCATGATGTCACGGTAGCAGATATCACACTTACATAAATCCTTATCATCTTCATACATTCTGCTCAATTCTTGTCGGACTATTTTTTCAATATAGTTTTCATAGTTCGATTGCTTCATATTTACCTACCTCTCCTTATCAAATCAAGGAATTCCTGCTCAGATAAAATCTTAACACCAAAACTCTTTACCCGATCAAATTTAGAACCAGGTTTTCTACCGCAAACAAGATAGTCGGTTTTCTTAGAGACAGTCGATCCCGGATGACCGCCATATTTACGAACCATTACTTGAGCCTCTCTTCTTGCTATTGATCTAAGTTTTCCAGTGAAAACAAATGTTTTGCCTTGTAAAAACAGAATCTCTTTTTGTTTCTGGTCTAATGTAAAATGCAAACCAATTTTTTTAAGCGCCTTTATTAATTTGAGATTATGTTTATTCCTAAAGTAATTTATTATACTCTGGGCAATAATGTTCCCAATTCCATCTATTTTTTCATATTCTTCGATTTTTGCATTAATAATTGCATCAATGCAGCCAAATACATTTGCTAAAATGTTAGCACAATTGATGCCAATATTAGGGATGCCCAGACCGTATAATACTCTCGTGAAATCCCGGTCCTTACTCTGTTCAATGGAACGCATAAGATTCTTTGCCGACTTTTCAGCCGTTCTCTCCAGGTTTACAAGAACACTCTTTTTAATACGATATATATCGTCGAACTTCCTAACTAAACCCGTATCAACAAGCTGATCTGTCAGGGTTATTCCGAGTCCTTTAATGTCCATTGCCGGACGGGAAGCAAAGTGCAAAATAGCACCTTTTATTTGTGCTGGACATGATCTATTAACACAACGCCAGTCTGCCTCATCTGCTAGCCTAACTATTTTCTCCTTGCAAACCGGACAGATTTTAGGGAATTTAAAAAACCTTTCTCTTCCCTGGCGTCGTTCGATTACAACGGACACTACTTTTGGAATAACCTCTCCCCCTTTTTCAATTACCACAAAGTCATTTATCCTAATATCCTTTCGCTTAATTTCGTCTTCATTATGTAGGGTGGCGCGGGAAATAGTTGAACCTGATAAGAAAACTGGTTCCAAGAGAGCAACTGGAGTTATCCGACCAGTTCTGCCTACTTGTAGCGTTATATCGTTGAGTTTAGTTATTATCTGATGTGCAGGATATTTGTACGCAATTGCCCAGCGTGGACTCTTTATAGTAGTACCCAATACCTCGCGCTGTTTATAATTATCGACTTTTATCACTAACCCATCCACTTCGTAACCCAAGGTTTCTCTTTTATCTTGCCATTCGCCAATACAATCAAGGACTTGCTCAATGGATGAACATAATCTCATATGAGGGATAATTTTGAAACCGCTATTACCAAGTGCTTTAAGGGTTTTGTAGTGAGAGCTATACAGTCTACCGGGTGAACGCGGTACAGTGTGAATAAAAATATCAAGGCCACGCTTGGCGACCTTTTGTACAGCAAGTAGTTTCAGTGTTCCGGCAGCTGCATTGCGCGGATTTGCAAATGATGGTGCCCCTGATTTTTCCCGTTCCTTGTTGAGTCTTGTAAATGATGACACTGGTAAAAATACTTCACCCCTCACTTCGATATTTTTTAAAGCAGCATCTTTAGTCATAACACGTAATGGTACTGACCTAATCGTCCTCAGGTTTTGTGTGATATCATCACCGTAAACACCATCGCCCCGGGTCGAACCAAGCACCAATTTACCATTTTCATAAATGAGTGCAACAGCAACCCCATCCACTTTGAGCGTAACTTCGTAGTTAACACCACTTTCAAGTAGCTTTTTGACTCGTCGGTCAAATTCCTTGACTTCATCTTCTGAATAAGTGTTGTCTAGACTCAACATTTTTGTTTCATGTTCGACAGTTTTGAACTCTTTAAGTGGCTCGCCGCCTACGCGCTGGGTTGGTGAATCTGGTGTGATAAGCTGAGGAAAACGTTCTTCCATTGACTGGAGTCTTTTGTACAACTTATCATATTCATAATCAGTTATTAGAGCACGGTTCAGTACATAATAGTGATAGTTGTGCGTATCAATTTGTTTTCTTAACCGTGCAATTTCTTTTTTCACCTGCGCTACGGTCATCAGTAGATTATATATATATAATAACTTGAGTCAATAAGGCTTAAGAACCACCCTGAGTTGGTTGAATACGTCTTTAATCAAAATAAAATCTACCCGAAGTAATATTACTATTCTTCTTCATAATTGAACAGTGCATTATACTTTTTATGATACGCTGAGTCAAGTTGCTTTTGTAATTTATTTATTTGTTGAACC
>JBARXC010000100.1:0-3492 GCA_049647125.1 bacterium | reverse complement strand
AAGCAGATTACGCAGATGATGGCAATTCGTTAATCGGTGTAATCTCAATTGATAAATCTATGTCGTGGGATTCCGAGTACAGCGAGGAATATCTTGATTTGCAAGCCAAATACGTGTATGCTAATGGCATGCTCTTAGCGCGTTACGATACGAGCCCAGCAGACACGCATTATTATCACCACGATGGGCTGGGGAGTGTAATAGGCATGACCAATGAGGCTGGCAATGTTGTGCAATCGTACTTCTATGATGACTTTGGTAATTCCCTTGGTAGCTGGGGTTCAGTGAGCAACAGCTATCTCTACACGGGTCAGGCATACGATGGGTCAATTTCTGGGCTTTACAACCTAAGGGCGAGATATTATGATTCTAGTATTGGCAGGTTTGTGAGTGAGGATCCGCTATTGGGATTCAGCTCCAAAACAGGTTCACGTTGTCCTCAATGTCCATTAATATTGAATTTTGCTCAAAAATCTTTTCTTGCACAACCACAATCTCTGAATAGATATCTGTATGTTCGAAATAACCCAATAAATTACATAGATCCTACTGGCAGACAGGGAAAACAGGAAGATTACTACCCTGTTGTAATTTTTGATGAAAGTGAATTTTGGGAGTGTATATGTGCAAATACATGGGCACTAGAACCAGCCGCAGTCCAAGCTTGTATAGGTGTTTGTTTGCTTTGTTTTATTGGAGTAGACAAAGCATGTTTTCTTTGTGCTGGTTGTATAGGATACGGCATCGGAACAGTATTGTATTGCCTTGACCAAGCAACAACAATCGAGCTTGTACCAGGTCCTCGGCGGGCGCCTTATGTACCTCCAGACATAACACCACCAAGGGCACATTGATGTATGAAAATTGATTCTATTTTATATATCTTACTTGGATTGTACAATTGCTTTTTGATACTTGTAATTGCGAAAAGAACAGGTATCTATTCTCTCTTGAAGCTACCTAGAATGAGAAATCTACTTCTCTTATCTGAGGTTTTTTTTATTTTAGCAGCCTTGGTCTTGGTCAAATTAGAATATATAAAATTCGGATGTTTGTTGTTTGCGATCATTCTCGCATCTATCTGGGCAATTGGTGATTTTGTGGATAAGCTTAAAAAAAATCTGAAGGATGATGTGCATACACCCAAGCGGATATATAATCTACATAAGATATGGTCAAAAAAACTTAAGTTAATTTTATATTTTAGTATTATTGTTGGGGTTGCATTATATCCTTTTGTTTACTCAAGGCTCCATGAGCACGAATTCAACTTTCAAGTATATAGAAATACCATCTTGTCATATGGGTCGTTAATGGGTCTTATCGCAACGACACTCGATTTATTGTTAGTAATTCTTGCGGAGAAAAAATACGGGCCGATTTATCACAACAGAAATAAAGAGGATAATTCATAGCATATGAGTATGTGCGAATGAACTTTCGTTTAAGAATGGGTTGGGATCGACAATGGGTTTGACTGATGCAAGCAAGACCGTTGTGCATAGTTATTTTTATGATGACTTTGGCAATTCGCTTGGGTCATGGGGCAGTGTGAATAATCATTATCTCTACACGGATCAGGAATACGATGGAACGATAACTCAACTCTACAATCTTAGGGCACGATACTACAGTCCTGGTATTGGGAGGTTTGTGAGTGAGGACCCGGAATGCCAAGCTGGTCTGAACGAAAGATGCCTTAGCTGTAACGGCCGAAGATTTTTTACACAAAATAATCCCGTCCCTGGTTTTATTTCATCACCCCAGAACTTAAATCGCTATCCTTATGTTATTAATAACCCTCTTAGATATGTAGACCCAACTGGGAGACAAGGTGAACAAGAAGAATGTTGCTATGTTATAGTTATTGATTGGGATGAATTTTGGCAGTGTATGAAAGAATGGCATTGGTCAACTGAACCAGTCGGTATTGGGGTATGTGGTTATGCTTGTATTGCTTGTGCTCACGGGCTAGAACCAGCCTGTGTTGTTTGTGCTCTCTGTACAGGATACACTCTAGGAACAGTGGCGTATTGTCTTGACGTAGCAACTTCACTCGAACCTGTGCCAGGGCCTTGCCCACCACCGCCTTCTTTTGTGCTACCAGACATATCACCACCAAGAGCACATTAGCCTTATGAAAATTGATTCTTTTTTGAATATACTAATTACACTATACATTTGCTTTTCGGCACTTGCACTAATTAAACCGATAGGCATTTATAATCTACTAAACTTGCGAAGACTGAGGAATTTACTCATCTTGACTGAAGGTTTCTTTATTTTAGCAGCCTTATCCGTAGTAAAATTAGAATATATGGGACTCGGATATATTTTATTTGCGGTTATTCTTGGAAGTGCAACGGCCATGGGTGGGTTCGTGGATAAGCTTAAAAAAAATCTGAAGGATGATATGCATATACCCAAGTGGATATATAATCTACATAAGATATGGTCAAAAAAACTTAAGTTAATTTTATATTTTAGTATTATTGTTGGGGTTGCATTATATCCTTTAGTTTACTCAAGGCTCCATGAGCACGAATTCAACTTTCAAGTATATAGAAATACCATTTTGTCATATGGGTTGTTAATGGGTCTTATCGCAACGACACTCGATTTATTGTTAGTAATTCTTGCGGAGAAGAAATATGGTCCGATTTATAATATCAAGAATAAAAAAGACAATTCGTAACATACACTGTATGTGCGAATGAACTTTCGTTTAAGAATGGGTTGGGATCGACAATGGGTTTGACTGATGCAAGCAAGACCGTTGTGCATAGTTATTTTTATGATGATTTTGGCAATCTCTTGGGAGAATGGGGCAATGTGGATAATCGCTATCTTTACACAGGGCAGGAATACGATGGGGCTATTTCTGGGTTGTACAATCTGAGGGCGAGGTATTATGATTCTGGTGTGGGGAGGTTTGTGAGTGAGGATCCTCTGCAAAGAACTCAAAAGCAGGTGATACCTTTGAATCCTCATGAGTTGAATGTCTACTTGTACGTTTTGAATAATCCAGTCAATTGGGTCGATCCTCTGGGTTTAAAAGGAATAAAGAAATGTACTTCTAAGGAAGTAAAAAAAGAGCTTAAACAAATAACAGAAGCGTTTCGCCGTTGTTGCAAACGTGGTTTTAGGCCACCGTGTTACGAAAAATCAGAAAAAATAATTGAATGTATGTATATTATAATCGGTGGTAAATTAGATTGTTGTGATTACGGAATTCACTTTATGCCTCAATTCTGGTTCATCTTTCACTATGGTATCCGCGCTGACTGCTATGATTGCTGTGGAAGACATTATCAAAAGTATTTCGAACCTTTTCTGTGTTTGACAATGCCTACACAGATACTGTGGTGGTAACTTGAAATCTTACAAATGCACGGAGCAATCAAGAGATTAATGATTCTATTCAGGTATCGAAATCAAACAGACTATATTTATTTTTTTGTAAATCCTATATCATTATCAATAAACTATTCG
>JBARXC010000099.1:0-10998 GCA_049647125.1 bacterium | reverse complement strand
CTCATAAAGGTGCTCTTGGGATAGCGGCAAAAATCGGTATCTGGTTCATGATGGTGTCTTTTGGTGCATCGTTTGGTTATACGGTCATGGCGCGTATTTCTCTTTTGATCGGTAGAATGTATTTCTTGCTCCACGATTGGTTACATTTGATATAATGGTCGGCTTTGATATAAATCTGAGAGAATTCTCACTCGGCGATGTATTGCAATTCTTAGCGCGGGTCAAGAAATCAGGTGTCCTTAATGTTACCGGTGGTGTATCCGGCGAGATATATTTGAAAGACGGTTTTGTCACCCATGCCACAGATGGTTTAGAAAAGGGCATGGAGGCGTTGTTGAACCTATCGTTCGTTGATCTTGAGACCGGAAGCTTTGCACCCGGTGCTGATGCACCGGAGCAAACAATTTCTGAAGATGTTGGGAAACTGACTGAGAATATCGAGAAAAGGCGCATCGAATTTGAGGCGATTAAGAAAAAATTGCCGCCCATGGATACGATATACACCAAATCAACACGCGATCTGGAATCAGTAGTTGCTTTGCGGAGGACAGATTGGCAGATTCTGGCATTGATCAACGGAAAACGCCAGTTAGGTGATGTCATTACTCAATCTAAGATCGGTGGCTACGAAGCAGCTAAGACCGTGACCTGGCTAAGGGAGCAAGGTTTGATATTAGACCCAGCTGAAGCTGAGCGTGTCATGTCAAAATTATTGGATTTTCTAAGAATAGTGTTTGAGGATTTTGGCAAGAACGGTTTGAACTGGATAAAGCAATGGGCTGAGGATGAGGGGGCAAACAAGAAAGTCATTGATGCGGTGGATATTAATAAAGAAACTTTTGAAATAGGTCCAGCCGGTGAGCTTACGACTCTTGAAATCGAAGAAGGGATTGGGAAATTCTTGAAGTACATTGAGGTTAAAGGACCTAAGCTCTACGGTAAAGTGCTTTTCAAAAAAAAGTGGCAAGGCTTTAAGAAGAAAACTAAAGTTAAATAAAATTAGCAATGGAAACCCTTGATAAGATAGAAGAAATTATAAGCTATGCACTGATCAATGCCGAAGACGGTTCTGTTGATCAGGAAAAAAGTGCAGGTAATGCTCCGGTTGGAGATTTAACTGCCTTTTTTTCCTCTGCCAGCGAGGTAATAAGAGATAGTCTCTCACTAGGTACTATCAAATGTTTATCACTGTGTTATGGGGATAACCGCCTGGTAATTTTCCCGCATGAATCCAAATACATCGGGGTTGAGATTGCACGGGGAAAAGAACCAGTTGAAATAATCGAGAAAATTCTGTCTTCGCTAACTATTGAAGAAAAACCTGAGATTAAACTACCCCGCAGCCTCAGTTCAAAAGTCAAGCAAATCAACCTACTCATCGATGAATTCGGTGGTTCTGACAAAAAAGCCCACTGGCTTGAGTTGCTCAAACAAGGTTTAGATATCCTCGGTGGTGACATCTTACCGTTGGTTGGTATAATTAATGAGAAATTATCTTTTAAAGACAACCCTAGCATGGATAAGGAAGATGATTTTGTACAAGGTTTGCGTTCGATTATTGATTTTCTTGTTAAAAAGGCAGTTGAAGAAATGGGTTCATCCCAGGCTCGGGCAAAGGTCCAGGCAGTTATTGAAAGGATGAAATAAGATGGCGCAGGAGCTACTCAATAGTTTTGAAGAGAAGGGTTTGTCTTGTCCGTTCATTGCCTCAAAAACAGGTGACTTAGTCGTCGCATCGAGCGCTGAGTCGATAAAAAACGAAATTGCCCAAATGACAACAGTAATTTTTGAAACGATCGGCGCCGTTGGAGATATCGATATCGACAAGATAGAGATCTTGGCTGACTCAAAATGTCTCGTCCTCGCCTTAGATCAAGAAAATCTCATGGGTAGCCTATTTGAACAGTCCGAAGACGTAAGAATAGATGACATATGGTCGTTCCTTCAAGAGCTCAAGGAGCAATCAGCAGGCATTGCAGTCGCTGAAAAGGAGAAGCCCAAAGAAAAGCCTGAGGAGAAGCCCAGAGAAAAGCCTGAGGAGAAGCCCAGAGAAAAGCCTGGGGAGAAGCCCAAAGAAAAGCCTGAGGAAAAACCCGGCGTCATAATAGATGCAAGTATTTTGGATAATATGAAAGATGCGATGAAAGATTATTTAGGAGATTTTACAGAGCGTATTTTCAAGAACCAGCTGAAGGCGCAACGCATAAAAGTTGAAGAGCTATATGACACTGATGCGCGCCGTTTAGTTTTTGCTCTTGGCAAGGCAGCCGGTATGATTATTGGACCTTCAAAAGGTCGTGATATGACTAACAAGTTATTGGAATTACTTAAATGATGCGGATAAATATTGAATGTTTAGGGCGTGTTGCCCAAATCCCTCTTTGTCATTGCGAACCCCGACCATTAAGAATTGTAATGGTCGAGGTGTGGCAATCTCATTATATTTCATGAGATTACTTCGTCGTTTCACTCCTCGTAATGACATTTTAGGATTCCGCATGTCTGAATTCGATTCGGGTAACACTCCCTTTACTGGTAACAACGCCCGTTTCGTAGTCCATAAAGGTTACCGTATTTTGTTTTAGGAGGAGATATATGATTCAAAATTTTTTAATTACCGCACCATTCGGAATCGATCCCGGAACTTACCAGGCACTCGCAGTAATCCCCAATTACGTTCTAGTGCTGGGAGCAGTGCTGCTGTGGCTTGCCTTCATTGTTTTAGGTATAATTGCACGTCGTTACGAGATTGTCCTTGGTGAACGGACGAATTGGCAGTTCATGGTCTTTGCACCTACTGGTATTCTTCTCTTTGCCCTTATCCAGTTGTACTATTGTGGTCTTGGTGGCAAAATGATGTTACCTAAGGGCAGCGTGAACTACCTTGCGTATGGTTTATTTTTGCTTTCTGGGATACTAGTGCTGGTGGCTAATTTCAGATTCTATAAGGTAACTAAAGGAGGATGATATGAAAGCGGATATTCCAGCGGAGATTTTGTTCATTGTAGCAATTTTGTTAACCATAGTTTCGTTGTTTATCTTTGGTCTGATAGTCAAGCGTTTATTGATTCTTATTAAAGGCAAAGGCATCTGGATTTTTCCGATTATCGGCAGTTTATTCCTTGTGGTTCTTGCTGTTTTCCATGTCTACCGAATGTTATTTTATTTTCCCTTATTAGGCACGGCAGGACCAGGGGATCTCTTCGATTTGATTGTCGGATCGCTTAGTCTATCGCGTATTGAGAGTTTTCTCTTGCTTGGTTCTGGTCTATTTCCCCTTGTTGGAGGCATGCTTTATTACACGGCAAGTTCCAGGTAAGTCATAGCCAAACAAAACTTGACTTTCTTTTTGGGGTGGTTATAATAACGTTATGAAAGGAGGAAATATATGCTAAGGGATTTTCAAATGGGTATTGAAGGTGGCGGTGGTTTCGTGATGTGGTTTTTGCTTGTTTGTGCAGTAATTGGCATCGGTATTATTTTAGAGAGGCTCTACAGCCTTTTTATTAAGGCGAGACTCAATCCAAAATCCTTCCATGAAAAACTAACTTCAACTATTGATTCACAGGGCATCGATGCCGGGATTGCACTATGTGATCAGACCGGTGCTCCGGTGGCAAAAATCTTGAGGGCAATTTTGGAAAAGGCGGGAAAAGGCAAGGATGCAATGGAAGAGATGGTTTCCCGAAGTGCGGCAAGTGAGCTCGCATTTCTTGATCGAGGCATGGCTTTGCTCGGTGGTCTTACAACAGTTTCACCTTTTCTCGGGTTCTTGGGTACAGTGATCGGTATGATTACTGCTTTTGCCGCGATCGCTATTGCCGGTGAGGTCGAACCAACCGTTGTTGCCAGTGGTATCTCAACCGCTCTTATTACAACAAAGTGGGGGTTGATCATTGCTACACCTCTGGCGATTATTCACATTCTATTCTCCACCAGAGTTGATGGATACACCAGGGAAATGGAAGAAGCGGCGAGTTCCCTCATTGATTATTTTATCGAAACATATCCTAAAAGGAAAAAATAATGCGATTGCGGGAAAAGAAAAAGCATGTACACGGCATCCCGACCGGTTCAATGGGTGATGTTGCTTTTTTGATTCTTCTTTTCTTCTTAGTATCAACTGTTTTTACCAAGGATAAAGGTTTGAAAATGCTTTTGCCTGAAAAAACTGCAGATGAAACAGAAGTGATTGTGGTGCCTGAAAATATTGTAACATTGGCGATTAATCCGGCCGGTGAAGTAAAAGTCAAAACGATTGGGTATGATGAGTACCTTACCGCCCAGGAATACGATAGGATTAGAGTTATTGTTGAGGAAAGATTGCTCGAGCGTGATACCCTGCTTGTTGTTTCTTTGCGCGCCAGCAAAGAAGCACCATATGGTAGTATGGTCCATGCCCTCGACCAGATAAAACTTGCCAAGGTAATGACCGCGGACGGTCGGGAACTAAAAGCAAACAAGATTAGTCTCATACCAACGAGTGAGGAATGATGAGAAAAAGTATTATTAGAAGAGCCACAAAAGCACACGAAATACCCACTGCATCAACCGCGGACATTGCATTTCTTCTGATTTTGTTCTTCATGGTTACAACGGTCTTTAGACCTACTATCTTACGCATCTTATATCAACTGCCAGATGCTGAATCCACCCAGCGAATATTGATGCGTCGCAATGTTAGTTATATCTGGGTGGACAAAGACAGCAAAATATACATTGATGATCACGTGGTGAATGTTGAGATGATTGCTGGAAAAGTAGGGCCCAAGATTTGGGAAAACCCGGATATGATTACCATGCTCAATATTGATCAAGGTGTTGCTTATGGCCTGGTTGATGGTGTCCTCGATCAGTTAAAAGATGCAAAGGCATTTAGGATCACCTTTGCAACAGAATTCAGGAGATAATAATGCGTGATCTTAAAATGATGTACGGCGTATATCTAAGGGTCGGAATGTTCTCCAGCTTGATAATAGTCATCCTGGTTTTTCTTTTTGTCCCATATACTGAACCAAAGCCATATAAGCTGAAGGCAGAAGTCGTAACCATGGTGGAGAAGATTACGGCTGAGATAGAGAAGTATGAAGAGCCGCCGCCAAAAGAACGACCCAAAGTGGCGGTTGAGGCAGAAAGCGAAGCCGTAGAAGAGGCAGTTGAGACTATTGCGACGACTGAGTTTCAAGAAGATCTAATAAGAACCATACCCACTGGGCCGGAGATCGAGATCGTACCCTATTATAAAGTAGAGGTAAAGCCCAAACCGATCTTTAACCCGAAACCAAAATATCCTGAACTTGCGAAGAAAGCCGGTATTGAAGGGACAACCGTTATCAAAATGCTCGTTGATATTGATGGTAGTGTGAGGGAGGTTAAGATCCTGAAGTCAAGTGGTAATCAGATGTTGGATCAAGCCGCGCTTGTAGCGGCAAAGAAATCCAAATTTACCCCGGCAAAACAGCGGGATAAATTCGTCCGTGTCTGGGTGTCCAGACCTTTCAAATTTTTGTTAAATTAAGGAATAGGTTTTAGCCACTTGACAATCAGTATAATTCAATTATAATTCTTTAAAGGGAAAAAGGAGGTGAGGTGATCAAAAGACAAACAAAATGTTGGATGAAGGATAGAAAAAGAATGTGCATGATGACAATAGAGAACATTGTGCATATTAATAATAATAAGGAGGAACATTGAAAGGAGGAATTATGAAAAAGAGCCTTCTTAGCCTCTTGATGATTGTAGGTATATTATTGATTACCTGCGGGAATGAGCCGGCAGAAGAGTTCTACAAAGGAACACCTGAGGATAGTACGGCAATCCAATCATTGCTCGATAATAACCCAGAACTACTTATAACTGATGATATGTTTGCCACCAACCTGATTGCAATTACCTTACCTAATGTTGAATTCGTGGTTTCAGACAGCTATTTTCGTGTAGATTCAACAATCATTAAGCAGCATGTTGACTCGTGTGGCTTCCGAGATATCGACAGGAATCTTAATTATGATTTCTGGTTTGCCAAGGATACCACGTGTACAGTATATTTAAAGGATACATTCTCAGTCTTCTCGTATATGCACTGGGATGAACGGCGTACAGGATATTATTTCTGGGCAGGTGATACGGAACCAGATCTTGACACATTCTTTATTGACAGCACGGGTGGTAATAATTCATTAGCTTTCACTGGTAATGGCTATCGGATTATTTTCTTTGATTATGACGGGAGTAATTGGGAACTCAAGCGCGTGTCCTGTGGAACTTACGACTTCCCGGCAGCCGGTACTGATGTTCCGGCTATAGATAAGGTAGTTTTGGTGTTTGATGACGGTACACGAGATTCCATAATCGACCATCATCCACAATACGACACGACCTACACTGGTCATACAATGGCAAGGTTCAGGCATATTGATTCGTTAGTAGCAATCGATTATGCAGATCTTACTGCTGATAGCATGCTTTTTATACAGACAACACTCGGTTTTGGTACTATTACCGACACCATGGTCCAATGGTTTGCATCGATAGGTGGTGAAAACCGGGTTTGGTTAGATGGCGGTGTTGGAAATCTAAAAATAACCGGCTCAGGGATTACCAATCTCTTTATCGAATGTGTAATTAGCAAAGGTTACTATTATGTACAACCTGAAGGTGAATATAAAGCAGAAGTGTGGCTCGTACCGGTCAGGATTGGAGGTTCGCAATGAAGAAATTGTTATGCCTTATTTTTATTGGGGCTTTTCTATTTGCATCTGATTACGGTAGGATATCAGGTCGTGTGACAGATGATGAGACAGGTGAGGCTCTGATTGGTGCTGATGTTTATTTACAGGGTACTGAGCTAGGTGCTGCGACTGATGTCAGTGGAGAGTATACGATATTGTATGTGCCGATTGGTACGTATCAGGCAGTTGCTGCTTATGTAGGTTATAATGACTTTACTTATACTCAGGTGATCGTGAATGCTGATCAGACCACGGTGCTCAATTTCAAACTGCCGCCTACCGTAATTACCATGGAGGAAATTACGACGGTTGCCGAGCGTCCGATGATTGTGGTTTCTGAGACTTCGACGGGTCGTGCAGTGACCTCGGAGGAGATGGGTCGTTTGCCGGTTACGACGATCAACGAGGTCATCACATTGCAGGCGGGTGTTGTGGAAAGTGATTTAGGTACCCATGTACGTGGTGGTCGAGCCGATGAGATTACGTATTTTGTTGATGGTATCGTGACCAAGGTACCGAATACAGGTTGGCAGTCAGTGCGGGTTAATCCGAATGCAGTGGAAGAGGTTTCAGTGATCAGTGGTGGTTTTGATGCTGAGTATGGTGATGCGCTTTCTGGTATTATCAATATCCATACGAAGGAAGGTGGTACCAAGCACACCGGGACGTTCCGATTTATGACCGACGAGGTATTTGGTTCAGGCAACGAGAAATTGAATTTTGGTTACAACCTGTATGATTTCTCATTGGGTGGTCCGTTACCAGTGTCGCAGCGTCTGCGTTACTTTGTTTCTGGTGAGGTAATGATGACTGATGCGTTCAGGGAAGCGTACTACAAGGTGCCGTCGCCGCGTATGGACTATCGTGGTCAGGCGAGGTTTTCCTATCTTTTCCCTGGTGCCAAGGGTAAAGTTACCTTTTCCGGGTTCATGTCCCGTGAACAATATGTGGATTGGCAGGCAACGAGTCTGAAGTATTTTGATATGATTTATATGAGTCGTGTCAAAAACTGGATTGCTTCGGCAACCTTCAACTATATGCTTACGGCTCAGACCTTGACATCGTTAAAGGTTGGTGCTACGCATTTTGACCGGGTTTATGGTAACCGTGATTATGAATGGGAAGCAGATCCTGATAATAATTGGCAGTGGTATCATGATTACCGGTTCTATGCCGAGCATTTGATCGATTATCTGGTAGCTGGTGAGTTACCAGTAAGCGATGTTGTGATCGATAGTGTCATGCAATACCATGAAGAATATCTCAATCGCGGTCCTTTTGCTTTACGCAACAGTCCTTATGCGATTGAAGGGTATTTCCGGACCTATGGTGATTATCGGGTCTGGCGTTATTGGAACAATGATGATTATCAGGGTCGTTTTGACATTACCCATTCAATCGGTAAGGTGCATGAGTTCAAAACTGGTTTGGATTTTATCCAGTACCAGATGCAGTACTATGACAATAATCTGCCCTGGGTGACCAATCCGTTCTGGGATTTTTATGACCGCGATCCTTACAAGTTTGCGTTCTATATGCAGGACAAGATGGATTTCGAGGGTTTGATCGCCCGTTTGGGTGTGCGCTTTGATTATTTTGATCCGAAGTCATTCACCTTTGCAAACCCCCAGGATTGGGATGATACGACGACGGTTGCTGCTGAGACAAATTACAAAATATCGCCGCGTTTTGGTTTCTCTTTGCCGGTTACTGACCGGATGAAGTTCCGTTTCAACTATGGTCAGTATTTCCAGCTGCCCCAGCTCGGTGATATGTATGGGACGACTGATACGGCAGTAATCCGTCTTGCCTTGAGTCGTGGGAATACGATTGTCGGTAATATCTTGATGAAGCCGCAAAAGACCGTGATGTATGAGGTCGGTATTGAGAATCAGGTTTCCGACGAGATTGCCTTTGGGTTTACTGCATACTTTAAGGACGTCTATGATCTTTCGCAGATCCGTGAGGTGCTGGCATTGCCCATGTCTTACTACCAGTACTTTAATGTTGACTATGGTAATATCAAGGGTTTCGAGTTCAACGTGAAGAAGCGGATGTCTGATATGTGGGCTTTGGCAATTGTTTACACGCTTCAGTTTGCGCGTGGTACTGGTGCCTGGGCTGGCGAGTGGTATTATGACCACTATGATTATGGTATTGAAGTGCCGGTAATCGATTACTGGCTTGATTTTGATGAGCGCCATACAGTGAATGCTAATTTTGATCTTGGGTTGCCGAGCGACTTCTTCTTGATCCCGCTTCAGGATTTTTCCAGCTCCTTTATTCTATCGTTTCATTCAGGTCATCCGTATACGCCCGAAGACCTCAAGGGTAACAAACTTGGTGATGAGAACTCAGCGCGTATGCCGGGTTACTGGAATGTCAATTGGAGTTTCAGCCGTCGGGTTAAGCTTGGTCCAGCCAATGTTGTTCTTTCCGGGATGATTTTCAACCTCTTCAATACTGACCAGGTGATCAATGTTTATGTTACCACGGGACTACCTGATGACCACGGTGATCCTGAACCGAAGATTACTGGATTTTCCACCATGCCGATGTTCAGTAATCGTTACACGCCGCAGGGTGATTTTAATCATGACGGTTTGATCAGTCCGAGCGAAGCCAAGATAGATTACATGAATGCCCTAAAAGACTACTATGAGAATCCACGTAACCACAATAATGCGTTTAAAGTCAGATTTGGCATAGGTATTGGGTTCTAATCAATAGGAGGAAATAATGAAAAAGCTTATACTACCATTACTGCTGATTTTGGGCCTTGTCCTTGCTCGAACTGCGGTTCCAGTCCAGCCGAACAGGCCACTTGAAATCAAAATCCACAATATCAACCAGGTTGAGATGTGTGTGAGCAATTATGGCAAATTCGGTCAAACTGAAGGTGGTGAGGCTGGCGGCTGGTGGCCGAATGGTTCTGGACATGGCTACATTTTCGGCGCTGGTACCTGGTTTGGCACAATCATTGACGACGATACACTCGTTACGATTGGTTATGGACCTCACGGTGGTGAGGCTGAGTACGTGCCCGGGATAGGTGGTATGTCACAGAGCGCGGCTGAAGCGGTTCTCTACATGTACCCAACACTCTGGCCGCCTCCAGAAGCAAGTTTTCCCATGGCACCGCAGAGTAACAAATCACATCAGGATTCATGGTGTGCTTATAATGACCTTGATGAGAATGCGCACACCCCTGGTGATACCAGACCCATTGGTCTTGAAGTTTACCAGACTGTTTATGCCTGGAACTTGAGCACAACAGCAGATATCATCTTTATTCGCTACGAGTTGAAAAATATTACTGCACAGACCGAAGCTGGTGAGCAGACCCTTACTGATTGTTATTTTGGTGTGAATACTGATAATGATATTGGTAATGAATCAGGCACTGGTAATGATATAATTTCAGGTATTGTCAACCAGGAGTATATAATTGATGGCGATACGATTCTGGTCGATAACCTTGGCTATCAATGGCAGGAAGAATGGGAGTCAACTCCTGCACCGCCCTGGTGGCCAGGTGCTGTTGGTTTTGATTATCTGCAGAGTCCCTGGGATTTACCAGAGGATAGTCTTCCAGTGGTGGATAAAGATAATGATGGTATCCCTGATTATTTTGAGCGGGACAGTGTGTGGTTTTGGACCTATCATCCGCCGCCTGATACTATGTACGATAACGACGGAGACGGTACGCCGGACTGGCGTGACCCATCACAAATTCCCCAGCTCGGTATGACTGCATTTAAGCGCTACACTTTGAACCTTGAGCCAAACCTTGATAATGAACGTTACGTTACCTTAGCCGGGTACAACTTCAAAACTCTGGTTTACGAGCCATATGATACAGTGCCGCCTTTACCTGATGACCAGCGTTTCTTGCAGTGCAGTGGTCCATTTGAACTAATGCCTGAATCGACCGTGGTTGTGCTTGTGGGCGTGATCTTTGCTAATTGGGATTCTCTGCAAGGCAGACCAGACTCGGCACTTGCGCCGGTAGATGGTACATGTCAGTTCATTTATGATATGAACTGGTTATTACCGGGTCCGCCTGCGCCGCCGACCTTGATCTGTATACCGGGTGATGCTCAGATAACATTGGTCTGGGACAATGCGCCTGAGTATGATCCTGACCCGTATTATGACGTAGTGAGTGATCCTGGGAACCCGAACTTATATGATCCTTATTATCGTCAGTATGATTTTGAGGGTTATCGGATATGGCGCAGCCAAACTGGTCAATCTGGATCCTGGG
>JBARXC010000098.1:0-15636 GCA_049647125.1 bacterium | reverse complement strand
GGGCAGCGGCGCATACTTTTATGATCTGCCAATTGATATGCAAATCGAATATCACTACTTGAATCTGGATATTGAGGGGTTTGTTGAATTCTTGTCATTGATAAGACTTGTCCACATTGATTTAAAGGGCTTTCAGAAAGTAATTAATTCGTTAAAAGAATAGTAATTGAGCCTGCCCTGTAAAATGAAATTGTACGGGGTTATTAAGTCATTGAGTAATTAAGTTATTAAGTAATTTGTTAAATCTCAAATCTAAAATTTGCAGTCTACAATTAAAATGTTGCCCCTTGACAAAAGAGAAATATTCTTTATAATTTCTATAGTTGGATAACCTGAAAGGAGGTGGTTTAAGGAAAGCACAATTGTGATAAGTTGTATTCTCGATTTTTCGCCTTTAGATTGAGAATGCTAAGAATTCAGTTATAAGGGCACTAAAAAAGGAGAACAAAATGAAGAAGGCTTTGCTAGCTTTAGCGGCAATGGTCGCAATGATGATAGTCGGATGTGGTGGAGCAGATGTTTTTGATGCGCCAGAGATAACTGGTGTTGCAATGGATTCAGCATCAGTTGCGGTAACCTGGACACCTGACACAACGGTTGAGAATAACGCAGATTTCAGTGGCTACAATGTGTATGTTTATACGGATTCCAGCGAGCTCCTTGTTGAAGACGGGGAAGATTTAAACAAAGATAACGCGAATGTGATTACAGCTAGCACGTACACAATTGCAGGTCTTAGTCAAGATACAGTGTATTATATCCAGGTGAGGACCTTAAATATTGACGACAAGGTTGGTACCTACAATGTCAACGTACCATTTGTTGAGGCTTCTCCAAGACCAGAGTTCACGGCTACTCTATCATTCGAGCTCGACCCACAATATCAGAATGAAACTGAGATCGCATTAAGATTTGCAGATGCTGCGAAACTCGATGAAGTCGACGGTCAAATTGACAGCACTGCTGATGTGTTTTTTGATGCATATCAAGACAGCATGACTCAGGTTGCATCACCTGACCACCGTACGATTCCAGTTCAAGTTAATCCAAAACATACTGTAATGGTTAACATGGGGCAGATGAATTTTGATGATTTGTCCGAAGCACCATCTACAATAGATAACGCCAATGTTGACTTCGAACAAGGCGATTTGATTGTGCTGAAAACAGAAGAGGACAATTATGTCAAAATGCACATAGATGAGGTTCTTAAAGCGCCAGACTGGACAGTTACAGTTACCTATGCTTACCAGAATATTGCGAATTACCCGCACTTCTCACCGTAAATAGTTCTATGCAATTAAAAGGGGCGGCTATGCCGCCCCTTTCTTCTTAGGCTCAATAAATTGAGCAACTACGATGTGGGTTCGATTCGCTTAACATCCTGATTATGAAAATTCGGGAGATTGCCACACCCTGCTTCTTGTATATTCAACAAGCAGGGTTCGCAATGACATATAATTGATTTGGGCAACACGCCCTTATCAAACGAGACCCGATGAATCGGGTCTCGTTGAGTAATAGGTTGTTCTGGTCTATTTGGTTTCTCGTTAAATCTCCCTTCTGCCTTCCAAAGCTCTAGTCAAAGTTGTAATATCAGCAAGGTCAAGGTCACTGCCCATGGGTAGACCCCGGGCAATCCTCGTTACTTTGATACCTAAAGGTTTCAAAAGCTTGGCAATATAAATTGCCGTCACGTCACCTTCAGTAGTCGGGTTTGTCGCCATGATGACTTCGGTGATTTTATGTGATTCTAACCGCTTGATGAGTGGTTGTATGCGCAGGTCATCAGGTCCAACATTATCGATTGGCGAAATCACGCCGTGGAGTATGTGATACAACCCTTTGAATTCACTGGTCCGTTCCAAAACCATTACATCTGACGGTTGCTCAACAACGCAGATAATGTCTTTATCGCGCCCAGGATTGGCACAAATCTCGCAAGGATTATGCTCTGTCCAATTGTGGCAGATTGAACATTCTTTTAATTTGTTGCGCGCCCTTACAATTGCTTCGGTTAACTCCTGCACCTTTGCCTTATCCATTTTCTGCAAGTAAAATGTAAGCCGTTGCGCAGTTTTTCTGCCGATACCAGGTAACCACTGGAGTTTCTCAATCAAATCGGTCAATAAAGACATAATCTATTCTACTTAAATTGCCTCGCAAGTCAATGCCAATCCTACCCTACTTACCAGTGCTCTGTGACATAAATTCTTGAAAACACCATGTTGTCATTGCCGACAAGCCTGTCCCCTGACTTGATCAGGGGAATCGGGCAATCCACAGGAAGAAATCTTCTGGATTCCCGCTTTCGCGGGAATGACACCCAGCAGAAATTAATGTCACAGAGTACGAGTCTCTTGATTTCTTGTGTGATTTTTATATAATAACTCAGTTTCAGATTCAGGTAACCAATTTAACTATAAAGGCATTACAAAACATTCTGTTTGCATAAGAAAGGAGTTATCATGAGAATCAGATTTCTAGGCCATGCAGCTTTTTTAGTCACATCAGACGCTGGCGTCAGGATCATAACTGACCCCTACAAGCCAGGTTGTTTTGACGGTGGCATTAAATACGATCAAATAACCGAAGAAGCCGACATCGTCACGATTTCCCATGAACACGACGACCACAACGAGACCAGAATCAATGGTAATCCAACTTTTGTAAAAAGCACTGATCCTCAGGTCATCAAGGACATAAAAATCAGCGGTGTTGATGTTTATCATGACACGAGCGAAGGCAAAGAACGTGGTAGTGTTATTATCTTCAATATGTTTGTTGACGGCATGAATATCGTTCATCTCGGAGACCTTGGTCATAATCTAAGTTCCAAAGAGATCGAAGGCATCGGCAATGTCGATGTTTTGTTTATTCCAGTTGGCGGCTATTTCACGATTGACGCTAAGGTAGCAGAGAATGTTGTTAATATTTTGAAACCAAAGATTGTCATACCCATGCATTTCAAGACTGACAAGTGCAGTTTTCCAATTGCACCAATTGAGGATTTTGTGCAAGGCAAGGAAGTAGAAAAAATAGACGGCGAACTCGAGGTTACGAAAGAAGGTTTGCCTGAAAAGACAACCGTCTATGTTCTTTCATCCACCAAATGATTGGTTGATTGCTTTTGGTATGGATGCGGGAATCCGTGTATTTAGTTAGCCGCAGGCTAAATAAAAAGGAGGCTAAATGAGAGAAGTTGACTATAACACTATTGTTGATGCCGTAGCCCGTTTATGCATGGAGGCGAATTACTTTTTGGGTGACGATGTAGTCAAGGTGCTTAAACAAGCTTTGGAAAAAGAAGAATCAGAAACCGGTAAGGATATCTTGGGTCAGTTACTAAAGAATGCGGAGATTGCAAAGACAGAAAAAATCCCGATCTGTCAAGACTGTGGTTTTGCAGTCGTTTTTTTAGAGATGGGTGAGGATACTCATGTCAAAGGTAATATTATCAGCGCAATCAACGATGGAGTGAAAAAGGGTTATACTGAAGGGTACTTGAGAAAATCCATTGTATCTGATCCTGTGAAAGGAAAGAATACCGGCGATAACACGCCTGCCATCGTGCATACCACGATCGTACCTGGCGATAAGATCAAAATCACGGTTGCTCCCAAGGGTGGTGGTAGTGAAAATATGAGCGAAGTGAAAATGATGAAACCGGCTGACGGCATTGAAGGCGTAAAGAATTTCGTAATCGACCGCGTAGCGCGCTCAAGTTCGAATCCATGTCCACCGACCGTCATTGGTGTTGGTATTGGTGGTACCTTTGAGTACGTCGCCTTTCTCGCGAAGAAGGCTCTTTTGCGCGACATCGGTCAAAGAAACCCGGATCCATTCTATGCTGATGTTGAACGAGAATTGCTTGAGAAAATAAACAACCTTGGTATCGGTCCGATGGGTCTTGGTGGCAGAACAACTTCGCTCGATGTCTTCATTGAAGTGCATCCTCGACATATTGCATCTTTCCCAGTTGCGGTTAATACGAATTGCCACGCCGCAAGACATAAAACGGCAATAATATAAGTAGGAAGTGAGAAGTAAGAAGTAGGAAGTGAAAATGAGCAGAGACAATAAAGAACTGCGAGCACCTCCAACTTCCTATTTATTAAGTTATTATGGTTACACCATATAAGGAGGTCTTATGGCTAAGTCTATAAAAATCAAGACACCGTTATCTGATGAGGATGTTCAGAACTTAAAGATTGGTGATAGTATACTCATCACCGGTAAAATATATACTGCGCGAGATGCAGCACACAAGCGCCTTATTGATCTTATTGAGAAGAATGAATCCCTGCCGCTCGATCTAAAAGGACAGATCATATATTATGTCGGGCCAGCACCCGCAAAACCCGGTTACGTTATCGGTCCTGCTGGACCTACGACCTCTGGGCGCTGCGATCCCTATACGCCGGCTCTCCTGGCTCTTGGTCTGAAAGGCATGATCGGCAAAGGTGTACGTTCAAAAGAAGTGCGCGAAGCGATGGAGAAACACAAGGCAGTCTATCTCGCTGCGACAGGTGGTGCTGCTGCTTTAATCTCTAAAAATATTAAGGCAGTCAAGATAATCGCCTACGAGGATCTTGGACCTGAAGCAATACGAGAACTCGAGGTTGAGGACTTTCCGGTTATTGTCGCCAATGATGCGCACGGCGGTGACCTCTATGAGGAAGGTATAAAGAAGTATCGAAAATAGAAATCAGGGTCAGGTCAACAGACTGACCCAGAATGAGGAGTAGGGGCTTTAGCCCCGTTAGAAATTGCCGAAAGTATCAATTGAATTAACGAGCCCCGTTTAAATACTAATTCCAGTATACCAAAAACATTTTTCTATACATTTATTTAACGGGGCGAGCCTAAAGGCTCTACTCCAAGAAATTTTGACATTCCCTAAATACTACTTCTTCATTTTGAATAAACACATCACAATACCACCAAAAAGGATCAGTACTGCGACCGCGAACATAATCCATGCAGATACCGGCATTATTCTTTTCCCTTTCGTTTGTAGAGTATAATGGCAACTCCAATGAATACTATGAGAATCAGCCATCCGCCAATGAATTCAGCAAGACGAGAATATCCGCCATAGGATGTCCTAACACGATCGACAATATTCGTGAGAAATAGAATACCCACAACAATTGGCGTTAAGTATTTGATACAGAAGTCCCACCATCGACCAATCGTGAAATCGGATTTACTGTTCGCATATTCCCTCATCTCCTTGGTATTATAGAAGTAACCAAGAGCAATGCATTCGATTATGCCAACAACGAGCAAGCCGTAGTTGTTCATAAAATAATCAACTATATCGAGCCAGTACAGACCGGCTTGTGTCGTGTAGATTATACCGATTACAAACGCCATGACACCAAAACCGATATTAACATGAATACGTTTTACCTTGAACTTAGAAATTACAGAAGCAGCACCTGCTTCAACAAGTGAGAATGCAGAGTCGATACCCAATGTAAGGAGCATGAGGAAAAACAGAATACCAAAAATTCTCGCGGCAAATGGAAGCATACTGATGATTGTTGGATAAGTGACAAATGCCAGATGCGGTCCCGATTTCACCACTTCGCTCACGGGTAGCCCGGTCTGCTGAGCATAGTACCCAAGTACTGAAAATACAGCAAAACCACCAATAAATGATGTGGCGTTATTAGCAAGACTAACCAGAAATGCATTATTTACGACATCTGCTTTTTTGGACAGGAAACTGGCATAGGTGACCTGAACACCAAAACCGATTGTAAGAGAATAAAAGACCTGAGAGTAGGCGGCAAGCCATACTTTATAATTAAGCAAAGCACTGAATTGTGGTGTCAGATAGAATTTCAAGCCTTCAAGTGCACCAGGTAGAGTCACGCCTCTGACCACCAATACGATCAAAATTATCCACGGGATGATCACTGTATAATAGACGACCTTACCAACCGTTTTTGCGCCTTTCCAGATTGCCGCGATAACGAAGATCCAGGTCAGGACTAAACCAAGTACTATCATCCATTGTACACCGCCTATTTGCATCGGTGATTCAGATATCTTCAGAAATTGATTGAAGAAAAATGCCTGGGTGTCTTGACCCCATGCAAGGTTGAAGGAATAGCCGAGATAATTAAAACACCATCCCATGACAACTGCATAGTATGTTACAATACCAAAACCAATGAGCAGGGCGAACCAACCGAGTACTTCAAAACCCTTCTTAATATGTCCGAATGCCATTGGCGCCGGTTTGTAGAATTTGTGTCCCAGAGAAAATTCGAGAATCATTACCGGGATACCTGTTGTTAATAGCGCTATGAGATAGGGAATTAAAAACGCACCTCCGCCATTTGCATAACAAATATAGGGGAACCGCCAGATGTTCCCAAGACCTATAGCTGATCCTATTGAGGCTAATATGAAGGATGTTCTGCTTCCCCAGACATCTCGCATTGGCAATTATATATAAACTGATTTTGGTGTCAACCCCGCACCTTGTTCGCTATTAGGTGATCGCTATTTTATATCTTTTTTTTGGATTCAATACAAACAGCAAACGGATTGATGCAAAAGAGTAAGCCAAACAAGGTGCGGGGTTAATCTTCAGGTAATGCAGTCCGCCCCTCAAAAGTGATAACGCCCTGACCGCCAAAGGTTACCTTCATAATCTGGTTTTTGTAGGAATGGACATGAATATACACTCGACCAGGCCGCTTCATCGCATAACCCATTTCAACAACAATGCGCGCCATTTCGCTGCGCGGCACGATATGATTGTGGATCAAATAACAACCCAGAGAAGCGCTTGCTGCACCTGATACCGGGTCTTCATCAATACCGACCGAGGGTGCAAAGTGGCGCATGTGTGCAGTATTGCCCTTTTCCATAGTATGCAGGCAATACACGACAATGCCGGTTATTTGAAGACGGTCGCAATAGCTTTTCATGAGCGGGAAATTGGGTGTAATGCTCAAGAGGATATCACATGTTTCAACCGGCACAATGATATCTGTATGCCCGGACGATGAGACGATACCAACCGGATACGTGGAATCTTGTATTTCAATTTGTGGAATACCTAAGAGTCTGGCGATTTGTTTAACATCTACCGGTGTGTTCACAAATTGGGGTACCGGAAGAGAGACGGTTACTCTTTCAATCTTGTTATCTTTGATGCGCAGCTCAATGTGTTGAATTCCACTTTTAGTGCGCTGCCTTATTAAGGAAATAGGTTCGGTAAGTTCAAGCATCCCCTCACCTTCGGCGCCAAGATAGGCAGCAATCGTGCCGTGTCCGGAAAAACCAATTTCCTCTGACTGGCTGAAAAAACGCAAGGACAAATCGGCATCTTTTTTCTCCGGAAAAACAAATACGGTATCTGAAACCGGGTTTAGTTCACTGGCAAGCTTAACAAGCTTTTTATCATCCTCTGATTTGTCAGCGCCAATGACAACCCAGGCTGGATTACCAGCATAGGCCTTATTCGTGAACGTACTGATTCGTTTTGTGGTCAACCATTCCATAAATTAATTATATCAAAGAGACGATCTTTGTCAATAGCAAAAAGCCTGTTTTCATGGTATTGACTACGGTCTTTTTTGGAATAAACTTATCCATGCGCGTCATATTGCCAGAAATGAAGGAACTTATTGCCGGTAAGAAAAAACGAGCCCTAAAAAAAGTGGTATCGTATTTCGAACCAGCTGATATTGCAGAGATTTGGTCGGAATTGACTCTTGATGAACGACTGGTACTGTTCAATGTCTTGGACACAAGATTTGCTACGGATATTTTTGAATTCCTCAAAGATGACCAGATGCTTGAACTGCTCAGCAATATCTCGATCGTCCGGAAAAAGGATATTATCAACGAGATGTCGCCGGACGACCGTACTGACCTTTTTGCCATTCTACCTGAACAAGAAACCGAAAAACTAATACCATTACTTAAAGAGGAAGAGCAAAGCCGGGCGCGCGAACTCCTTGCCTATAAGAGCAATACAGCTGGTGGTCTCATGACTACTGATTTCATCACAGTTCCGGAGGACATTACTATCGGACAGGTGCTGAGAATACTAAGAGAAAAGGCAAGAGAAATTGATTTTATCCAATACATTTACGTCGTCGACAAAGTCAATCGTTTGAAAGGTACAATACTCCTTAAGGATCTCTTGACGACAAGCCCTAAAAGGAAAGCTAATAAAGTCATGGATACTACGTTCACCAGCGTCGCGCTGGATATGGATCAGGAAAATGTTGCCCATGTTTTTGAAAAATATGATGAACCATCAGTGCCCGTGATCGATAAAGTTGGCCGTATTAAAGGCGTAATTACTGTCGATGATGTACTCGATGTTATTACGGAAGAGGCAAGTGAGGACATCTACCGTTTCGGTGCAGCCGGTGTCACCGATGCGTATTTGAGCGCTAACCCATTTCACGTTGCCCGGAAACGAGTTATCTGGCTTGTCATCCTCGCCTTAGCCGGTTTCATTTCAGGTAGTGTGCTGGAACACTACTCGTTTCTGCTTTCAAACATTATTACCCTGAGTTTCTTTATCCCTATACTAATGAACACAAGCGGCAGTGCTGGTACGCAAGCAGCTACTGTTGTTGTCCGGGGACTTGCGACTGGCGAAATAAACTTGGCAGACATATGGCGCGTAATCCGAAAAGAATTCCTCATTGGTGTCCTCATGGGTATTATAGCGGGGGTAATAACTGCACTGCGCGCCATTTTACTCCAGGGTGATGTTATGCTCGGTTATACGGTCGCAATTGCCATGACTATCGCGATCATCATCGCGACATCACTCGGTGGTATACTACCTATATTATTCAAAAAATTGGGCGTGGACCCAGCTTTAATGTCTGGTCCTTTGATCGCTACGATACTTGATACAACAACCCTCCTCATATATTTCAACGTAACAATGCTTCTTTTATGGAATATTTAATGGATCAATCTGAAAACATGTAAGACTGGTTTGGGGTTATAGTGTAAACACCTAGGATCAAGGTATTGTTTGGAATTTGGCTATTGGAATTTGGTGCTTCGCCGAAGGCGCTTTACCAGGTTGCTTTTCTTACGCCTGGTATCTCGCCTTTAAGGGCAAGTTCGCGGAAGCAAATTCGGCAAAGGCCAAATCTACGGTAATAAGCTCTAGCCCTTCCACATCTGAAACATCGGTTATACCGTCTTGTGGAAAATTTTGGTTTTTTCTTTGCTTTATTTATCAAACATAACTTTGCCATAGTTGTCCTTTTTTAGTCTTTCCTCGCAAGAGGCATACCTAAACCCTCGAGCAAAGCGGATGCATCCTCATCTGTTTTTGCGGATGTGACGATTGCGATGTCCATGCCAAAAACTTTCTTCACCTTGTCGTACTCGATTTCAGGAAAAATGGTTTGTTCGGTCAACCCTAAGTTATAACAGCCTCGACCATCAAATGAATCGCGGGAAAAACCGCGGAAATCACGGATTCTCGGTGCAGTGACGTTGACGAAACGGTCAAAGAATTCATACATGCGCGCACGCCTTAGCGTTATCTTTAGACCGATCATCATACCTTTACGTATTTTGAAATTAGAAATCGGTCTTTTTGCCCGGGTGAAAACCGGCGCCTGTCCGGTGATTCTGGCTAAATCAGCTCTGACAATTTCAAGAACCTTCTGGTCATTGACTGCCTCACCGACCCCAACATTGATGACGATTTTCTTGAGCTCAGGTACTTCGGAAAGATTTTTATATCCAAGCTGTTTTTGCAACGTTTTTCTCAACTGCTGGTTGTAGTACAACTTCAGTCGTGGTGTGTATTTTGAAGTTTCTTTTTTACTCAATTATCTCCCCACATTTCTTGCATATTCTTGCTTTTCTGTCTTCGATCTTTTCTTTCCTGACGCTAGTTTTCTTACCACATTTCGAACAAATAAGTACTAGATTGGCTATATGAATGGGTGCCGGTACAGTGACGATCCCCGATGGTTTTGTTTGCGAACGTGCCCGTTGATGTTTTTTGACGAGATTGATGCCCTCGACGATTGCCTGTTGTTTTTCCGAAATGACGTCGAGAATCCTGCCGCGCCTTCCTTTTTCCTCACCAGTATTAACCTCAACAAGATCGTTTTTCTTGATATGAAACTTCACCCTATTTTTTTTCTTTAATTCCTTTTTCATTTTGTTACGAGCCTAAAGGCTCTACTCCATTATTTAGGTATTTAGGCATTTTGGCGTTTAGGTATTTATTCATTAAACTACTTCGCTCGCCAACGACATTATTTTGGTGAAACCTTTTTCTCGTAGCTCTCGTGCAACCGGGCCAAAAACACGTGTACCTCTAGGTTCGCGTTGATCATTAATCAAAACACACGCATTGTCATCAAACCTTACATACGAACCATCAGCTCTTCTATTTTCTTTTTTGGTTCTAACGATTACCGCCTTACCTTTGTCTCCTTTTTTGACCGGGGCATTGGGTAGAGCATCTTTAATTGTTACATTTATTATGTCGCCGATCGAACCATACCTTCTTCTCGATCCACCGCTCACTCGTATGCACATGGCGACGCGGGCGCCGGTGTTGTCACAGACCTTCAGCCTTGAGAATATTTGAATCATGTTAACCCTTGCTTTCGTTCGGGTTCAACAATCTCTCTGTGTGTTTTGCGAAGATTATCAAGATGTCGATAATTCACGTCATCTTCCTAACTACTCGCCATCGTTTCATCTTAGAGAGCGGGCGTGTCGATTCGATCATGACCTTTTCACCGACTTTGCATGCATTTTTCTCGTCATGGGCATAGACCTTAGTGTTTTTCCGAATATATTTCTTGTAGAGCGGATGTTTGATATAGTGACTGACTTTAACGACAACGGTCTTATGCGGTTTATCACTGACTATCACACCGACTTTTCTTCTGCGCATATTATTTTCCTTTCTTTGACTTCTGCTTAGGCTTTTTTGCCTCAAGGAGTTTTCTGGTGCCCATTTCATCCTCGCGTAAGATAGTCTTAATGCGGGCTATGTCCCGGCGCAAAGTCCTTAGTCTCAGAGGGTTGGGTATTTCTTGGGTACTACGACGCAGCTTCAAGTTGAAGATCTCCTTGTGATAGCCATTGAGTAGGTCGTCGAGTTCTTCTCTGGTTTTCTCTCTTAACTCAAAAACCTTCATATTTAATCCCCGGTTCTCGTTTTGCAAATCTTGTTTTTATCGGTAATTTGTTTGTCGCAAGTCTCAGAAGATGTCGTGCGTCACTTTCGCTCATGCCCGCAAGTTCATATATGATTCGGCCTGGTTTCACGACACTAACCCAGTGATCCGGTGTACCCTTTCCTTTGCCCATTCTTGTTTCCGCTGGTTTCTTAGTTATTGGTTTATTGGGGAATATTCTGAGCCACATCTTGCTACCCTTTTTCATAGAGTGGGAGATGGCGACTCTTGATGCCTCGATTTGCCGAGCAGTTATCCATGCTGGTTCCAGAGCGATCAAACCGTAATCACCAAAGGCAATTGTGTTCCCCCGGGTCGCTTTTCCTTTCATACGTCCTTTCTGCTGTTTCCTGTATTTAATCTTCTTCGGCTCGAGCATTACTTAATTGTTCCTTTGTAGATCCAAACCTTGATACCCACTGTACCATAAATGGTAAATGCGGTAGCACGTGCGTAGTCGATATCGGCTTTGAGTGTTTGCAGAGGCACTTTACCTTCATGTTGGGATTCAGTACGTGCAATCTCAGTACCGCCAAGCCTGCCCGCGCAGGCGATCTTTATCCCTTTGGCGCCGATTTTCATCGCTGAAATCAGTGCTCTCTTCATTGCTCGTCGGTGCGAGATACGTTGGGTGATCTGCCTGGAAATATTCTGGGCAACCAGCAAGGCATCTAGTTCAGGCATCCTTACTTCTTCAATGTTTATCGTTACATCTCTTTCGATAAGACTTTTTACTTCCTCTCGCAGTTTCTTTATTTCCTCACCACCTTTACCAATAACCTTACCTGGCTGGGCAGTGTTTATGGATAGGATTACCCGGTTAGACAATCTTCTTATGATGATATCGGAGACCATGGCTTCAGAAAGACGTTGGCGCAGGTAGCGGCGGATAGTGTAGTCTTCAGCAATGAGTTTAGCATAGTTCTGTTCATCAAACCACTTTGATTTCCAGTCTTTAGTAATGCCTAATCTGAATCCAATTGGATGTGTTTTCTGTCCCATTAATCTCCCTTCTTGTTTTCAATAGGTTTGTAGGAATCAACCACCAATGTGATGTGGCAGGTTCTTTTTTTTATCATAGCCGCAGAGCCGCGAAAACCCGCACGCCATCTTCTCATCGTCGGACCTTGATCTACCTTCGCTTCTTTCACAAACAAGTCGCCATCATCTATCCTTGCGGTACCGATTTTCTCTTTGAGATTTGCAACCGCAGAATTCAAAGTTTTCAGAATAGGTCGTTTGGATCTGGAATGCTGAAACTGGAGTAATGCCCTTGCTTCCAGAATACCTTTGCCCCTAACAATATCCAACATTCTCTTAATTTTTCTCGGAGATATTCGTTCATAGCGCTTAATAGCTTTTGCAATCATTTCTCAAAGACTCGTTTTTTTTCTTCTTTTCTCGTTCTTGAATGGGCTCGGAATATCCGGCTTGGAGAAAATTCACCGAGTTTATGACCAACCATACGTTCCGTAATGTAAACCGGGATAAAGCGATTGCCATTGTGGACTGCGATTGTGAAACCGACGAATTCTGGTGGGATCATTGAGTTCCTTGCCCATGTTTTGATAATTTTCTTTTCGCCTGAATCAATTAGCGTGGTTATTTTCTTCATCAGTTTTGTATCAATATAGGGACCTTTTTTGAGTGATCTCGACATTATTTTCTCCTTTTCACGATGAATTTATCTGACGTCTTATGGACTCGTCTTGTCTTTTTCCCCTTGGTCAACCATCCCCATGGTGAAGTAGGTTGCCGCCCGCCGTGTGATTTTCCTTCGCCGCCACCCATTGGATGATCAACCGGGTTCATTGCCACACCTCTGACATGTGGTCGACGCCCACGATGTCTTGTTCTGCCAGCCTTGCCATAGACAACACTGGAGTGCAGGATATTGGAGGCTTTACCGATTGTCGCGCGGCATCGTATATCGATCAGACGTAATTCTCCGGACGGTAATTTTATGTGAGCGTATTTCCCTTCTTTTGCCATAATTTGGCTGGAAAGACCGGCTCCCCGCACGAGTTGTGCACCTTTACCAGGTGCAAGTTCAATATTGTGTATCTCAACGCCGAGTGGAATGTCAGCGAGCTTGAGACAGTGTCCCAACTTAATTGACGAATTGTCTCCAGACATTATTGTGGCATTGACATTCAAACCTTCAGGACAAATGATATACCTTTTCTCACCGTCTGCATAGGCAATCAGGGCGATTAAGGCACCACGGTTTGGGTCGTATTCTATTGCCTGTACTTTGGCAGGGATATTATCCTTGTCCCGGCGAAAATCTATGATGCGCACAAATTTATGATGACCACCGCCCCGGTGGCGTGCTGTAATCCGACCGAGATTGTTTCTTCCGCCAGACCGTTTTTTGGATAGTAATAGAGATTTCTCTGGTTTCGTCTTCGTGACCGCAACCTTATTCACTGTATAATATCTTCTGGATGGCGTTGTCGGACGGTATTTCTTAATTGCCATTATACACCCTCAACTATTTCGATTTTTTGACCAGGCTTGAGCGTAACGGAAGCTTTCTTATAAGTTGATTTGTAACCTTCGGAGCGCCCCAAACGCCTTGGTTTCCGCGGCATGTTCGCGGTTTTGATATCGATTATTTCGACCTTGAACAAGTTCTCGACTGCTTTCTTTATCTGGCGTTTGGTTGCACGTGGTGTGACCTCAAACTGGTACACGTTTATTTCTCTTAAACGGTCGGCTTTTTCAGTTATCAGTGCTTTTCTTATGATTTTTTCGTGGCGCATCGCTTCTCCAGTTTTTCAATACCTTTTTTGGTAACTAATAAGTATTCAGCGGAGAGAACGTCCAGGCAATTTATGTCATCTACTCGTTTCAGAGTGACATAGGGGATATTGCGACCGGCTAGTTTAAGATTCTTGCTTATTGCATCAACACCTACGAGTGTCTTGGTGTTGCTCAAGTTGATACTCTTCATAATTTCAGCAAGACTTTTGGTCTTAGGTACTTCGAGATCAAGGTTTTCAATGATCACGATTTTGTCTTCTTGAGCCATAACACTCAGTGAAGAAAGGAGAGCCTTGAATTTTTTCTTCTTGGGCATACGCACCGAATAATCACGTGGTTTTGGACCAAAAACTACTCCGCCACCGCGCCATATAGGAGAACGGATTGTACCGGCCCGTGCCCAGCCAGTACCTTTTTGTCGATAAGGTTTCTTCCCGCCGCCTCTGACTTCAGTTTTATTTTTAGTACTGGCTAGACCTTTTCGCTGGTTCTTCAAGAGCGCCGTAATATTTTCCCATAGCAAGGGTTTATTAACATCTTGTTTGAAGATGCGGTCGTTAAGTTTGACCTTGCCCGTTTCTTTGCCTGTTTTGTCGAACAGCTTGATTTCCATTATTCCTCTTTCATCATTATGACGTAACCGTTTTTTGCACCGGGGATTGCACCCTTTACGTATAGCAAGTTCTTTTCTTTTTCCACTTTGGCCACTTTCAGGTTCTTAACCGTAATCCTTTCATTACCGTATCGACCAGGCATTGTTTTATTTTTCCAAATCCTACCGGGTGATGTACCAGGTCCTACTGAACCCATTCTTCGGTGTGCAGTTGACCCGTGAGAAGCCGGACCACCGTGCCATCCCCAACGTTTGACACCGCCGGCAAAACCTCTGCCTTTTGTCCACCCGACAACAGCGATTTTGTCGCCATTATTGAATATCGACACGTCAACCTTATCACCCACCTTATATTTTTCTGGGCTTTCAATCCTGAACTCTAACAGTTTGGCAGCTGATTTCAGTTTTGCTTTCTTGAGATGTCCAGTCACGGCTTTATTGTGTTTTTTCTTTCCACCAAAACTGAGCTGGATAGCTTTATAGCCATCAGTTTTTTCCTCTTTGATCTGGACAATGGAACAGGGACCAGCCTGGATCATACTTACCGGCACGACGTAGCCGTTTTCTGAGAAGATCTGCGACATGCCAAGTTTTTTGCCGATAAGTCCTATCATCTTACATCGCCTTCACTTCAATATATACACCAGCTGGGATTTCGAGTTTGTTAAGGGCATCGATTATGTCGGGTGTGACATCATTCAATTCAATGAGCCTTTTGTGGATGCGCAGTTGAAATTGCTCACGTGATTTCTTGTCTACATGGGGTGAACGGAGTACTGTGTAAAGCGATTTTTCAGTTGGTAGGGGGATAGGGCCAGAAAGGTTTACGCCGAAGCGTTTGGCGGTTTCGACAATCGATTTCACAGATTGATCGAGAATACGATGGTCGTATGATTTTAGTCTGATTCGTAATTTATTCATTATTCTAATATTTTGGTTACGACGCCAGCGCCGACCGTTCGGCTGCCTTCGCGGATTGCAAAACGCAGACCCTGTTCAATCGCTACCGGCGTAATTAATTCAACCTCTAAATTAGCATTGTCA
>JBARXC010000097.1:0-22543 GCA_049647125.1 bacterium | reverse complement strand
CCTCTATCCTGACAGATATTGTCATTGCGAAGGACAAAGTCCTGCGGCAATCTTCCTCAACCTCTATCCTGACAGATATTGTCATTGCGAAGGACAAAGTCCTGCGGCAATCTTCCCCCAACCTCCCCCTTATGCCTGTCGAAGATATTGAGTTTATTGAAATACCCCGTAAAACGAAGTTGTACGGGGTCATTCCCCGGTTTAACCGGGGAATCTAAATCTTTTTACTGGATTGTCCGGTTCCTTCGATACATCACTCAGGACTACAGCAAGCCGGACAATGACAAATTTATTTATTCTTCGAGCAAGGGGGTCTCGAGTTTATCGAGAGACAAAATTTTTGTAGTAGAGATACGCCATGGCGTGTCTCTACAAAATCTGCGAAATTTCGGAATATTTTATTGAAACTGTAAAAATCGAATTACAAAAACTGGAGAGAAATCAGATACAGAATCTGAAAGGTATATGGTAGTTTTAGGTAGTTATATTTTCCAAATAAAGAGGTCTGTATGTTTGATATTTTGAGCCAGTTTTTGTAGCTTCATCAGCACTTTTATTTTTTCTGCAAATGGTAATCGCGCTTGATCTTTGTGGAAATTTGTTTTACAAGAAAATATCTTTTCCCTGATTTTGGAAATATCGCCTTTTGAAATATTTCTCCTGTTGTTATTTTTTTTCATTGGTCTGGTTCCCAAAACGTTGTTTGAATTTACTCAGCAATTTGTGTTTTACTAAAATCGTCTCTAGTTTGTTGTGGTCTATGGTGGATTGTTCCAGTATTTTTTCCACCTTTTCAATATCCTTGGTTCGTCCTGCTCTTATCAGTATAGCTATTAAATGTTCAGCAGAAAATAATTTGGTCTTAATCCCTTCATAGTCTATATCCTGGGCATTATGTATTGCTTCGGTTTCCAACTCATCAGCAGGGATAAATTGAACAGGCGTCCCTTCAATAATGATGTGTTCTCCTTTCCACTCATAGCCTTTCTTATTTAGTTCTTCAAAAAGGGGGGTAAGATCAATTATTTTTTTGTCTTTTGCTTGAGGAAGGATGATGAAAATATCGAGATCATAGGTCAAGATCGGCTCAATGTAAAATATTGCCGCAATTCCGCCGCCAATAGCATAATCTTCGATAAACTCTGCTTTTTTCAAGTGGTTTAGCACCAACAATGTCTTTTTCATACCTGCTGATAATCATATCAACTAATATTAGATTGTCAACAGATATTGTGTATTTTAGAAAAAAAGTATCAAACACATTCTTCCAACACAGTAACACTCGTTTCTTTCTTTCTCAAAAAATACGCCAGTCAGCATGAAAACCGAAAAACACATTTGCATCGAAGTCATATTCGTTATTCAGTGTATCTGATTCTGCTAATGAAAAGTCACATCCACCAGTTAACCTGAGTGCTAAAAAATCTTCGATATAGTAACTGAACTCAGCTTGCGGCGAGACACTGAAGGCTCCGTGAGAGTCTATGTTTTGACAAATGGTATAGGTATAACCCACGGGTATTCTACCTTCCAGCAAGACGAAATCAATAATACCATACCCATAGCCAAGATCAGTACTGAACGAGTGATACGTAACTGTATCTCTCCATTCAATTTTGTAGTATGTAGTAGACGAAATCTGTTTTCTCAAATCAATTGGGTTATGGTATTCGAATTTGAATCTCAGTGATGGTATGTAATCGTACGTGTTCATGAGCGGAAAGGCTATTCTCGAATAATTATCATTATGCTCACTAATTTCTGACGCCAGGAAATCAACGCTAAATCGTGTTCCAAACATCCTTTGCCAGTAGTTTAAACCGCCGAACCGGTAAAAAGAATAGTTATCTGCTATTTCAACCATCTTAAACCAGGTGTAAATCGGTATGGGTTTATTGCAGGCAGGGTCAGCCAAAAGGGCTTTTTCGATTTCCTGAAAGAGATATTTCTCATGCCTATCATGTATGGATGTGAAAAATCTCTCCTGTGAGACGATGCTGGCAATTGCTAAAATTGTTTCCTTGCTGAGATTATCCTTTATTATTTCTTGTTCAAGCAATATTTCATTAATATGAAGGGCTAAGGCAACAAACTGGCCTTCTCTTAGGTACCCAAGGCCACTACCGATTTCTACATCACCTTGCACATACGTCCACCAATCATACTGAGAACTATCCGCATATCGGTATGCAAAATAAGAATAATCCAACTCAGTACGTAAAAATAGAGGTACTGGAGTTAAATAATGACGGATTCCGATTCTTGAGGAAAGCCTTATGCTAGCATCATTATCTTCATATCGTAAATAACTTGATAACGATGAAGAAAACTCAGTTGTATCATTAAGCGAACGATAAAAAGGTATAATTCCCAAGGTATACGAATCCCAGTAATCATGATTACCATCTGCAGATAGTTTCAACCCAAACACTTTGGAACTTGGCATCCTGAAATCGCTGATTCTCGGTTCTTCACCATTTGCCGAGATGACCAGGATGGTCAAAATCAGCAATACTGTATTTCTGCATACCATCTTCTTATCTCCAACACGAGTATAATTGAGAATCCCGCCATGTCAATGCTGGTACAGACATCATGGCGAGTTAACACCCTTGAAGGTACGTCTTGACAAACACTTTAATTTAACATATAATTATAAGCTTGAAAAAGGCAAGGGTTGGTAATTACATAGAAAAAGTGGGTTATTAAGATCCCAGAAGGAAAGAATTAGAATAAAACCGGGGTCTCATTGAGTATTGGCTTTCTTAAGGAGCTTAACCTACCAATACTGTGGCTTAACCGATTGCAAAAGAAGGAGGTAAATCATGAGCGAGCTCAAAGAGCTTATTGAATACATTGAAAAAGCATTAGTAGATAATCCGGAAAAAGTTGAGGTAAAGGAAATCGCTGGCGAAAAGAGCATTATATATGAGCTTAAAGTCGGTGAAGGTGATATGGGTAAAGTAATTGGCAAAGAAGGTAGAACAGCAAAAGCTGTTAGAACAATCATTACCGCTGCGGCAATGAAGCAAGGAAAACGCGCAGTATTAGAGATTATCGAATAATGATCTCTTGTATATCTTGTCTTTTTCATCCTGTTTTACAGACGTCTAACCCGGTGTCTATTTCATTGAAATTGATGGTCTCGTTACAAGAAAACTAGTCAAGGTTAGATAAAAAGCACAAATTGGTATTATGGGGAGCCCCGCACTTTTATAAAAGTGCGGGGTCACTCCCCTTTTTCCTGTGCCACTAAATAATATACAGAAAATCCTACCGGTTTTCATCTTCAATATTTTGATCCTTCACTTTTTCAATCTTAAATCTCAAATCTGCATTTTGCAATTAGAAACCGCCCTATTTATCCTACTTGCCATGTGTAATCTTTCTTTTTTATTACACTGTGGTGAAATTTTCACTATTTCATTGGGACGCTTTTTATTATTATTTTGCTTCAGCGCAGCGTGTCTCCCCATCCCCGTTTCACTAAGTCTCCAATTCTCAGAAATGGTCTAACCCCATATAATCGAGCTATTCTGAAGGTAAGGGTGATAGCCCACCATACTCTGGTAATAAAACAATCTCTATTCGCCTGTTCTGACTCCGTCCAGCAGCCGTCTTATTGCTTGCTACTGGATGATATTCTGACATGCCGATCGCCTGCAGGCGTATTGGTTCTATACCAGCATTCTCATGGAAAAAGCGCACGACATTTATTGCCCGTGCAGTTGAAAGTTCCCAGTTAGTAGGAAATTTCTTTTGCAGGTTAGAATGTATCGCAACATTATCTGTATGTCCCTCGACGCGGATGATTTTATTCTCAGTGCCTTTTAGAACATTCCCTACCCGTTCCAGTATCTCAAGACCCTCGGGCGTAATTTCTGCCTCACCCGAAGGGAACAATATCCTGTCAACCATGCTGACCGAAAGCCGATCCGCTAACTGGGTGATCTGAATCTTACCCTCTTCGATCTCCTTTTCCATATCCGAAACGAGTTCATCATAAGCATTTTTCAAGCGCACGATCTGCTCTTCTTTTTCTTTAGAAATTTCACCTATTTTAATTTCGAGCTCGTTCTCAAGAGCTGCCTTCTGCTGTTCCAGGTTATTGATTTTGAAATTGAACTCAGCTTTCATTTGTTTATTGCTATTATAAAAATAATAAGCAATAGCAGCCAATACCAATGCGATTATACATATGATGATTGTTGCAACTTTCATTATCCACCTCCTTTTATTACTCCAATAGCATAATCGAGGTAATAGACATGTCAAGATAGCATATTCATACTTAAGTTTATGTCCTCCTTAATGATATCGATTCTTTTTATCACTGTCATCTGTCGTTGTATCACTGTAATCGACCGAAGGTACTGAGGGGCTTTTCTTTTTTGTTCGGTTCATTTTGAGCTCTTTATAGAGAGGCAATTTTGTCATGGGTGGTGTTCTGTAAATATGTAGAATGTAGAGGGCGTGTTGCCCAAATCCCTTTTTGTCATTGCGAGTCCCGACCATTAAGAATTGTAGTGGTCGGGACGTGGCAATCTCATTATATTTCATGAGATTACTTCGTCGCTACGCTCCTCGTAATGACATGTTAGAATTCCACACGCCTTAATTCGATTTGGGCAACACGCCCTGGACATTTGACCCCATTTCATTTTCAGACGCCAGGGTGGATGTTTCGTCCCGCGACATATCTGCTGGAATCCGAAGAACAAGCTCTCGCATCACTCCTGGGGAATCGCGATTGACCTCAATGTGAACACCAATCCCTACGGTTCAAAAGGCACGAGCACATAGGCATTGTCAAGGTGTTCACGGATTACGGCTTCCTTTGGGGTGGTAACTGGCGAACGTCGGACCCGATGCACTTTGAGGTAGGGAAGCCATTTAAGCCTGTCATTGAACTTTAGGCTACGATTATTTCTTGTGGTAAATTTGTTTCATCAAAAACGAAGACCCATTTGTTCTCTTTAAATTCATATTTAAGAGTCTGTGTATATCTAATAGCTGCTTTATCATGAAAAGAAATATTTATTGTAAATGACTTTTTGAAATCATCAACTCTTTTTGGTTGCACTGGTAGTTGAAAAACTATTGTAGTCACCTGGTGTGGGTCTATTTTGGGATATTTACGTTTAAATCCAGTTAAAGAAAAAGACACTTCAATGAGCAACGCTATACCACCAATATTCTTAATCTCAAGATTATAATGAGTTCCAGGTCGGAAATCTAATTCCGGTAGATTGATCGGATAGAACAAAGGCATTGCACTATGTCGCCACAGTCGATCATTGAGCGCAGCTATTTCCCGAGTTCCCTCAGCCATTTTGCGAGTGTATATGACATAGGTAAAAGTAACACCTTGTGCTATATTTTAACACATAAAAGAATTATAATTGACTTCAATGACACAATCCCTATAATTTGACTATGAAAAAAGTAGCACGCATTGTTGTATGGATAATCGTTGCTTTATTAATTTTATTAGTGCTCTATCCAATTTTCAGACAGAAATATATTCTTTACCGAATTCAAAATGATCCTCGGCTTAAAGAATTCGAACGGTGTATTTTAAGGCGATATGAATTTACTCATATTGATGAAGATCCACACAAGTTAATGGACCTATACCTAGAGAAATACTCAGGCGTGATATTTTCATTTGAAGATACTCTTTCCGCGCATGGCATTAGATACTACTACACTATCAATATCCAGTTGGAAGATAATAAAATTGTACAAGTTATGCTGGGTAGTACGATACAGCTAAACAAAGATCAAACCGTTAAGAGTATTATCTCTGATTTAGAGCGCGACTCAGGTTTAGTACAACTTATTGCTTGCACAGACATAAAAAAGTGCCATCACAATTACCAGGTTTTTCTATTTGTTGGCGACAAAGATACTGTTAAATACGACAAAACCTTTGGAATCACGTATGCGAAATTATCCAGTACGCCTGGAGAGCTATCCGCGTTGCCATACTACTCGACTTTTCAAAATATGATAAGGAATAAAGGATTTACAAACACTGATTTTGACTCCCTTCGATATATTAAATATTCAGATATATATAATGGGGTTTCATACGATACATGGCGAATGCAGGCGTACTGCTCTCAATGCAGCTTTGACATTGTAGAAGTTGGTAACTATGCAGTTTCTCAAGCGCATTTGAAATGGCTTTCAAGGCCTGATACGATAAACCCTGGCTTCTTGAAGACGAAGGTATTCAACAAACTGCTGGCTACAGGTCTGACCAAAGATTATATAAACAAGAAAATGTTCTTAGAGGAAACAGGTGCGACTAGGCTTGCCGATTATTACAAACGTGGTGACAAGATAATCGAAGCATCTCGTATCGTTGGTTATTTCAAATACAGGTGGCGTACAGACAGTTGGATTGACAAACTACACGGTGGATTGAAACTGAAAATCTATTTCACATATTTCATGAACCGCAGAGATCTCGAGACAGTACGAATAGGCCTATCACCAAGTGATTTCCACGACAGAATTACCCTACATCCCCTGGATGATATTATCGACTATGATGTAATTACACGAATAAGTTCCGAGATCGACACAACCGACCTAAGCTTCAGAATTAGGCAAAACGGTAACATTGTCATAACTTTTGTCTACGATAAGCACACATATGAGATTGATGTTGAAACAGGAAACATAAAGAAGGAACGATATTGGGGAGTCGGAATGAGTTGTTGTCCACCATATGACAGACATCTATATGGTCAAATGGAAGGGCAAGTAAGTAAAAAGAGAAGCAAAAAGCCATGATTACAAGCGGATAGACTAACGACTGTTCACTTCACAAAAGTAGTTGAATCATTCTATCACTTCCAGTAGATTATAAGTCCATGCGTCGTTTAGGTTTAATTTAGTTGACACACTGCGGAGGGTAAGTCCGTTGCTCTACCCATGGCATAAATTGAGCGTGAGGGACGGTGCATGACAATATGACACCCTGCCATGTTGGTATGATGATTATTCTTAGTTTGAGCAATAAATAATAGTCCCGTGGGGAAAATGTCATAATGTCATGCACCGTCCCCAGTCCCCAATCAAGCTCCGGGAAGAAGTCAAAACCTGTGATCTCCTCTTTTATTAGAGGCGGCTCAGATCAAAATAACTGGCTCCAATCTCATCTCTTCTTCCTCGTTAACGCAAGAACAAGTTTCAATGCCCCAAATGCAATGAAGAGAATGCAAAAATAGATATAGTAATCTCTAAGGACTACTAGAGCAATTCCCAACACTATTAAGATTATACCCTCAATAAATTGTCTCATTTCTACCTCCTTCCGATTATACCCCCACCACCTGGGGTGTCAAGAATACTAAATGATCCAAATATACTTTGATCATCGTAAGCTTTTCAATTTTCTTTGTGCCTCAGTAATTTCCTACAGCCCTATTTTTATCCTATCAGAAGTTGGGATAGATTTCAATATCCCATTAAAAAATGACTCGGCTTTTCTAAAACAGTTCTCGATTTCGTCTTGTTTGATGGTTTTATTTTTAGCACTATTCTCTGAATTCAAAACATAGTTGAACGAATTTATTAAGGATTCGTTGTTAAGGTACTCTATCACTCTTCGCCATTGCTGATCTAACTCCTCTTCTTTAGAAACTTTTTTCTTCTTATAGACATGATACGCTTTACTAGTGTTTTCAATAATTCCTGATGCTGCCCAATATATCTCTACTGGCTTAGATTGATTTTGTGTTAGCATATCTTTGCCCGGTATCAAACATTCCTCTCTTGCTATTTGAAAGAATTTGCCACATTGGGTCAGATATTCTTCCTTCTTTTCATTATTGCCATTCATAGTCACCTCCTATTTTACAACGCAAAGAGGTATCTCACCCGCAGGAGATCACTCCCACGGGTAATATACCTCATATCGAACCACTTTATTATACTTCGGTCTCGTCAGTTGTCAAGGGGTGGGGTTTATAACTGATTGTACTATTGATATTCTATCATAAGAGCAAGATTTTTTAGTTCTCCTACGATACCATCTTCCACTTTATCGTGAATTGTAAGATCCCAGTCAGCGTTTACTGGCACACCCGTGAAATAATCCAAATCAACTTCTTGAACATTACCAGGGTAATCATTATCCCAAATAATTAACGAATCGCGTAATGTATCACTCAAGGTATAATATTCACGAACCATGATTATCTTTAAGCTGGATGGGACATCATGGGCAATATTAATGAATATTCTGAACCTCTTCACTGTCACATCAACAGGCTCTGGAAGTATTCTATAGCCAAATCCAATGAGTCCTTGGTCAGGAATGATGCTGCCAGGCATTTCTTCATAAAAATCCCAGTTGTCGTGACTTGTGCATGCCAGCACCAGGATCATATACACGATACTCGATAAAAATATATTTTTCAGCATGTTTCCTCCAGTGAATTATATATACACCATTTCTACTGTCAAGTATTGACAGTCCTACGATCCTAGCTACAATATCCCGTGGGGGTAATGTGAAATGCCAGGAGTGTAAAGCCGAATGTGTACAGCAAGCCTCAGAGAACACCTGGTGCGAGTTCTACCTCTGCGAGAAGTGTCAGCTGGTCTACACCGTGACGCGCAAGTGCATGCTGTGCGAGGAGACCACGTGGGGACGCACAGGCTGAGGGAGGGCGAGAGGATGGAGAGGGGGTATTTTGTTCTGGACTTTTACTCCGCAACAATAGAAACAAATGGAACCACCACGTGAAGAAACAAGATATTGAAAGAATTAAATCTCTTCTTGATTTGGGAAGTAGCGCTACAAGTTCTGTAGCTGGAACGCTAATTGGATTCCTACTTGGTAGTCTTCCCGGAGCCATAGCAGGAGCAATCATTGCTCCAGGTGCCAAGAAAGTGCTGTATGATATTGCCGTTAGAGTTTTATCACCACGAGAAAAATTAAGAGTTGCTGATACTGCAAGATATGCTATTGAGAAAATAATTTCAAACCTTCAATCTGATATCAAACCACGAGATGATAGATTCTTCGACGATATTGGTGAAGGCAGATCTCATGCAGAAGAGATATTTGAGGGTGTATTATTGAAAGCCAAAAGTGAACATGAGGAAAAGAAAACAAAGATACTTGGCACTATTTATGCAAATATTGCTTTCTCTGAAGGATTTTCCATCGGCGAAGCAAATCATCTACTACAAATCGTTGAAAGTTTGACTTATAGACAATTATGTATCTTAGCCCTTGTTGAGAAGAAAACATATGGTAGTATAAAGCTTAGTGAGAAAGATTATCAGGAATTTCGAGCAAACGACGAAGCTGTGTCTTATGAGACTATTTCTATTTTACAGGAGATTTTTCAAATCTACAATTTTGGCATAGTTACTGGAAAAAGAGATTTCTCTGAGACTATTGAAGATTTTCTATCATGGGCCGACATTATACCAAATCACGTGGTATTATCTGAATTAGGAAAACGATATTGCAAGATAATGGGGTTACAAGACATTCCTGATAAAGAAATAGAAGAGGTTGCAGGATATTTAAACTAATTCTTGTCATTTATTTTTTTACGAGTGCGATAATTTATATTTTTGTCATATGCTTCACTTATTCGTAGCCTTGACACTCCCGCGTTTCGCGCTACAATATTCCGGGACGGTATGAGAAGGCTGGGTTTTAGGTAAGTTAGGGTTGTGCATTGAGTAGAGAGGAGGAGAAGATGGAGGAATGGCAAGTTAAGCTTGAAAAAATTATTAAAAAGAGGGAACGCAGAGATCAGGATAGTGCATTAAATAAATCAAAAATCGCAGAACGACATCAAGAAGTTGACGAGTTTTTTAAGTCAATAGTTCTATCTACCTTCTTTGAAGTAAAAGAGGAATTGGAAAAACACAAAAGACAGGTCGAAATAGTGGAACCAGAATACACACAGAATATGAAAAGTTCTTCAATTATTGTATCCTTCCAAGGAAAAAAGGACTTCAAGTACAATATCACAGTTGATATCACCGTTGAAAAAGCTGTCGTTACCAGTGAACATCATTGTATGATTACTGGCCGTCTGAGAGCAGGATGGTTGCATGCGGGTGAAGATTGGGGTGGTACGCGAATCAGCACCGTTACGAAAGAGAATATAATCATTGATTTTCTGAATGGTTATGATTATTGTATGATATATTAGTATGCAAATTCTGTTCTTAGACGATTCTTATCAGAAAACACCGAAGTACTATGGATTGGGAGGGTACTGTATTGACGAAAAAAATGTGAGACCTCTTATATCAGATATTTCACAACTAAAAAAGAAATTTAAAATACCAGAATACGTTTGGTTAAAATGGTCACCATCGAAAAAACATCCCATACATCGTTGCATTAAGGGCAGCCGACAGACTCTAAATAAGGAAGCTCTTGAATTACTTAAAAAATATGAAGCTACAACAATATGTCATGTTTTTGACTTACGAGAACATATTATTCTAAAAAATAGCGAAGGGGATTTTTATAATGCGAAACTATCAGCTACCAAAATTCTTTTTAAATGGATTTGTGAGCGATTCGAAAAGCCATATCTTAACAGCAAAACAGATACAGGAATTATTATAGCAGATCAATATGAAGGAAGAACAGGTGAAAAGGAAATAATGAGTAATATCAACTGGCAAATAGCTAACGGTACGGAGTTTCAGAAGTTCAAAAAGATTTCGCTAATTCCCATGATGACAGCTTCGAAATATTGTCCACCACTCCAACTTGCTGATTTAGTTACTGGTATAGTTGTTGCATCATTGGCGAACAGCAAATATGCGTTGGAGCTCTTAGAAGATGTTGCATTACTTTTTCTTCGCAGACCCAGTATTGTAAAATCAACTTGTTCGTACGCGGTTATGGGTGTTGGTTTTAAATTGTATCCCAATAAGCTAATTGAAAAAGGAAACCAGCTTCTTCAAGACATCGACCATAAATATATTTTTACCAGGGATGGAGTAGAACCTAAATAAATACGTAACAATAACCGCCAATAAAATTCATTTTTCATCTTTATGTGTCAGCGTCATCTGCTTGAACTTCCCCTCGAGCATCTGCATGTTTATCAGCCATCACCACACTCCCAGTCTTCTCAGATTGCTCTTGAGCTTCACCTCTATGCCGTACATCTCTAACGCCGATATGAGTTTGCGTACCTTTTCGCCTGACGGCTCAGGTAGATTATGCCCTTTGCTATCCGCGCCGATCGACACGAATTTCGGTTTGATTGCGTGCATCCACTCGAGCATAGTATCTACATCAAAATCCATGATCGGTTCTATGCTGATCATCTTGTCGTATTGTGGATCAAGTTCGTTCATGGTCTTTGCTCGCAATCTACAGTGCGATAGCAAAAAGGAGCATCCCCACACAGCGGAAGGTTGAAAATATAGGCGTCTGCTAGTAGCACTACCAGACGCCATTGTGCGCGACTTCAGCGGTGATATCACCGCTGAATAATGACCTTCTCGGTTATTACATCATCATTGGATTTTAATTGTACAAAGTACACACCACTGGGTAAATCATTACAGGAATGGGAAATTTCATTAATACCTGATTTTACCCTTCCTTTATATAGCAATGCAATGTTTCTTCCTGCAACATCGTATAATTTCATGGTAATTTCAGATTGACAGGGCATGTGGAATCTAATTTTCAGTCTATCTCTAACAGGACTTGGCATTGTAATAAACTGCAGTTTTTGATGATCCTTATCTAATACAGCATTATCAGTTGTAGAATGAGTTTTTATCTCATATGGCTCCTCATTGCCTTCAGTCCAGACATAGACAAAATTTGTGTCCGATGTTGTGATATAAGTGGCAACTTGAGGATATCTAGAATCAGCAGAAGTCTGACTGATATTTTGTGGTGTCGTCCACACGCTATACTTATTACGCCGACTAGAAAACACATCCCATTGTCCTTGATAAATATCTGCCCAAACGGCAACTGCACCATCTGCGATATATGGATAACAATTTCGACCTGTTACCGTAGCGATTGTCTGATTCCTGGACCAGCCTAAACCATTGTTATAGAGAGTTCTGATTTGTCTATAGTCGGAATTCTCATAATGTTGTTCCCATATAATGTGGACGTAATTATCAACTGTTGATAGACTCGGACAAGCTGCATTCTGGGCTATTAACACAGATTCCCAGGTTCCATTGCTCCTGCGCCATTGGCACACGACAGCATTGTTGCGTTCATAGACAATCCATATGCTCCTGTCGGATTGCCGCACTGCCACAGCAGCTAATCCGTGTCGAATATATGTATCAAGGACTACTACATTCTCGAGACTCTCAGGCTCTGATTGTGTATAGAACTGGCCTATTTTTAGTTCATTGTTAGCCTCTTCATCATAGGTATTGAAAACAACCCAGCCGGTATCACTCGGGTCTATGGCAAATGAAAGTCCCAATATCGAATCATGTGTTGTGTAAAGAATAACGTCGGACCAAATGTCGTTACTATCAGCTATATAATTTATAGTATAAGTTAGTGTTTCCTGCGCGGCGGAATCAGGTACACCCAAATCCCCTATACAACAGAGATGTTTTCCATCAGGTGACACTTTTGCTATTGAAGACTGCCAACCATAGCTAATAGGACGTGAAACTGACCAACTACTACCAAAATCAGTACATCTTGAATACCAGATGTCATCATTATTTGTCCAGCTGATATGAAATTCTCCGACGTCATCAACGCTGACTCTCACACCATTGTTCATGCCAGTAGCATAACTAATATCTGATGAGAATGGCACGATCTGCGCAGTAGCAATATTAGAACGATTACCAATCTGCCCGCTGCTCCGAACGCCTTTCACATAATACGAATAGACATTCCCAGCAATAGCACTATTATCAGTATACTCTGTATTAGGAATATTACTTGCGATCTGTTGATATTGTAAGCTGGGATGTGTTCGACGATATACATTATACCCAGTCACACTTTGTGAACAAGGATCCCAATCAAGGTTTACCGTGGCTCGATTCCCGGGAACCATTATGATTCTCAGCCAACCGGGTCTGTCAAACTCGAAATAATCATCGATACCGTTATCAATACCCCACGCCACCTTATTTTTGAAACTTCCCTGATTCTCTTTAAGTTGAAACCACTGTGCATTTGTAGCAATATCATGCGAGACATATGCACTTTCCGTAATACATGCAGGACTTTCTGATTTCCTAAGTACATATTTATTGATCTGTCTTACACCCAAATCTTTAGCATAAGGGAAGTTGCTAATGTAATTCCACATATGAGTATGAATGTTGTTAGCATAATATTCATCAGCCGGTTTCCAGTATAAGGTCATGGTTCCGCGCGTCGTATCATAATCAGAACCATTATTATGCACACTGATAAAATAATTACATGTATCAAAATCACCAGAATATGGATTTTCGGTTGTACCATTGGCCATTTTTGCACGCTTTTGAAGACTCACGTATTCATCACCGAGTCTCGTCATAGTCACAGTATAATTCAATCCCCATACTAAATCACCTTGCATAACCGAAGCAATGTCAAGGTTGAAATCCTTTTCATATGGACCATTAGCACCATAATTATTATTAACTGCGCCAGGATCAGCACCACCATGTCCAGGATCTATACATACATCTACACGACCTGCAAATAATGTACCAATAAAAATAAACAAAACTAATTGCTTGCTCATTTCGTCTCCTTTGTTTGTAATGAAATGATTCTGTGAGTTGGCGCATATCCTGATGCAGGTTCTCTTACCACTTCGGTCACAATATTCATGCCATCTGGCAACCATTTTACAAATAATTCTGCTTCACTCGATTCTGTTAGTTGTGTCTTATTGCTACCATCATAATCAACTATAAATATCTCTGACTTCAATGGGACTTCTTCATTCACCAATCTATCAATTTCTAATGGTTTTGTGTAGACGAGCATTTCACCAGTTGGCGCCCAATCAAAATTCCATAGGTCGCATAGTATTATGTTGTCTATCAAAAAATTCTCATCAACTTCTAAATCGAGTACAACAAGTGCATACCTTTTTGATTCATTATCTACATATGAATAAGCAAGTCGATTTCCCACTGGTGACCATTTGTGTTTAATCGCAAATCCTTTCATGAAAACAATACTATCGACTTTGCCCGATTGGTGATTGTAGATGCATAATCGTTCACTATTGAAAACTGAGCTCCGGAATCTATTCGCGATTTTTGGATCAGGGGCAAACTCGTACTGTACATATGCAAGATACTTATTATCCGCAGACCACTCCATGCTTGAGATTATGTTAGATGTTATATGTGTCTCGATGTTTGACTTGGTATCTAATATCCATAACCCCGGGGGCCTTCCACTGGTTTTCTCCTTCCGCTCTAATGCAACAAAGGAACGGTCAACTGAATATGTAATATCATCGGTTGATAGGAACCAGTAATCGATACCTTTTTCGTCTATCTCCTTTACGACATCGTTGGAGATAGCATTTATCCGATGCAACATCAAGTCCTTTGCTTTGATTCCCTGCAGGAAACTCGATTGAGCAAGAAGACATTCGATGCTGACCATCAGCAGTGTCATTGTACGTTCAATCATCATTTCTCCTTTCGCATTTGTATTGAGCAAAATCCATGCCAGAATAATCATTCGAAATTTCAAGTGAAATTTTTCCAACTGTGACATTTTTGTCACACGATTTTTGGTAAAATCAGTGAAAAAGCCCGCAAAGATATGTGGTTCAATGTTTTACACGAGTGACAAATTTGTCACCGCTTTTGCCAAATTTGTCACACATTTTGACTGCTACTTATAGTCTCATTGAAAAAATGGTTAAGTGAAATACAATTGTACGTGCGCGATATAAGCATCTTGAAAAAATTCGGTAAGAGAGTAAAGAAAATGAGGATTGCGAAAGGGTGGTCACAGGAGGAGCTAGCCAAAAGGGCTAAACTGCACAGAACTTACATCGGAAGTGTGGAAAGGCACGAACGAAACATAAGTTTAATCAATATAGAAAGAATTGCCAAAGCATTTGGTGTTGCACCGTGGCAGCTTATAAAACAATAAGAACCGACACTGCTAGTAATTATGAAAGATAGGCAGTTAATAACGAAATTCCTCGATGAAACTCAGACAGAGTTGGCATTTATTGTTGGCAATGTCTATTCTCTATTACCAGAAGAAGAACAGCTTGTTTCTTCTTTGAAGAATGCCTGGCACGAAATAATTCCCGCCTTTGAAATAATCAAGGATCAGTTAAATATCATTGACGCGGATACATTACTTGTAGTGGGACTGAGTAATTATCAATTGATATTGAAATATGACCTATTCACGTCAGCACGCAGTGCTTTTAGAGAAAAAAGTCAGGATATTGATATGCTAAATGGAAAGCAAAAAAAGGTAGCGAAAGATAATATCATTAGTGCGCTTGAAGCTATGCACACTATCCTATTCAGCCTCAAAAACGTTATCCCTAACGTTGACGCCATCATAAGTTTCAATAGCGTGCTCAAGATTGTTTTAGGGCGATAGAAGCCTTTCGATAAAGGCTCGTAAGAAACGGCGTATCTTAAATATTGAAAGGAAAATAAGGAGAGATTTTTTTGCAAATTTTTTTACATTCATACTAATATATTATAAGCAATTTTTATGCCAATGTAAAGGCTTGAGATTTCGAGGTAAAATTTCTTGGCTGTGACATTTTTGTCACAGGGTTTTCGGTAAAATCAGTGAAAAAGCCCGTAAAGATATGTGGTTCAATGTTTTGCACGAGTGACATATTTGTCAGCGGTTTTGACATATTTGTCACACTATGTACCGACACTGGGACATTCTAAGCACGAAACCCCTCTTCATTATTTCTGGCGTTGAAGATACTTCTTTACCGTTGAAGTCTTGCCTCAATCACCGCCTGCCCCGTTAGTTGTCAAATGTACGGGGTGATCGTATCCCACTCGCCGTTTCTCCCGTTCTCTTTGTCTCCCTTTCTCCAGGTCTTAACAAGATGATACCATTTGCTTCTCAATCTCTCGCACCACTCCTGGGGAATCGCGATCGATCTGAATGTGAACACCAATCCCTATGGTTCTAAAGGGACGATGCACAAGGGGATTATCAAGGTGTTCAAGGATTACGATTTCTTGTGGGGTGGTAATTGGAGAACGTCGGACCCAATGCACTTTGAGGTGGGGAAGGAGTGGAAACCGTTTAGGCCGACGAATGTGTTAGTTTAATGCATGCATTTATTCAATTCAATAAAGCGAACATAGCTTTTGTGGCTAGTAATAATATCGAGGCGTAGATAGTACTTATCATTTGCTAATTCTCTTTGAACACTCTCAACAATCCATTCTTCAAAATAATCACTGGGACTGAGTTTTTTATTAGCCTCATATATTCTTTTGCCAAAGAAATCTACTTCTTTCTTTTTATCATCTGAAAGATGGATTATGTATTTTTTCAAAGTAGTCGGTTTTGTGCCTACATTTGTTATTTCAAAGCTTGCGGTTATCTCTGTTGCTCCTTTCACATAATCGAAACAATACGAACCATAAGTTATTACCAAAGCGGGTTTATTCTTAAGGATTTCGACAATTTTTAAAATTGTCAAAATAATAGCAAGTACTGCTCCGCTGAGACTTATCCACTTTATTAGATTTTCCACAATTTCCTCCATCCGATTATACTCCCACTATCTGAAGTGTCAAGTAATACTGATTACAGACTGTGTAATTCTATTCTCGATCCAATGGGCTTTTATTAGTCGCTTGACATGGTCATCCCCTTTGGTATACTAAGCCCGAAGGAATAAATGAAGATAAATCCAAGGAAAATATTAAAAATATATCTATCACATATACGATCAATCTATGCAACTGGCTTAGGGACTGACGAAACAAGCTATTATCCTGCTTTTGATAATTTAATTAATTCAGTCGGTGATTTTCTTATTCCTAAAATAAACAGCATTTCGCAATTGTCGAATAAGGGAGCTGGAATACCTGATTGGGGTTGGTATAATGTTGAAAATGAAGATCTATATGGTATTGTAGAGGCAAAACCTCCAGACACAGAGCTTGAGAATGTTACCCTTTCAAAGCAGACTCTAAAATATCTTGATAAATATGGTGTTGTGCTTTTAACAAACTATCGAGCATTACAGCTTATAACAGGAAATCGATCAAATATAGTGTATGAAGAAAATTGTGTTCTGTGCAATTCAAAGGATGAACTTTTTTCATCCAATAAATTTAGTGATAAAGCTGAAGGATTTATAAATACACTCCGTTCCATTTTACTTCGAAAAGCACCAATCAAAACACCTCAGGATCTTGCAGAACGACTTGCCCATTATGCACAACGCGCAAAGGAAATGCTTGCTCATCATAGTATTGAAGATTTACAGCCACTCAGAGCTACGATGAAATCAACATTGGGTATTGAATTCTCACCCGAGGCAGGTGAAGCGTTTTTTCGTTCATCTCTCATTCAGACAATCTTTTATGGATTGTTTTCAGCATGGGTGCTCTGGTTGCAGGAGAAGTCACGCGATGCAGATGATATTTTTACATTTAAAGATGTTGAAGATCATACACATCTTCGAGTAATTAACGCGCTTTTTACCGAGGTGACAAAGCCTTATCATCTGAAGAAGTTGAATCTACGTCCACCCATAGAATGGGCTGAATGTGCTCTCAATCGTGTTGACAAGAATGAATTCTTCAAGACTTTTGTCGATGAAGAAGCTATACAATATTTTTATGAACCGTTCCTTGCTGAATATGATAAAGATTTACAGAAGCAATTCGGAGTTTGGCTTACACCACCAGAAGTAGTTGAGTATATAGTCAAACGGACGGATTATTTCTTACGAGAAAAACTGAAACTACCATTGGGCTTGGCTGATGAAAACGTTGTTATTCTTGATCCGTGCTGTGGTACCGGTTCATTTTTGGTTAAGACAATCAAATTAATTTACAAACGTCTTGTTGAAACTTCCGGAGCTCTTGCATCTAAAAAGCTTCGTAAAGCCGTTCGTGAAAGAGTTATTGGCTTTGAACTACTCACAGCTCCTTTTGTTATTGCACATCTGCAAATTGATTTACTCCTTGCCAAACTTAAGGCGACGCTTCGAGAAGATAAAAGAGCAGCAGTATATTTAACTAATGCTCTTACGGGATGGCGTCAATACAAAGAGGGAGAGGAGGCAAAGCTAAAGCAAACAATAGCATTTTCGGAATTTCGAGAGGAGCGCGAGGCTGCTGATGAAGTAAAACAGAAAGCGAAGATACTTGTTGTGTTTGGGAATCCGCCTTATGATAGATACGCTGGTGTTTCCGAGGAAGAAGAAGGTGATTTCATTCAGCCGTACAAGATAGAATTATACAAACGTTTTGGTATTCGCAAACAGCTCCTTGATGATCTCTACATACGCTTCATACGTTTGGGAGAACTGGTTATTGCGGAGCAGAATGTGAGAGGATTAATTTGTTACATCTCAAATTCATCATGGTTGAGCGGAGAATCACATCCCATTATGCGTGAACATTTATTAAAGAACTTTGATGAGTTGTGGATTGATAATATGCACGGTAGTGGTGCATATTCTGGAAGTCGGGGACCAGATGGATTGCCCGATAGAAGTATTTTCGAACATAGTCTTGGATCTATTGGTATAAAAGTTGGTGTAGCCATTACTACTTTACTGAAAACGTCAGACTCAACCAAAATTTCTAATGTTTTACATCAAGATTTCTGGGGACAGGGTTGTCAAAAACGTGAAGCATTGGAAGAAAGAGCAAAGAAGAATGATTTCGTAAAAAAATACCGAGCTATAATCCCATCTGCAGAAAACAGTTGGAAATTAATACCACAGATAGCATGTGCTGAGTATGCATCCTGGCGATCCTTAATTGATATATTCTCTACATACTATAGTGGCGTAAACACTAATCGAGGCGATTCAATATCTCACATAGATCGGGATGTTCTAATAGACCGAATGAAGCGATACTATGATGGTACAAAAACCGATGATGAAATTGCCGAAATCTGCCCTGATATCATGAAATCTGCTGCAGGATATGACCCGGTAAAGGTGCGAGCAATTTTGAACAGCAAGAAAACATATAGTGAAAAGAACATTAGCACTTTTTCTTTTAAACCACTTGATAATTGGTATCTATACTATGAGGACGAATGCAAACTTATTAACCGAAGAAGACCTAGGTACTTTGAGCAGATCTGGCATGGAAATCAATTTTTATTAACATACAAGAAAAATAATCACGCTGGAGTTTGGGATCAAATGTATGTTACACCTCATCTGGCTGAATTACAGGTTACATTTAATTCTTCGCCATTCCCTCTTTATACACGTCGGGAAGAATTCGGTAAATATATTTACAAACCGAATATCCGGAGAGATTTTTTAGAGCAACTTTGTGCGCGATGGAAAATAAAATACATATATGAAACTGACACACTTCAGACAAAACCAGACTGCTTCAATATTGCAGAAGAGTTATTCTATCACACAGTCGCTATTCTACAATCACCACAATACAGAAAAGAAAACCATGATCTGTTAAACCAGAAATGGCCAAGAATACCAATTCCCAAAACACGTAAATTGTTGGGGTTTTCTGCTGAAGTAGGTAAGCAGGTCGCTATTTTAATGCAACCCGATGAAAGAATAAAAGAAGTTACGGAGTATCCTTATTATGAGCATTTCAGAAATCTCGCTATCCCTTCGTCTACAGGTGGTGGAGAATTAAATACTCAGGTCACCGTTCCTTATTGGGCTAAGGGAAAGTGGATACAATCATCAGAAAAACCGGCAAAAAAAATAACGGGAGATCTGTACTGGAATGAAACATGCTTTTGGAAAAACGTACCAAAAAATATATATGAGTTCAGCATCGGAGGTTATCCAATTATTAAGAAATGGCTTTCGTATCGCCACAAAAATAAACTGAAGCGCTCACTCACCATCAAAGAGATAGAATACGTCACCGAGATGACGCGACGAATTGCTGCAATGATAGAACTGGGCATCAAACTGGATTTGAACTACCAGAAAGTAAAGGGTGCGGCGTTTGATGGCTAGACTATTATATTTTGATAGTGCTAGGAACAACGATGATCTGTCCGAAGTGTAAAGCCGAATGTGTGAAGCAAACCTCAGAAAACACCTGGTGCGAGTTCTACCTCTGTGAGAAGTGTCAGCTGGTCTACACCGTGACGCGCAAGTGCAAACTGTTCGGGGGAGAGCATGTGGGAGTGCACAGGTTGAGGGAAGGCGAGAGGATGGAGGAAGGGTATTTCGTATAATGATTTCAATAACTATAAGAGGAGGTGCATATGCAACTCGATCAGATTGGTGCAAAAGTTGTATTGTGGCTTGTGGGAATGGGATATGTCGCGATTCTTTTTTTGGTTTTCATTGCTTGGCTTTTATTCCGGAATGATATTTCAAAATTAGAATCCATTATTCGTGGACCGCTTCTTCCATTAACAACTGTGGCAGCTGTTGTTGGTGCTTCAACCCTATTAGCGCTCATGGGAATACTTAGCGCTAATGCAATTTCTGCAATATTTGGAGGTATTGTCGGTTATGTATTAGGCGGCCTCTATACAAAATATACAGACAAAAAACAACCAGTCTAAGATCATGAAGATAAGAACACAACAATATGAAATACTACGATAGAATTGCGCTACTCTACGACTTGAGTCATCATTTACAAACCCTATGGCAGGATAGTCGTTATAGAACCGATGCAGCTAAGTGTTTATCTACCTTGAATGGTGGAGCCATACTGGATCTAGGGACTGGTACAGCTTCATCCCTAATAGAGATATTAAAAAGAAATCCCGATAGTGTTGGTGTGGGCATTGATTCATCATTCCAAATGCTCCAAATGGCAAGAAAAAAATTAATGACTGAGAACCTAATGATACGTGCTTACTTAATCATGGGAGATATCGAAAAGAAACTACCTTTTCTTGATAATATGTTTGATGCAATCGTATCCGTTTATGGTATTGGTGGATTATCACAAATATCGAACCTACTAGATGAAATTATTCGAATTAGCAGACCAAATGCCAGGATTACAATGGCCGAAATGACCACGCCTCCAATGGGAATGATAAAAAGATTGGTACATTTGAAATTCGTGGAACCATGGATTCGGTATTTTTGGAAATTCCGTGACCAAAATTTGATCGATATCTTTGAAAAATTGAATGTTAAGATCGATATTAATCGACATTATAATGATAGAATATTAGGAAGCACAACGCTCATTAGTGGTGTTATCAAGAAAACAGCTACCCAAAGAGATAAAAATAAACTTACGTGAGGTTAATTTTCTCATCTCTAAAGCCACAATTGACACTCCCTCCTTTCGCGCTACAATATTCCGGGACGGTATGAGGAGGCAGGGTTTTAGGTAAGTTAGGTGTTGTGCTTAGAGTAAGCTGAGGGGATAGGGATACAGCATGCCGGTTAGAACTGTACATAAGGAATTTGATAAATACTTATCGGAACGGGGTATTTTATTACCTGATGCATCATACGATAGAGTACATGAATTTATAGATAGAGGAATATATACATTTGGCGCACAACACCGTGAATTAGATATTTATCATCAGGAAGAGGGATTACGCTCTTGGTTACACAGCAAGTATAATATCATCGGTCAAGATCTAGCAACTGATTGGTTGCGTGCTGGATTAGGACATTTTTGTCTTGATGAAGCTGATTCATCCCTGAATGGACGTTACTCACAGGATTCACTCTTCGATTCAGCTTATCTATCAATGGCTCAAAGAGGTTGGACAAAAGTAAAATTCGTTCGTAAATAAACATCGCTGATATTTGCGGAAGGTCAGTTATCGAAATTATTAAAAAATTCATTTCTGATTTTTTCTCGGTATGTCTTTACTTTGTCCAAATGTTTTTTTACTTTTGTATCGCTTTTTGCAGCATTATGCGTGAAAAACTCCGGCATTTCTCTAATTATTTTAATTATATCTTGTATGTACGAATTCTCAGTTATAGCAGATTTTGACTTAGATAATTTAACAACAAGGTTTAACATTCTAGTGCCACTTGGTTGATTATATTCATAGATACATATCCCTTGGTGTTCACAATCCCAGTGTTTCTCCTTTGAAATATCAATAATCACTGATTTAGCAAACCCAAGCGCTTTCTTTTTTAAATCAGACATATCGTTATAGACACTGGTTTCCTCAATTTCTTCTAGAACAGTCTGTATTTCAGGATGTTCTGAGATGTTTAATGAAATCTTTTCTTTGAAACTCGATTCAACTTGCTTATGTATGTTAGAAATTTCTGTTGTTAGAAATAATAGAAAACAGTTCGTATCTTTTTGTAACTCAAAAATTTCCTTTAACGCCGCGTATAATTTATTATCTGTAAATTTTTTGTCTACTAGACTTTCATAT
>JBARXC010000096.1:0-15794 GCA_049647125.1 bacterium | reverse complement strand
TTGTAATGGGGTTTAATTTTCAAATCGTATAGGGTTTCAAGATTTTTCTTTCCGATGAGGTAAACCGAACCGCCGTTGCCACCATCTCCGCCATCTGGGCCACCTCGCGGAACAAATTTCTCACGCCGAAACGACATACAACCATTACCGCCGCTACCTGCGGTGATAAATATTTTTGCTTCATCGATGAACTTCATACAATGAATTATATTGAATACAAACGAGGAGTCAACAACAATAAACTAATACACAATTATATCATTTCTTTTTGAGTTTTTTTCTCAAGGCTTTAGCAACTACTAAAGGAACGAGATATGATATATCACCATTTAGCGACGCGATCTCTTTAGCCAAACTCGAACTGATGAAAATGTATTTTTCCGAAGGCATTAAGAATATCGTTTCTATCTTTGGTGCCAGCTTCCGGTTCATAAGGGTTAATTGAAGTTCGTAGTCAAAATCAGAGACCGCTCTCATACCTCTGATTATTGTCGTAGCCCCTAATTTTCGTGCGAAATCTACTAAAAGGGTTGAAAACCCCATAACCTTTATCTTCTTCTCGTTACGGAAAATTGTTTTGATAAGTTCCATTCTTTCTCGCTGCGTGAAAAGGGTGCTTTTCGGGCGGCTGCTTATGCCGATGATTATTTTATCGAATAGCTTGATCGCTCGAGAAACGACATCGATATGACCGTGGGTTATAGGATCAAAAGTCCCAGCATATATTGCTTTCTTCATTTCACTTTAGTCCTTTGTTTTTATTGCTCTGGATAATAAAGGTCACGGCAGTATCTCCATACTGTTTCTTTTTGAGAACTGAGAAATGATCCGGTAGGACAAAATTGTCTTCCGGGCTGTGCTCGGCAATTATGACTCCGCCAGTGTCCAATAGATTATTGGATACAATGAGCCTTAGAGTCTTCTCGAGATAATCTCTATGATACGGGGGGTCAAGAAAAATGATATCAAAAGGTCGTTCTTTTAGTTTTCTCAATCCTGCTCTAAAATCGCTTCCTATGATTTCTGTTCGGTCAGATAATAACAGCTTGTCAATGTTCTCGACAAGTGTCTTTGGTCGTTTCTCGACAAAAACACAGTTTGCCGCACCGTGTGAAATTGCTTCGATACCCAAAGCTCCACTGCCGGCAAAGATATCTAAGATCCTGGCTGCGTTTACCCGTGGTCCAATGATATTGAATATTGCTTGTCTGACGATACTTTTTGTTGGTCTAATTCCCGTTTTGGAAACCTTAAGTCGCCGCCCTTTATTATCACCGCCAACGATTCTCATCTGAAAATCCAGTAGTAAGCACCTTCTTAATAGCGAGAAGTAGATTGACCTACGCTAGTTTCTATACGGAAGCCAACTCCCTATCTTATTATCGTTGGTGTTATGAAAATCAGAAGTTCACGGTCCTCAACAGTTGAAGTGGTTTCTCGGAACAATGCGCCAAGTATCGGAATGCTCTTGAGAAGCGGAATGCCCTGCACTGACTTGGTTTCTTTACGTCTGATGAAACCACCGATTACCACCGTGTTGCCGTCTTTCACGAGAACCTTTGAGTCGGCTTCTGATGTTGTGATAATTGGTCTGCCAGCAAGAGCTGATGCACGATCGAGTTCACTGATCTCCGCGTGGAGTTCCATGGTGATTTCTTCTAAAGAATTTATGTGTGGTGTGACTTCTAATTTCGTACCAACCGTGTAGAATTGTATAACAGTATTACCCGACATGTCTCGGGTGGGGATACCGAATCTTTGACCTCCCAGAATCTTGGCTTTTTCATTGTCAACTGCTGTTATCCTCGGTGCCGAAATAGTTTTAGCATTACCGCTTTCTTCAAGCATGCTGATGACCGCATTGACCTGGGCTAATGACGGTATACTTCCGAGATTGAATTCTCCATAACCGACAATCGAGGATTCTTCAGGGCCACTTCTAACATCGGCTCTTACGATTCGGCTCTCTAACCCTTTGAGTGTCCAGTTGATGCCCAAACCTCTTGAAAAATTGGCGTCTACATCAATAACCTTACATAAAATTTCGACCTGCGGGGTTGGTGTATCCAGCAGCTTTACGAGTTGTCGAATTTTGTGATGAATGGGGTCAACTTCGGTAACGACGAGAGCGTTGGTCCGTTCATCAACGTTTACTTTACCTTTTGGAGAAAGCATTGCCGAAATTTTGTCGAGCATCTTCTTGGGTGAAGCGAATTCTAATTTGTATATCTTTGAACTCAGGGGTAAATCATAGTCTTGTTTGTCAAGGTTCTCAGCCGTATCAACTCTGATAACCCCAGGATCTTCCCGGTATGCAAAACCAGCAGCTTTGAGAATGATGTCTAATGCCCGGCGCCAGGGAACGTTGTGTAATCTGACCGTAACCGTTCCTTTGACGTCTTTGCCAGCAACGATATTTATGCCGGCATATTCAGACAAAGCTCTCAAGACAGTTAGAATGTCCGCATTTTCGAGGTCAATAGAGATTGGCCGTCCAGTAATCGTGCCCGTCGGTTTTGTCTTGGCAACCGATGGTGTTACCGCGGGTATTGTCGGAGGAGCAACTGTGATATCTGCACCGATTGTCTGCCAGTCTGGGAATGCAGAGACTAGTCCAGTAAGGATTGTTGCGGCGAAATCATTTCCTTCAGTCAATGTGAGGTAAGAATAATCGTTATCCATTGTGCCGACAATTCTTATTAAGTCGGGTTGTTCGGTGAAACCAGTCATTGATAATTCTATCAAACCGCCTCGGTTGACGGAAAACTTTTTACCAACGAGTAAACTCGTGACACCTGAGCAGTCAATAACGATTCTCGGTGGATTTTTCAAAGTGAACGAATTTGCAACAAATGGCGCGTCTGCTTTCACAATAAGCTTTGTGTTTACTCCCTCAGAAACTACATGTAAATCACTGATAACAGCACCACTTGCCAAAGAAATCAATAATGTGAGGATTAGAATATTCCTCATATTTTACCTCCTTTCCTTTTGCTGAAGCCTTAGTTCATATTTCGTTTTCACGCCTGCGTGCGTTATCTCGAAAATTATTCCTTGACGATTTATTTGAGCAACTCTGCCACCCGCAACTCTATCTCCTTTCTTGAGAATGTAGCCATTGTTTAGGCCGTCTTTCACCAAACCGTAGTATCCTTTGTCACCCCATAGAACACCAATTAAGGTCAAATTCTCAACACTGAGATGGCTTGCTTTACCGCCTTCCCCTAAGTCTAAACCTACCAACGGCACAAAAGGATCTCTTCTACCGCCTTGTTTATATGCCCATTTTTCCACGGGGAAGAGTGAGTCCGCTGCAGCAGGAGTTGTTGGTACTTGGTTGAATATCATTACCGCGCATACTATGCTAATTACGAGGTGGAACATTTTTTACCTCCTTTGCTTTGGCAACTGTGTAAGTAATGGCGCTTAAGGTTGCTTCTATACTTCGTTTCTTGCCAGTTTGGATTTTAATGCTTGGTACATTGACGATTCGTGCCAGATTGCCAATATTGGATAGGAATTCACCAAGCTGATGATAACCACATGATACCTTAATCTGAACCGGAATTTCAGAGTAATTTACCCGAGCAATGGGACCGCCGGGTTTGAATAACAAGAAACTTACTCCTGCTTTAGTGCCGGAATTTGAGACTTGCTGAATGAGTGAAGGTATTTCTTTCTCTTTAGGTAACATCTCTTTAGCTTTTTCCCATTCGATTTCAAGACGAGCAATCTTTGCTTGAAGCTCAGGCAGTCTTGCTCGTGCTGCTTCAGCTTTCTGAACTTCAATTTGCAGAGAATCACGACGTGCAGTTATTTGTTTTATTTCCTTTTGGTTGGTTTTGTAAGGCCAAACAAAGAAGAATACAATTAGTATAATAACTAAGACGACGAAAAACATGAGCAATTTTTGATTTTTTTGATCTTTAATATTCATTTTTGCCTCGCAGTTAATCTCTGATACCCAACATTAGCGGTCAAGGTAAATTCCATCATCTCTTGTTTCTCCACGGCTTTTTTCTCGAGGACGGTCAAGTCGACATTGTGTATGTAGTCAGATTCTTCAAGACGATTCATAAAATCGGCAACCAGCAAATTAGAGGCTGTGACACCTTTCACCGTCATATTAGTACTGGTTACGTCTAGAGACTTTAACCAAGTGAAGTTAGGGATACGCCCTGCTACTTCATCGAGAACGTGAGCGATGAAGAATCGATTTTCATTCAATTCCTTTATGGGATTGATTAAAGCAGCTAATTCACGTTCTCTTTTTTCTAGACTATCAACTGTTGCCTTGTAGACTTTCAGTTCTTCAAGCCGACCATTGAGATGCGTGATATCTTTACTTAAAGCACCTTTTTGATTGAATTGTATAAGTAGTGTAATACCGATAATAACAACTACAATAACGACGCCGACTATATAAAGAACAGTGCTCTGCACAGAGGGCAGTTTAATGCCGGGGCGCGCTGCTTTTGCTGCCCTATGCTTAGGCGCTCGTTTTTTCTTCGCAGTTGGCGCTAAGTTTATCTTGATCATTTTACTCCCCCCTCAATGCTAAACCAGTAGCTTGGGTCAATATCGGACCTATTACATCGATGCCTTCAGGACCAAATATTGTAGGGTCATAAACAATATTCCTGAACGGATTGAGGAGTTCAATCGGTATCCCAAGCCTTCTTTTTAAATATTCTAAGAGATCAGGGATTAGAGAACCACCGCCAGAAAGATACATACGGCTTACTTTTTCCTCACCGGTTACGCTGGAGAGAAACTGTAAGCTGCGTTCTATTTGGGTTCCGAGATCGCTGATAAATGATTCGAACACACCCTGTACAGAATCTTGCGATGCACCAACTGGAATTACGCCCTTTACAGCATTAGCGGCATCTTCGTAATTAAATCCGACTTCTTTCTGCAATTTACTAATAAAGGCATTTACCCCATAGTACACATCGCGCGCTGATAGCGACGAACCACCTTTTATAACATTGATGACCGTCATCCCGGCGCCGATATGGATCAAGCAGACAATTTCATCGGCGGTGGGTGTATAGTTATATTCGAACACATTTTGTATCGCGAATGCGGTGGTATCAACAATTATTGGATTAAGATTAAGCTCCTTCAATAATGCGGAGAGATTACTAATCAATTCATTTTTGGCCGCAACCAATATTACTTCCTGTTGATTTTCACCAAAATCCGGGTTAATAACATCAAAATCAAGCGAAACTTCGTTGATATCAAAAGGTACGTACTGCTCAGCCTCCCATTTGATTTGCTCTCTTGTATCAGCTTCGCTCATGCGATCCATTGTTATCCGTTTGATGATGACATCACGGCCTGCTAAACCAATCACTACATCCCTGGTAGTGAATCCTTTGCTTTCAATTAAACTTCTAATTGAATCTAATACAGCCTCCCTATCAATAATCTCTCCCTCGACTATAGCATCAGGTAAGACTTTTGAAATTCCATAATTAAGCAATTTTCTATTCTTACCCGTACTCAATTCCACCATCTTGGTTTGACTTGAACCAATGTCAAGACCAATAACCTTTTTTTTCTTTCCGAACATGGTCACTCCTTTTTATTTTCATATTCTGCATTATTATATATATAATTATTTATATGTCAAGAGACAATTTAGAAACAAAGAGTAAATTGGTTAAAGATATGGTTTGACATGATACTTTTTCTTTAAAATTTACAGCTGGAATATCCACGATACATAATATCGTAGGGTGAAATTGACAAAATATAGCAAAGAGAAACAGTTGATATTCAACCTTCGCGAAAATTGAAATTCTTGCCTGCATTTCGCTTAAATTGCAGAAAATTCCCTTGCTGTATGCTTTTTCTGATATCGGCCATTAACTGCATATAAAAGTGGATATTATGATAACTGACTAACCGACCAGCGAGGATTTCACCGGCGTTGAACAAATGTCTTATATAAGCACGGGAGAAATTTTTGCAGGTATAGCAGCGACAGTTCTTATCAAGCGGTGCATCATCTTCAGCGTATTTACCAGCTTTGATAACCACCTTGCCTAAAGAAGTGAACGCCATCCCGGTTCGACCGTTACGTGTTGGTAGGACACAGTCGAACAAATCAACACCTTGTTCTACTGCTTCGAGGATGTCCTCAGGATAACCACAGCCCATAAGGTACCTTATTTTATTCTTAGGGATGACCCCGGTGCAAACCCGCACCATCTCATTGCTTAACAATGAGGGTTCGCCGATCATGAGTCCACCGAGGCCATAACCAGCAAATTTAAGGTCAACGATGCGTTGTGCGCATTCGCGGCGCAGTTCTTTGTAGGTAGCCCCTTGGATTATGCCGAATAAGGGACCTTTTTTTTTACATTAAGGCTCCGCTTTGCCCAGTTGACAGTGCGCTCAACTGCGATTCTGGCATCGAGGAATTGTGATGGATAAGAAGTGAAGAAATCCAATACCATAGCAATATCTGAACCCAGTTCATTCTGGATTTCAACCGCGAGCTCGGGGCTTAGAAAATACTTGGAGCCATCAAGATGGGATGAAAATCTAATACCTTCATCATTGGTCTTTATCAGTTGACTTAAAGAATAAGCCTGGAAACCACCTGAATCAGTGAGTATGGCTCGGTCCCAATTCATGAACTTATGTAGACCACCGAGTTTCTTAATGAGCTTGGATGTGGGCCGGAGCATCAAATGATACGTGTTAGCTACGATTATCTGGACACCGACCCGCTTCAGTTCAGCGGGGGATATTGTTTTTACTGATGCTTGGGTGGCTACGGCCATGAAATTCGGGGTCGCAACTTCATAGTGTGGTGTTTTCAAGATACCGGTCCGGGCTTGCGAATTAGAATCTCTGTTAAGAACCTTGAATCGAATCATTTCATCACTTCTTTGCTAGCATAATCTCGTTTCAGCGCAAAGGTACTGATGTCATAAGAAGTTTTTCCTTCGGCGATGAAATCAGCGGCGAGCGAGCCGATCTCTGGTCCTAACATAAAACCATGACCGCACATGCCGCCGACAATATAGAATCCTTGGATATCGGTTTTATCAAGGATTGGATTACCATCTGGTGTCATTTCGTAACTCCCTGACCATTGACGAATAATCTTTACGTTTGTCAAGCCGGGGATTAAACGACCAGTTCGGCGTCCCATTTCCTTGACAAATTCAAATGAAGTACCTAAGCTGTGACCAGGGACATTAGGTTTGGGCGTGTAGCAGCCAATAATACTTCCTTTGTCCCACTTCTGATTGAAGTAGCATCCATCATCGCGGTAATCGACGATCATCATATCAAAAAATCTCTCCATAGGTTCAGTTATTAAGGATTCATGGCGTTCGGCTTCGATAGGTACATCAATATCGACAAGTTGTGCAACCTTTTTTACAAACGGACCGGCAGCATTGACAATTATTGGTGCATAATACGTTTCATTGTCCTTGGTCGTTATTGATGTCACTTTGCCGCCTTTAATATTTATGCTGGTGACTTCTTTATAAGGCAGAACCGCACCGTTTTTTCTTATACCCTTTGCATAGCCGTCAACACACAAGAATGGATTTGCTTGAGCATCACTTGGGCAGTAAGCGCCACCTAATAAATCATCCGTGTTTATACCGGGCACGATCTTTTTGATATTATCGGTACCGATATATTCAACATCGAGCCCCATGTTCTGCTGTAACTCGATTAATTTTAGATAGGTTGCTTTTTTATCCTCACTGTGTGCCAAAAATAAATAACCACCTTGATAAAATTCAACATCCTGACCTAATTCCTCAGCCAGGGACGAGAATTTTTTCATCGACTCCATTGCTACTTTTATGCTTAGTCGGGTGGAAAACTGTTGCCGAATGCCGCCGATGCAGCGGCCTGTGGAACCAGCAGTCAGGTAGTCCTTTTCAAGAAGGTAAACCTTTAAGCCTTTTTTTGACAGGTAAAAACCCGTGGCACATCCTATTATGCCACCACCGATTACTATTACGTCAGAAGTATTATTCATAACATAATAAATCACAAATAACAAATAACAATAACCAAACAATACCTAATTTCAAAATCACAAACATTAAATTCTAAAAATTGTCGGTATTGGTTTTTGGATATTGTTTGGAATTTGGTGCTTGGAATTTGTGTTTTTCCATTTTAATACCCGTACATCTCGATTATTTCTTTTTTGCCTTTTCCCAGTATCTTATATTTTTCACCGACTTTTGTGAAGGCAGCGATTGCTTTATCAAGATGTTCTTTTTCGTGACCAGCGGATATCTGAACTCGGATTCTTGCCTGGCCTTTTGCCACTACCGGGAAAGAAAAACCGATAACGTAGATGCCTTCAATATACATATCACGCGCCATGTCCTGAGCGAGTTTTGCATTGTACAGCATTATCGGTACAATGGGATGGACACCTTCTTTGATGTCAAAACCTGCCGCGGTTATCTTTTCCCTAAAGTACTTTGTGTTTTCTTCCAATTTATCCCGGCGGTCAGTTGTTTTGGAAATCAAATCTATTACTTTGTTCGCTGCCGTAATAATAACCGGCGGTACAGTATTGGAGAAGAGATAGGGACGGGCACGCTGTCTAAGGAGGTCGACGATTTCCCTTGGTCCGCTCACACAACCACCTGATGCTCCACCCAATGCTTTGCCAAGGGTTGTGGTGATGATATCTATTTCTCCAAGCACGCCGCAGTGTTCGTGGGTGCCGCGGCCATTTTTACCCATAAAACCCGTTGCATGCGAGTCATCGACCATTACCAGGGCATCATATTTCTTTCCGAGCTCCACAATTTTGTCGAGCTTGGCGATATCACCATCCATGGAAAAGACACCGTCTGTGATAATCATGCGGAATCGACAATCTTGAGTTTCCTTCAATTTTTCCTCAAGATGATCCATATTAGAGTGTTTGTAATTATATAGCTGAGCTTTGCAAAGGCGCATGCCGTCAACGATAGAAGCATGAACCAGACGATCAGAGATCATCGCATCTTCTTTCCCGAGCACGACATCAAATAGGCCGGCATTAGCATCCATGCACGAAGCAAAAAGCACGGTAGCTTCAGTGCCAAGAAACTCACTCAATTTTTTTTCAAGCTGATCGTGGATATCCTGGGTACCACAAATAAAACGCACTGAAGACATGCCATACCCTCTGCTGTCGAGTCCTTCATGGGCAGCTTTTACAACTTCTGGATGGCTGGAAAGACCGAGGTAGTTGTTTGCACAAAAATTCAAAACCTCTTTTGCCGTAGAGCCAACCGGATATTCAACCGAGATATTTGCCGCCTGGGGTGATTCAATAAACCTTTCTTCTTTAAAGGTGCCGGCTTTATGCATTCCGCTAAGTTCGCCCTTGTAAAAATCTTTTGCCTTATTACTATAAGCCATTATACCTCCTCAGCTGACATTAAATTCTTTGAGAAGATCCATAATATTGGTTACCGAATCAAAGGCTTCAGTTGTTGCTTTTTCATCGGGGATCTTTATGTCAAATTTCTTCTCCAGAAACATCTTTAGAGAAACCATTGAAAAAGAGTCGACAATACCGCTTGATATGAGTGGTGTATTCTCATCGACCTCTTGCTCATCTTCTTCTTCCAGATACTCTTTCTTTACATATTCAATGATTAACTTCTTAATTTCTTCACTCACAATTCCTCCTTACTAAACATTGAAATCCTAATATCCAAATTTTAAATCCAAATGATCAAAACATTTTTTAATTTTGAAATTGGAGATTTGAATTTGTTTAGTATTTAGGATTTCGGATTTAGTATTTATACTAAAAGTATGACGCTTTTTACATTTGAGAATACGCTCTATCATATTTTGTTAGTTCTATCAGTCATCTTCTAAGGTAGAGGTGTCACCGATTTCTTCACCCCATTCCTTGGCGCGGAGAAGTCTTCTCATTATTTTACCGCTTCTTGTTTTAGGTAGAGATTTTACGAATTCTATTTCCTGCGGCATGGCGAGAGGCGATAATTTTTTTCTTATAAAATTTATAATACCCAATTCCAAATCAGCATTCGGTTCAAACCCTGGTTTTAGAGCAACAAATGCCTTTACCACTTCCATATTAACCGGGTCAGGTTTGCCGACAGCTGCCGATTCGGCGATCGCTTCATGTTCCAAAAGCGCTGATTCAATTTCGAAAGGACCAACAAGATGACCACCTGTATTTATCACGTCATCGTCGCGTCCGACAAACCAGAAATAACCTCCATCATCAATGCTTGAACGATCCCCACAGATATACCAGCCTTTTTTGAATTTGTTATCATACATTTCCTTGTTGTTCCAGTAGGTCCGGAACATTGATGGCCAGCCTGGCTGGAGCGCAATGAGACCGACTGTCCCCGGGGTCGTTATTGGCTCAAATGTTTTCTGATCGACCACTATTGCCTTAATACCGGGGAATGGTTTGCCCATGGAGCCAGGTTTGACCTCCATTCCCGGGTAATTAGTTATTACTATTGAACCGGTCTCAGTTTGCCAGTACGAATCATAAAACGGTTTTCCAAATGCCTGTTCTGACCAAATCACTGCCTCGGCATTGAGTGGTTCGCCAACACTGATGAGGTGGCGCAAACACGAAAGATCATGTTTTTTTACCACCGCAGTACCATCTTTCATGAGCAGGCGAATGGCAGTTGGTGCTGTATACCAGACAGTGACCTTATATTTCTCAATGAATTGATACCACTTGGCAGAACTGAAACCAGAATCGAGGATTACCTGTGTTGTGCCTATTGACCAGGGACCGATAATACCGTACGATGTTCCGGTTACCCAACCAGGGTCAGCCGTGCACCAGTAGATATCATCGGGTTTAATATCGAGCGCCCATTTTGCGGTAATGTACTGAGCAATAATTGAAGCGTGAACATGCTGGGCACCTTTTGGTTTACCGGTTGTGCCGGATGTATAGTGGAGCACTGAAGGTGCTTCTGGGTTAGCTTTGTAAAGTTCAAAGTTTTCTGGTTTTGGAGCATCTTCCATAGAAAAGGCGACCTCGCCTTTTTCTATTGGTTTGTCGCCAGCGTCGACAACTATGACTTTTGCTAGATCAGGGAGCTTGTCCCGAATCCGCCTGATTTTCCTGACATGTTTTCTCGTTGTGAATATTGCTTTAGTCCCGGCATCCGCTAATCTGGTAAATAAGGCTTCTTCTCCAAAAGCTGAAAAGAGCGGTTGTACAATACCGCCCATTTTTAGAACTCCCAAAAAAGAGATAAAAAGTTCTGGTATGCGGTCCATGAATAGACAGATGCGGTCTTCAGGTTTTAATCCAATATCCTGCAAATACTTAGCGAATACATTGCTATACACACTTAGGTCTTGGTAGGTAAATTTCTTCTCTTCACCCTTGAATCCTTCCCAGAGAAAGGCTAGTTTTTTACCATTACCTTTCTCACAAATGCGGTCGCAACAGTAATAGGCGAGGTTATACATACCATCTTTCCCATATTCGAGTTCTTGCTCAGATATCTTCCAGTCAAAATTCTTATACTTTTCTTCATATGAACCTATATTGCCCATAGCGCCTCCTAATCTTGTGCAAGAGCTAAGCTCAATGCGTATTGCTTTGAACAAATATTAGAAACCAAAACCTTTGTTTTATTCTTTGAAATTTTTCCCAAATAACCGGATAGATAGACCTTGAAATCTCTATTGATTCTTATATCACACCAATGAGAACCAAAATGCAATCCTGTTTTGAAAGCTTTAAAAATGGCTTCTTTCATTGTAAAAAACGTCGCCCAATAGCGGTTTTTATTATCTGTCTTATTTGCTTCTAAAATTTCTTCATCATTTAAGAACTGTTTCAGGAATCTTTCTTTGTCTTTTACAGTATTGAACCTTTTTATCGTAATTATATCAATCCCAATTCCCTTAATCATTTCATCCTGCAAAAGGTTCCCTCTTTCTAATCTTTAATCCTTTGGATGGGGGTAAAGCAGCACTTTACCGCAGTTTCCAGAGTTCATTAATTCCATACCTTTTTCAAATTCTTCAAGACGAAAACGATGAGTAATAATAGAGCCTAAGTCAAGCCGACCTGAACTCAAGAAACGTGATGTCTTATACCAGGTTGAGAACATAAGGCGACCATTAATCCCCTGCACAGTAGCATACTTGAAGACAATTGCTTTGCCGATATCTATTTCCATAGGTTTGTCAGGTATACCGAGGATCGAAAACCTGCCACCTGGACGTAGACAATCGAAACCTTGTTGAATTGCTGCGGGAGCTCCTGACATTTCGAGAACAATATCGACACCCAGACCACTGGTTTCCTGCAATACTATTTGCACAATATCATCTTTCTTTGGATTGAGCACTAGATCCGCGCCAGCGTTCTTTGCCATTTTGAGTCGGTATTCGTTTATGTCGGTGGCGATTATCCTGGTCGCCCCGCAGATCCGTGCAACCGCAATGCTCATTACTCCAATCGGACCGCAACCTGTTACCAAGACAGTATTACCCGGGATTTCACCAGCCAAGACAGTATGGACTGCATTGCCCAATGGTTCCATTATTGAGGCAAAATCTCTGGGGATTTTCTTATCTAATATCCAGGCATTGGATGATGGCACGACTGCGTATTCAGCGAACACACCATTTACATCAACTCCAAAGATGCGACCATTAATGCAGATATGTGAATTACCCGTGAGGCAGAGATAGCAATGCCCGCACGCGATGTGCGTTTCAGCTGAAATCACATCACCTTCTTTTATATTTTTTACATTAGCCCCCAGTTTAGTGACCTCGCCACACAGCTCATGACCCATGACCTGGGGGATATTTCGTATACGATTCTGTGCCCATTCATTCCATTGGTAAATATGTAAATCTGTTCCACAAATTGATGTTGCCAAGACCTTGACCAGGACCTCATCAGGTCCGGGTGTTGGGATGTCGATTTCGACGAGTTCAGCACCTGGTTCTGGTTTTGTTTTCACAACTGCTTTCATTTTTGCCATGATTTCTCCAGACTTATTATAGCCAGAAAATACATAGAGTCAAGGCAATTTAGGGTGATAAAAAAGGATAATATAGGCAATTCCCCTACCATTATTGTTATTACAAGGAACGGAATCCCGAAGTAATCTAAATGTCTGAGATTACCACGTCCGCTTACAGCGGGCTCGTAATGACAAAGGGGGATGTCATTACGAGGAGTCTTGCCCTTTATTATAGAGGGCAGGACGAGGTAGCAATTTCAATATTCCAAAAACATACTCTTCGAGTTCACCAACCTTAAATTTTTACTCTTCGAGCAAACGAAGTAAGTCGAGAAGTTCATTTATGTCACGACAAACAACACCGCCGTAACTTTCAATTTATCCTCCTGGTAGAAATGGAATTAAGCTGATGCACTCCAGAAAAAAAGGGAATAAGCTGACGTACTCCGAGGTAAATGGGGTAAGTCATCGTGCTATATGTATTCTTGTTGTTTGTTTCGTCCGATAGAGGACGCAGACAACATCTAAGTTGACAGAGTTCAATTTATATGTAAACTGATATTGAGAGGAGTAAATTGAAAAAGGATCTATTTGATCAAAGAAAACCCCAGACAATCTCTAAACATAATATTTTCGAAAACTATTTAGATCCTTGGGCTAAAATATTATCTACTCGAAGTTGGATCAAGGATATATATTATATAGATGCTTTTGCCGGCACGGGGAAATACACAAGAACAGGTGAAGCAGGTTCACCAGTGATTGCGGGTAATATCCTATTACGATATCAAAAATCAGGGTGCAAATTCCATTGCATTTGTGTTGAAAAAGAGCCAAAGCGATACAATATCTTGGAAAATTCAGTCAAACAGTTTAAAGGAAAACTGGATGTCGAGACATATAATGGTGAATTTTTAAGCTTCATACAAACAATATTAGACAGGGTCAAGAATTGTCCTGCGTTTTTTTTTATAGATCCAGAAGGATTCTCAGGTATGGATTTTGATAAGATAGAAGCTATTTTAGATTTGCCGTCTAAAGAGATTCTAGTTAACTTCCAATACAACGCAATTCAACGGTGGCTCAAGGCTCCAAAAGTTGAAAACACAATAACAACATTATTTGGAACCTCAAATTACAAAAAATGTAAAAATGAAGTAGAATTAATAGAATTATATAAAAAACAATTAAGACAAACACAAGCTTTTGTATGGTATTTTAAGAATAAATTTCCTAACAAAAACAGGACTCTTTATTATTTAATATATGCAACGAAAGATATTATAGGATTTAAAATAATGAAAGATGTAATGTTCGGCGAAGCAAGCAGGCGATATTTTGAACCTTCTTTATTTGCTGAGATGGATTTCGAAACGTTTCAAGAACGGATATTCAAAAAGTACAGAGGTAGTCGAGGTATTGAATATAATAAGGTATTAGCTTTTGTCTTGCAGGAAACGAATTATCTCGCAAAAGATTCAGATAAAGCGCTTAAAAATATTGGTGCTGCGAAAATCGTGAATCCAGAGAAAAAACACAATCCCTTCTTAAATTTCCCTAGCCATAATTCAGATTCTTTGCGCGTAAAAAACTCTCACGTTTTAAATTATCAGACTGCCTTAATGAAAAAGCCAATGACTACAAGTAGGCTAAGAATTAATTATAAAGAGTATAAATGCATTGATGGTAGACGAAAAGTACTTGTGGAACGCGTGAATGATGGATCGATAATTACCAGGTTTGATAAGACTCCATTACCTAAAAAATCAACAGATGTAATATGTCCTCATTTTCTCGAGTTGAAATGGGCATATGGCTGCCCTTTTGATTGCGCATGGTGCTATTTAAAAGGAACATTTAGATTTCGACCGGAAGGGATTAAACCTGTTGTTAAGAATTTAGAAAAAGTAAAACTACATACAGATGCATTTTTAAATAAAGTTAAAATACCTGAAATTCTTAATACTGGTGAGATCGCAGATTCATTGATGGCGGAGAATAGTAAATTTGCTTTTTCTAAGATTATCGTGCCTATGTTTGAAAAGCAAAATAGACATAAAGTATTATTCTTAACAAAATCGAATAACATAAGAAATTTCTTAGAAATAAATCCACACAATCAAGTAATTATGAGTTTTAGTCTAAATGCCTTGCCTGTGGCGAAAAAATGGGAAAAGAAAGCACCTACTGTTAAAAAAAGAATTGAAGCAGCGAAAAGATTATCAGATTTGGGTTATGAAATAAGAATTAGAATCGATCCCATGGTGCCGATTAGCAATTGGGAAAAACATTACAAAGATTTATTGGATTTGATGTTTGCTGATTTTATACCTGAAAGGATTACCTTTGGTTCTTTATGTGGTCTGCAGAGTACATTAAATGTAACTAAGGATAACTCGTGGAAAATATATTTGAAAGAAACCTCGAACTGGGGGAAAAAGGTTGAATTTTCTGTAAGATTTGATATGTATTCCAATCTTATTTCGTATTTACGAAATAAATGGATTTATAAAAAAATAGCTTTATGTAAAGAAACCAAAGCAATGTGGGCAAAATTAGGAATGGACTATAAGAAAATCAAGTGCAATTGTATTTGGTGAACAACCGATAAGGGGATTGAAACAAAAAGATTAAGCAAAATTGTACGCCGAGATTTTTGTCAGCATCTATTGTGTTGATACCTATAATATGTCGCACGCGACTGAAGAGATCATGAAAAATGATATCCCTTATATCTTAATGGGCATATGCGGGGGTATTATTATTATAGTTGGTGTTGCCTTTGCAGCTCGGCCC
>JBARXC010000095.1:0-10626 GCA_049647125.1 bacterium | reverse complement strand
TTTGATATTGGAACTACAAATCCTAAAACCTATGAGCAGAATAAAGACAATATTTACATGTTTTGTTTCGATCATAGAGACGAAAGATTGAATGTTATTAAGCCAAGAGTACATCCTATAAAGATTGACAGAGTAGTTGAAATCAAGAAAACTGCCGAACATTTCGATGAAAACGAACTTGCCAATATTCACATACAAAATACCGGTTATGACTATAGAACTTGCAGATTCGCCTTACTGCCAGATCGAGATTGGTTTAGTCTACAATAAAGGGCATTACGAAGCCAGGCGTTCATTTATAGAATTTTGCAATAAAGGAGGTGATAAAAATGAATCAGACAATTTGTGAAGCAATTAATTCAAGACAAGTTATTCGCTTTAACTACAAGGGTGGTTTACGTACAGTCGAGCCATTTTGTCATGGTATAAGTACTGCTGGTAATGAAGTGCTGAGAGGCTATCAAACCAGTGGATATAGTGAGTCAGGTGATCCAGTTGGATGGAAGCTTTTCCGTGTGTCCGAAATATCGAATTTAACAACTACAGATGAACTTTTTAGCGGTACTAGACCAGGCTATAATCCAAATGACTCAGCGATAGCTACTATACATTGTCATGTTTGAGGGAAATTAAAAAAGATACGTTTTAGTTCGTGGATATCCGAAGTATTCGGATATAATCGTATAATCTGATATATAGAAGGAACAAATATGCGAAATGTTACAAAAGAAATATTTTTGAAAGCTACAGTATGCCCTACGTGGGGATGGTCGATCAGGCATGACGAAGTTTCCGAAGTGCCAACTTTAGGCGAAAGGTTCCGTATGGAGCAAGGTATGGAAGTTGGCAGGAGGGCAAGAAGAATCTATCCGGGTGGTGTTTTGGTTGAAGGCAAAAATATCGCGTCTGCTATGAGGAGAACAAAGGTTTTGATGGATGACCCTGGCGTTACTATAATTTTCGAAGGAACCTTCTTTATTGACGGTCTTGCAGCTAAAGCAGATATATTAGAGCGAAAAAGTGATGGCTGGCATTTAATTGAAGTAAAATCTAGTGTGAATGATAAAGAGGATTTCATGGATGATATGGCCTATACGGCTATGGTCATTGGTCGTTCTGGCTTCAATATTTCTGATATTACACTATTGCTAATATCTAAAGATTTCCAACTAGGGATGAAAGATGATAACCTTTTCGTGAGAATAGATCACACAGACGAAGTTCTGGATCGAGTTGAGGAATACAAACCTATTTGGGAACAAATCGAAGAGATAACTAGAAAGTCAATAAAACCAGAACCCAAACTTCGATTTGACTGTCGTAAATGTGATATTCTAAAAAAATGTCTTGGGAGAGGAATTGACAATCATATCTTCGACATTCCACGACTAAATTCTTCCAAATTTGACAGCTTGACAGAATGCGGCATTGTTTGTATTGAGGATATCCCTGATGAATTTCCCTTGACTGAAAATCAAACTAAAGTGAGGAATTGTGTAAAAACAAAGAAGCCATTCGTTGGTGATAAACTCAAAAATGAGTTAAAATCTGTTTCATGGCCTGCCTATTATCTGGATTTCGAGACTTTTATGTTAGCAATTCCATTATATCCTGGTATTGCACCATATACTCAGATCCCGACACAATACTCTATTCATAAATGTTCGGAGCTTGGTCAGATCATGGATCATTCTGAATATTTGGCTGACCCGAGCAAAGACTGTAGGATAGAACTTGCCGAGAATTTAATTAAATATCTCAAAGGAGAAAGTAGCATCATCGTCTACTCTAATTTTGAAAAAGTTATTATTAACAGTCTTGTCAGCATATATCCGGATTTTTCGAAAGAATTGAATTGCTTGATAGATAGGATGATAAATCTCGAAACAATCATTAGAAAGAATTTTTATCACCCGGATTTTCATGGACGTACATCATTAAAGAAAACACTTCCTGTTTTAGTATCTGATCTATCATATGATGGATTGGAAATTGCAGATGGTGACTCAGCCATGGCTGCTTTTGCCTATTTGGCTCTTGGTAAATACAAAGGTGACGCCGTCGAAAAAATAAAGAGAAAATTGTTGGATTATTGCAAGCAAGATACACTATCTATGGTTAGGTTACACCAGAGATTGGGTGAATATACATGATCTCCATAGTAGATATCAGCACGTTTCAATGAAGATTAGAAGAGTGTCAGATTATCTTATGTCAATGTAGGCGTTCGCTTACAAGAAAAGTGTATGGTACGTTCGATTGGTAGTCCGTTTAAATTTGAATTTAAGTTGAATTTTAGATACATTTTGAAATGATAAACAAAATCGGTAAATTTTTAGGAATGAGAACGTCTACTAAAAGCGAAGTTATCATCTATCATGATCAAACGAAAGGTTTTGCAAACACGAACTTCAGGGGTCATGTTTTTTTGTTTGTCCCATATAAATTAACTTTTACAGAAAAAACACCTCTTTTTGGGATTAGGGAAAAGCGTATATTTTCAAAACAATTGCTCTTTGAAGAAATAAGTAAAGTAAGAACTAAGTGCAATGCGATTCATAAATTCCATTTTACAGACATATCAGGAAAATTTGGTCAAAAAACAATATAGCTGAAAAAGAGGTAATGGCAGTTTGTCAGGATGCTTTAAAAACTAGAAATACATAAATAATTGAGTGCCCAATTTGCTGTAAATTGGCTATTATATTTTATTCTGCTTCAAGCGATTTAGATTTATACAGTGGGGATAAAAAAGAAAAAAAGTTGAGGTACGACGAAATTTTGATGCGGATACTTCTAAAAGGTGCTGTGCATTTTTTATATGATAGTGACAACAAAGTCGAAATTATTAAAATTATTTCTGATGGTGATCCGTATCACCGTAAACTTAGCACTGACAGGATTCTTCAGCGTTTGATAGATGATGATTTATTGGGAAAAGGACCTCTAAGAGAGTATGTAACAATCTCAGAAAATGCAGAAATTATTCAACTAACGTCACAACACAAAAACTACAAAGAAAAAAGTGAAGAATTTATAAACGCTAATATGTTACAAATAGCTGATATGCTATTAGTTAGTGTGATTTTTTCTTGCTATAAAGGGATAAATGTTTGTAATGCATCGCCTGCTATTGATTGCGGAGTTGCAGATAAAAGGGCCATAATCGCATATCCTATCAAGGAAATGGTTGATAAACGAAAGAGAGGTAGGAATTTTATATACAGCAGTCATTATAATTCATTTTCACTATCAAAGGCATTTATAGATTGTGGAATGTGGAGATTTGAAAATATAACAACGAAAGAAGTTACAATAAATCCAGACACTCTACAAATGTCACTTTTTGAGTTAAACTAAAATTAGAATGAGACCAACTGGAAACAGGGGGTTCGCATTATTAACTACAGGTTCTTGACATTGAATATACCGTGATTATAATTGTTTAGTTTTTGAGAAGATAACGGTTTCCTAGTGGATATATGTAAATATTTTTAGATTTTTTTTCAAAACTCGATTTATCGAGGGTGATAGTGTAATGGAAACACACCTCTTTTGAGGAGTCTATCGGGGTTCGATTCCCCATCGCCAAAGGGCATAGAATAGATTAATTTGTGCTCTTTGGCGATGATGAATCGAACTAATAGGAGTTAGATAATGTATAAACAAATTTGTGCAAACCTTAGAGAAATACAAGCAGGAATTAAATTAGTCCAACTAGATCTAAGACAGTACATCGCAACGAAAAAAACAAAAAATGAATACATTCATACAAAATTATTATCGTATCTAATTACTTGTTGGGTTGAAGTCAGAATATTGAAGCTGGCTTATGAACCACCAGCTTTTACACCAGAAGAAACAAAAGAAATAATCTCATCAAGTACACTTGAGAACAAGTGGATAACTGCGTTGAATATCGCAATTTGCAAAGCTTATAAAATCAGCGAGATTCAAGATATTGATACGATAGCGCATAATATAGCGTTTACTGCAAGAACAAGATACATGGAATTAATAAAACTTATCAAGGATGATATATTGGAGTCGATGCAAGTGAGAAACAGAATAGTCCATGGGCAGTGGTTATATGCATTTACTGATGATTTGATGGACATATCAAGTGAAATTACTGGAAGATTGAGAAGAGAAAATATTGTTATCTTGCAGTTGCGATTAGCACTATTCACGAGTCTTGCCCAAATTATTCATGATTTGGCGGTCTCACGACCCACATATGACAGGGATTTTGATTCGAACTATAAGAAAATTGAAGTGCAAAGGAAAAATCTTCATCATCGGGACTATAGCATCTACAAAAGAAAACAAATTGAAAAATACCAGCGGGGTCTACATAAAAGAAGGAAAAATATTTAATGAAAGAAATTGATTGGGATAAGTTATTTCAATACTTCGATATTTTCAATATACCGGAAGGATGAGTTGTGTTTGAGAGAGTAAAATTTTGGATTAGGATATGAACAAATTAAACCAAACTGGGAATATGATTCTGAGTATTATAAAGCGAGAAATTTATGCCAACTTTTGGTTTTAGAATAAGATTCATTTTACCAGAAAACAAACGCATTAATTGTTCTCAAAATAGCATTGAAATAGAATTACCTTCTAAACATAAAATACAATTGTCAGCTTATCAATCAAATATTGCAATCAAAGATTCGAAAAACCTTATATTGAAAGGGAGCGGGTTAAAAACAAAGGAAGAGGCAAGAAATATAGGAGAAAAGCTAAAAAATTCAATTATGCTCACAAGTGCTATCCTTCAAATCGGCGTCGACATTGGTGAAGATAAAGCCGATTTCACCATCGGTAGATTTTTGAAGGAAAAAGCTGAAAAGTCAGGAATTCGTTTAATGGAAGATATCCATGGCATGTGTGTTTCTCCAGAGGATATGCCAGTACAATGGGTATTGAGTGAGCTTAATGCCACTATTAGCACCAGCTATGATAAATTTGTGAAGACTTTGACCGAATCAATTATTTTGGTCCCTGAAAAATTCGATGAAAGACAATATTTGTCACTTGAATTATACAACGCATCATATTTTGAATCGTCGCTACCGGCACAATTCTTGACACTTGTCAGTGCAGTTGAATGTTTAGCTAAACGTGAACAGAAAGAAACGGACGTCATCAATCATATAGAAAAACTCATATCTTACACAAGAGACAGTTATACAGGGCCAGAAAAAGAAAATCTAATAAGTCGTTTAGGGGGTCTAAAAAAAGATTCAATTTCTTCATCTTGTAATAAAATTGTTAAGCATTATTTAGGAAGAGAATCGATGGAGTATTTTTGTTATTGTTATGGTATCCGCAGCAAAATACTACATGAAGGTATTCCACCAACGGGAATAGAACTAGGTGCAGATGCTGCTAAATTAAATAAACTTGTGTCACAATTGATATTAAAAATCATAGAGTATTCTACTAAAACATAAATTTTATGAGCAATAATATCATCTCCGCGTTAGACATTTTTTGGCATAGGATTAAGGTTTCATGAGTTAGGCATTCGTCTATTCCTAAATGGATATGAACCCGCTAGATACAAACGGAGAGTGAGATAACTAATATGGCACAAATAACTGCAGTTATAAATCCAGGTTCTATAAGCTGGTGGTTTCTTTCCCTGTCACCCTTGCTTTTTTATGATCGAATTGAAATTGATCCTAAAGAAATTGAGGATGTGCTAAACCAAGGTGATCGTAGTTCTTTTCATGAACGTACTGCTCGCATGCTAGAGTTAATTTTAAACAATCCTGAAGAGGAGATATTATGTAAAAACAACCAACTTCCTCCGAGGGGGCAGTCGATGGAGTTAAATCAAAGAGCTCAAACAATCACTGATCGGTTGATTCACGAAGCTAGCGACTATTCGTTAAGTCATTCATCTTTAGTAAAAGCTAGCGAACTCAAAAAGGCTTTAAGGGTAGCTTATCGATGTTGGATCCGTTACAATCGTGTGAAATTAAGTATCTTACAGAAAGACGAGCCTCTTTATAATATTTTAAAAAAGGATCAAATACCAAAATCTTTGGTTAGCCTTCAGAAAATTGAAGAAACTCATGCTAAAAGAATTCCAGAGTTGCTAGATAGAGATAATCAATTAAGAATAGTATTACAGGAACTCGTAAGAAATGCGTTGTTGATTATGGATTTAGGTAAAGATAGTTCCACGCGAGTTTATGATGGTTTAGTTGATCAATTTTTACCGACAATTGAACTTGTGGAACGACTAAGAGTTTTTCATGAATTACCAGAAAAAACCTCTCAAATATTGGATTTCAGTCTCCTAACAGAACTCTATAGTGTTAGGTTGAGTAAAATTAGATCGAATTCTATCGAAAAATCAAATGTTACAATGGGATTCAACCGAGCGCTTAGAGAAAGAAAACGTTTAAGTGCTTTACGAATTAAAATTGCAGAGTTCGATGCTTTCATTGATGGGTTGGATCTTAAACCTGATCGAGCATTAAAGGCTATTTTTGTATTGGTTAAAGATCTAAACACAACATTGAAACATATTGATGCTGTTGGTACTTGGGCTATGTGGGGGACAGGTGCTTATCTATTGGGAGAGATCTTATCGTCATTATCTCCTCGTGCCAAATTGATATTAAAAAGCGTCCTGTTAAATCCTATAACTGTAAAAGCGACTAAAGAATTTATACAAAATTATTACATAACATTATCTGGTTTGAGTCTTAAATCCAGTTCATGTGTTTCGATAATTAGGGACTATACTGCAATCCAGCAATGCTCAAAGTTGGAGAGGATTTATAAAGTGAGGCCTAATGTTTTTAAATTCTGGGTATAGGGAAAATGGGAATTGGAATCAAATCATCTCAGTACTTCGACATTCTCAGCATGGTGGCTACAATACTTAGATGATGAAATCTAATGACTAAGAAAAGAAGACATCATTATATTCCAAAATTCTATTTAGAAGGTTTTATTGATCCGACAAATGAGCCACATATTTGGATCTATGAAAAAGGAAATCCTGCTATTAGAAAAGCAACGTCGGAGAATATAGCGGTTCAAAAAGATTATTATTCTTTTATCGGCTTTAATGGAAAGAAAGACTCTGAGACTTTCGAAAATGCACTTGCTGAGGTAGAAAGTAAGATTGCGCCAGCCTTCCGAAAAATTATAAAACGTGAAAAGTTATCCGACGAAGACAAAGGTGCATTTGCGACCTTTCTTGCACTCAATTTAACTCGAGTCCCAAATTTTAGAGAGAATATACAGAAAGCAACTGGAGAGATTCTAAAAGCATTATCGGCAATATTGGCTTCTAACCCTGCAAGTTTTGAATCTCTTATTAAGAACTTTGAGAAAGATACAGGCGAAAAGATTTATATGCCAATCGATGATTTACGCAGATTTTCATTAAATGGTAAGTGCAATGTTATTGTAGATCCGCAACATAGCCTTGAGATGATACCAGTAGCTGGTGATATCGCACTAATTTTTTTAGACATGAAATGGGCATTTTTGGAAGCCACGGAAGGTCATAAATTTCTAACCTCTGATAACCCTGTGTTTCGTGTTGTTCCAACATACCGAACGGGATTGTTTTCTAGGATGGGGTTGTTAAATAAGGATATAGAGGTTACATTTCCAATATCAAAAGATTGGGGATTTCTTGGAACATGGGACAAATGCGAAGGTTATCAAAAAGTTGACAACAATTTTCTAAAAGAATTAAATCGTCGAACTATTATATCGGCTTTGCGCTTTGTTTTTTCTCCCGAAAAGTCTGATAAAATAAATGAACTTGTACAACAAGATAAGGATAGTGCACCTCAAATTAAGGTAGAATAATTAGAACGCCGAAAATGAGGGTTAAATCATTTCAATATTCCGATACTTGCAGCATCTCAATACTTCGATACTTTTAACATGACAGAAACTTGATTTTATACTTATGGTTCATGTTTTCTGGAGATTTCAACTATAAACGAATTAAGCAACGTTACGAAATTAGGTACATAGAGTATGAAAAACGCACATTCAGAAGATAACGAAATAAAACGGTTGATGCTCGAAGGTGATAAACGTTCGTACAGTGGTCGTTTAGAACGCTTAAGATTTTTGTTGTCAATCGAGGATCAAGAACCATTTCCAACATCAGCGCTAGCTTCTGAATATTATGAGGAAATGAGGTTATGTTGGTACGTAGGTGCTTTTGTTGCAGCAATTGTAATGGCTCAACTTGCGTTTGAGGAATTATTACGATCACACTATAGAGTAGCAAAAGGAATCGGTGGAAAATTAAATTGTGACAAAAAAGTTGATAATGCCAGTTTCTATGATCTTATTGAGGAAGCAAAAAATGATAAATGGATTTCTGGAAAAGAAGCGAAATTGCTTCATAGTTTAAGAAAAAATGTTCGTAATCCATATGTTCATGTGAAAGACATCAAATTAAATAATAAAGGAAGACCAAATCTTAAAAAAGATAATTTTTTTAACCAGTTTCTTATGATTAAAGCGCCTGGCTTACTTGGGAGTGATGTAGAAACAGAAGCCAAAAAGACTATTCAGTTGGTGATCACTCTATTTCCTGAAATCTCACGCCGTTATGGCGGATTATAATATGATACATCAAAAAAGGAAATCCATCGAATTCGTAACATTGGTTATGATAATATATGAGAGGCAAGTGCCCTTTCCGACAAGAACAGCCGGTTCATTTAATCTTAAACAGCTATTGAAATTTGTTAAGTCATGTATATAATAATTTAGGAGGATTATGAAGAAGCGGCAGAAAAAGACATCAAAGATAAGTAGACGAAAACCAAGGGTTTCAGAACCTTCTATCAATTATAACAATCTATTCTATAAGAATGAAAAAGCCTATATATATAATGATGATATTATAAAAACAAATTCCATCAGTGATGGTAGTATTGACCTGATTGTTACATCACCACCATATAATGTTGATATTAAATATGGCAAGTATGATGACAGAATGTCATATGAAAATTATTTAAGATTTACAGAAGAATGGCTGACAGCTTGTTATCGACTTGCCAGAGATGATGGTCGTTTTTGTTTAAATATACCATTAGATAAAAACAAAGGTGGGCAGCAAAGTGTTTGTGCTGATATAACAACGATTGCAAAGCAAGTTGGTTGGCAATACCACTCTACAATTATTTGGAATGAACAAAATATTTCACGAAGAACCGCATGGGGATCATGGCTTTCAGCGAGTGCTCCTTATGTTATTGCACCTGTAGAAGTGATTGTGGTGTTATATAAAAAACAATGGAAAAAGATCAAGAAAGGCAAGTCGGATATAATAAAAAAAGAATTTTTGGAATGGACCAATGGCGTATGGACTTTTATGGGTGAGAGTAAAAAGAGGATAGGTCATCCAGCCCCTTTTCCTGTTGAGTTACCGAGGCGATGTATAAAACTCTTTAGCTTTATTGGGGATACTATCCTGGATCCCTTTGTAGGTAGCGGTACAACATTAATTGCTTGTATAAAAACAGGTAGAATTGGCGTTGGTGTTGATGTTGATGAGTCATATTGTGAATTAGCGAAAAAACGAATCATCAATGAGTGTTCAGTGACACAATTGACGCTTGCTAGTGTAGCCAAGAAATAAATATTATGAAAAACAAAAAGAAATCTATCGGCGATTTGGTACTCGCATATTTCAAAAAACACCCTAAAGAAAATTTAAAACATGGTCCTGTTGTTGACTGGGTTGAGGAAAAATATCTTAAGCTTTATGGAAGAAAACCTCGTGACACATGGCGTCAAATCAGAAAATTTCATCAAGAGGGTATATTAATAAAGGTAAAAAAAGGCATTTATAAATATGATCCTCAACGTGTCAAAAAAGTGGAATTATTTGACTTCTCTCCTGAAGTAAAGCAAGCAATACTTAAGCGTGATGGTTATAAATGTGTATATTGTGGAAGAAGGAAAAAAGATGGTGTTGAGCTGACTGTCGATCATACAACATCAAAAGACAAAGGCGGAACTAACACCATCGAAAATGGTCAGACTTTATGTATGCAGTGTAACCTCATGAAGAAGAATTATTCGCAAACAGAGGCGGGCAAAAAGTATTTCATACGCCTCTACGAACAGGCTGTTGATGTGGGAGATAAAAAGATGATAAGATTCTGCAAACAAATTTTTGATGTGTATGACGAAAAGGGTGTAAATTCACATATTCCAAGACCTAATCATAAAAAAAATTAAATAGGAGCAAAAATGGCGAGATATAAATGTAAGAGATGTGGTTACACAGGGAGTAAACTTATTTTCCAATTTACTGATCACAATTATTGTGTTGCGGCAAATAGGGAAGATGTCGAATATATAAGTGAAGCACCAAAATGGTTTAAAAACAAAGGATTGGGGGAAGCAATTATTGGTCTGCCCATCGGTTGTCCAAAATGTCATGCCACTGGTGTTAATTACTTTGACTTTATTGGCTAGTTTTCGAGCACGGCAATCTAATTTTTATTTGCGGGGTTTTAAATATTTATTCATCATGCAGAAACCTAAGTGATATAGAATGATTACTAAAATTGAAGGGGAGAAGTACAATTATAAGATAGTGTCTGAAAA
>JBARXC010000094.1:0-2056 GCA_049647125.1 bacterium | reverse complement strand
GCCGAGTGGAGCGTGGCGATCGGATTGCCGCCGGAAACGGGCAAGACGCCGCATGAAAAGGACAGCAAGATCGAGGTGAATCCGTGGGGCCCGCAACTGCCGCCGCCGCAGGGGGCGGGCAACTACTACGGCGAAGAGAACAGAAAGAGCCCGTATGAAACCCGTTTGATCGCCGGGCTCGACGACGGATTCAGATACACCTCGCCCGTGGGTAGTTTTCCGGCGAACGCGTTTGGATTGTATGACATGGGCGGCAATCTCTGGCAGTGGTGCGAAGACCTGCTGGACCCGCCCCTGCCGGCGCGGGTGTTACGCGGTGGCGCGTGGTGTACCACCGATCCCTACTACCTGTGGTCATCGCGCCGGACGGCGGCACCGCCCGATAATCATTATAAGCCTCCTCAACAGAATTCGTGGGTGAATTCTGGCTCGGGGAGGTCGCCGAGTGTGTGAAACAACGCGATTTCGATGGTTTCGTACATCCGAAAGCCATACGCTTTTCTGATGGTCAATTTGCACTTGTTGTTCAGGCCCTCGACGGTGCCCGCAGAAACGGTCCCGCGGGCGCGGAACCAATTGAGGATCAAGTCGCGATGCGCACGCAGACTGTAAACCACCTTCTTCATCGGCTCGATCCGGCTTCGCAAGGTTCGCGCACACCACTCGTCGAGGAACTTGCCCGCCCAGCCGGGGCTGACGTACCCCCAAAACCGCTGAAAGTCTTCCCGCAACAGGTAGCTCCGCACGCTCTTGAGATTGTACCGCAGCAACTCGGCCAGCTTGACGGTCTGTTTCTCCGTCAGATTCTCAGGACGCTTCAACAGGCACCACCGCGAACCCTTCAGCACAGGCTCATAACCGTCCTGGGCCAACTGCCGGCTTTCGCCGCGGCGAACCTCGTCGATCGCCTCGTTCATCTTCTTCATGATGTGGAACCGGTCCAACACGTGGACGGCCTCCCACGCCAACTCGGCAATCACGTTCAGGTACGGCTGCCACATGTCGCTGCAAACAAAACGAATCGACTGGCGGGCTTTGTCGCTGAGCATCTGAAAGAACCCCCGCAGGCTTCGCTCCGTCCGCTCCTCGGCCACCCACAACAACCGCTTCATGCCGTCCTCGATCTGATAGACCAACGTCAGGTAGCGGTGCCCTCGCTGCCACTGAATCTCATCCACGCCGATGGCCTCGATCCCGCCCAGGTTCCGGTGTGTCAGCCCCCACGAAACCGCGTGTTTTACCGAGTCGAACACGTTTCTCCAGCTCGTGCGAAACAGGCAGGCCACTTCCTCCCACGACAGGTGTTTGGCCCATCGAGCCAGAAACCAACGGTAACTGGTTGTCAGGTGGCACTTTCCCTCCGCCCACGGCACCCGTTCCACCGTCACGCCGCAGGTCGGACAGGCCACGCGACGCATGGCATAGACGAAGTACACGGCGATCCCCCACAACGGCACGAACTCGAATCGCCGCTCCGGCAGGCGGTCGTAGCCCGGCCCCGGCCGACCGCAACCGGCGCAGATCGGCCGCCCGTTCTTCCGGGCATGGACCTCCACTTCCATCGTCGGTCGTTCGGCGCCTTCCACCCATCTGACTTTTCCGTACACAAAGGACTTGAAAGGTTCGATCCGATTGAGGATAGTCTTCAGTTGCATCCCGTGTTGGCTCCTGGTGAGACAGGTTGTTTTCCAAACCCATCTTTACCCGGAAACCTCGCGGGATGCACCTGTTCTACTTCCCGATCATTGCGATATACTGGTTTTGTCTGGCCAAACGGAGCCGGGCTCTGCTGGCGAGCAACCCGACGAGGGATAACCAGACCAGGGCGGGTGAATGACCCGCGGGCCCCGGCGGTTCTCGCCGCCCGGGCCCTTTCTCTCCGTACATCTCCTCATTCTCATTCATTTGCCCTGTCATGCCTCAGAAAACGCACGTCAACACTGCTGACCAACCCCGTTCTTACCCACAAATTCTGCTGACGATCCAGAAAACCAGAGGCCGTCGGTCTGATGAATAAGGCCTTCTGGCTCTATGACACGGCGGAGAAGGCGATCGA
>JBARXC010000093.1:0-5149 GCA_049647125.1 bacterium | reverse complement strand
GCTTTAGAGACGACTAGATCATCCAATGAATTGGTCTATACATTACAATCCATTTTAGGTGTAGAGGCGGATATGGAGGCGGTTTGCTTATGCTGAAAAAATCCAAGCCTATCTTGACGGCATGGCTTATTAGTATCAGCATATTTTAGATCACAAAGAGGCGCAGTATAAAAATCATCTTTTCCCCCTTGCAGAAATGCAGGACGCGTGGGGTGTCAGCGACTGGATAAAAGGATATCGCGACTATTGGCAGGACCAAGCTGAAAATGAAACTGGCACTACTGAGGAAAGCCAAAAGGCGAAAAACGAATTTCAACGATATGTCGCTCAAGCTAAGGAATTTAGAAATTTAATTGAAGAACTTTTAAACAAATACTATATCAGTTATATTGAACTGGACCGGGATATTGATGTGGCCAAGGTGTGCGACATTTTTACCCAAGTCAACAGTAAGGGGGTACAACTCGATATTTTTGACTTATTAAATGCAATTTTAAGGCCCAAAGATATCTTTCTGAAAAATATGTGGCGTGATGCAGAACAAAGATTAAGTTTTACCGCCCCAAAGAAGATGAAGATTTACATTCTTCAAGTAATGTCTATTCTGGAACAATCCTACTGCTCTCCAAAATACTTGTATTATCTGGTTCCTGAAGCGATTAAAACAATAAAAAAACCGGATGGCACAAAGGAACAGATTTCCTTAGTTAATACAACAGAGGAGTTTATAGATAAATGGAATAATGCTGTCAATATTTTGGAAAAATCCATTAAAAGTTTGAAGAATCCACGCGATTTTGGCGCCATCCGATCCAATTTCGTACCATATCCTTCTATTATTCCTGCCTTTGCAGCTATAAAGGCATTTGTAGAATCCTCTGATTTTAAAAATAAACTGGATGTTCAGTCTAAAATCCGTAAATGGTATTGGGCCTCTATTTTTACCAATCGCTATTCAAGTGCCGTTGAATCCACTTCAGCTAAAGATTTTCAGGATTTAAAAGAGTGGTTCACAGATGATGATGCTGAACCGGAGGTAATTGCTGAATTTATATCAAAATACAAATCAATTGACTTGATGACCGAAAATCCGAAAGGATCAGCCATTTATAATTCCATTTTTAATCTTCTTGTAATCAATGAAGCTCGTGACTGGTCAACCTTCGAATTGCCGGAATACGATAACGTAGACGATCATCATATAGTTCCAGGTTCCGTTTTTCGTGAAGAAGGCGGACCTGCAATAAACAGTATTTTGAACCGCACCCCTCTTTCATCTTTCACCAACAGACACATTATCCGCAACAGGATGCCTAATGAATATTTAAAGGAAATATTTGAAAACAATGATCGGACTAAAGTATATGATCTATTATCCTCGCATTTAATTAGTAAAAAAGCCGTTGAAATATTGTTAAGAGACCCATTTACTAAAGCGGATTTTGATGCTTTTTTGGAAGAACGTCAAAATACAATCAGAGATGCAATAGAAAATATATTGATTAAAGAAAAAGTTGAAATTCCCGTTGCTCTTCAGGAATTAAATGGTAATATCGAAAAAATTGAATTGGCTCTCCGAGAGTTAATCATAGAAAAATTGGGCAATTCTTTTGAAAATTACAAAACTACCACCCCCGGACACATTCAGGAAAAAATAAAGAAAAGGATCAGCACAGAATTAAAAAAGAAACCTTATTTATCCTTAGAAGATTTCAATTCATTTGAAAAACGTATTCACTTCTTCGATTTGTTTGAATATTATGATTTAATTGTTTCAAAATCCAATTGGTCAAACTTTGAAGCGATATTTGAAAATAAGGAACGGTTACAAACAAGATTTGACCAACTATCCGCGTTGCGCAATGCTATTAGGCATACGCGAGGGGTTTCTTCTATAGAAAAATTCGATGGGGAAGCGGCAATTACATGGTTTACTGAAATATTGGAGTAAATATGACTAACACAGGAACTATCGTATCAAAAGTGTGGAGTTTCGCAGATGTTTTGCGTGATGATGGTGTCAGCTACGGCGACTATCTGGAACAGTTGACATACCTGCTATTTCTGAAAATGGCGGATGAATATTCAAAACCGCCGTATAACCGTAAATTACATATTCCAGAAGATTATAACTGGGAAAGCCTGGTATCAAAACGAGGCGCTGAACTTGATTCCCATTATGCGAAACTGCTCCGTGAGTTAGGAAAAGCCAGTGGCATCCTTGGACAGATATTCACAAAATCGCAGAACAAGATTCAGGACCCTGCCAAGCTATATCGCATCATAGACATGACAAACAATGAAAACTGGAGCATGATGGGTGCGGACCTTAAAGGTAAAATATATGAAGGTCTGCTGGAGAAAAATGCAGAGGACGTAAAAACAGGTGCAGGTCAGTATTTCACTCCCCGTGCGCTTATCAGAGCAATGGTAGAATGCATACATCCTGAACCGGAAAAAACCATCTGCGACCCTGCATGCGGAAGCGGCGGCTTCTTTCTCGCATCTTACGATTTCCTGAGCAATCCCGCGAATTACCGGTTGGATAAAGAGCAGAAAGAATTTCTCAAAGACAGGACATTTTCGGGAAATGAGATTGTTGCAAGCGCAAGAAGAATGTGCCTTATGAACATGTTCCTTCATAATATCGGCGAGATTGACGGTGAATCTGCTATATCATCACTGGATTCACTCGTATCTGACCCGGGTAACCGTTATGATTATGTGCTGACCAATCCCCCGTTCGGTAAAAAAAGCAGCATGACAATTACAAATGAAGAAGGGAAACAGGAAAAAGAAAACCTTGTTTATAATCGGCAGGATTTCTGGGCAAGTACTTCCAACAAACAGTTGAACTTCCTGCAGCATATCCATACACTCCTAAAATCCGACGGACGCGCTGCTGTTGTTCTGCCCGATAATGTATTGTTTGAAGGCGGTGCAGGGGAAACAGTCCGTAAAAACCTGCTTGAAACAACGGATTTACATACAATTTTAAGACTGCCGACAGGAATATTTTACAAACAAGGAGTAAAAGCAAATGTCCTGTTTTTTGACAATAGACCTGCAAGTAAAGAAGCCTGGACAAAAGAGGTATGGATTTATGATTTCCGTACCAACATTCATTTCACGCTGAAAAAGAACCCGCTGAAATTTGAGGATTTAAATGATTTTATCAGACGTTATAATCCTGAAAACAGACACGAGAGAAAAGAAACATGGTCAGAAGACAACCCAAATGGACGCTGGAGAAAATTTTCCTATGACGAAATAGTTTCGAGAGATAAAACAAATCTTGATATTTTCTGGGTAAAAGATGAAAGTCTGGCTGATTTAGATAATCTTCCTGACCCGGATATACTGGCAAATGAGATTATTGAAAACGTAGAAGCAGGACTTGAAAGTTTTAAAGAAATAGCGGAAACGATAAATGGTGAATAACAATTTCTGCCGTTCGTGGTTCTGGCGGTTGAAAGGCAGGCAAGTTTTAATTGTAGGATAAAACCCTTTCATTATGTGAGACTCCTGCCCACGACTCCGCAAGTCCTATAAGGGCTTATAAGAAAGCTTCAGCAAAGAAATAATATTCGTTATCTACAAAAAAATAAAAGCAAAACTTTTATCAACTTTGACGTAATACATGAAATGAGGTGAAAAAAAATGGAAATACCAACTTTACCTGAAGAAGAAAAATGGGCGATGATGAGGGAGATATTCGTGCTGAATAAGCAAGTAGATATTGGCTTTATTATGCAAATGGGGACGGAGAAAATGAGCGAATATACGGCGATGACCGCGCAGCAATATGCAACTATGTTGCAAGCACAGGGCAAGGATAATGCAATCGGCTTTGCGCTAAGTGATGCGATAGTTCGCAAGAATCTAATGGGGAGCGATGTCGAAGTTGAGGGCAATCCTGACGAAGCGACATTAAACCTGAAGAGAGATGGATTCGTGATGACGGCGATAAATCTCATAAAAAAAGGACTGTTGCCTATAAGTAAAGAAGAATTTCAAAGAGGATGCATTGAGGGGTATTTCAAACCAAGAGCGGAGAAACTGGGCTTGGAATTGGACGTTGAATATACAGATGAGGGATACAGGATAAAGATATCCAAAAAGTAAACCATGAACCAATGTGAAAGTTGCGGGATGCCGCTTGATGAAAAGACGACATCCGTGTTTGACGACCGATATTGCATCCATTGTCAGGACCAACAAAGCGGTGAATTGGCAAGTAAAGAACAGGTGAGGGAAGGAAGTATTAACGCAGCGATGAAGTTCATGGGTAAAACGAGAGAGGAAGCGGAGAAGATGGCGGATGTGATGATGCCAAAATTGCCACGGTGGCGAGAATGAATAAGGGGGGACAGGAACAAACACAAGAAAAAGGGGTGCGATTACACACTTTTTTTTTCTTTTTTAGTTTTTCTTTTAAAAACACATTAGGTTATTTATATACTCTCATCTATCTTAAAGTTAGGAGGCGAAAAATGTGTGAGAAGTTTCAGTTAAAGAGTGGTATATGCGAACCATGTTTGGATATGCGAAGTGAGTTGCGATATAAGTTGTTAAGGGAAATTGCCATAATAATTATGGACGGAATAAATATTGAAAAAGGAGATGGTTAGTAATGGCAAAAAACACAGAAAACAAATGGGATGTGTATATGTCTGGTGCTCTCTCCGACCTTACTTCCGAAGAGTTTAACAAAGTAACCGGAGAGATCTACGAGCGTGTAGAAAAAGTCTGCCAGAGTATGGACCTTACATGCTATTGCCCTCACAAATCTCCAACAACACCAACAAAAGGTATCCCACACAGTAAGGTCTGGAAAACAGACTATGAAAGAGTAGTTAGTTCAGGAGCTATCGTTGCGTATATAGGAATACCTGCTCTAGGGGTAGGTGCCGAAATAGAAATGGCTCGAACAGCTAATGTGCCTGTTATTCTCCTCTGTGAGACAAGCAAACAGGAGAAACTTTCCAGGCTCATCCTTGGGAATCCTGCAGTGGTAGACATTAGACTTGTTGCAAAATAATATCCTGCGAAAGAAAGAGGTACTCCTATACCTGCCCCCACTTCCGGTTCAACAACACTTCAAATGATAATTCCACAATCCACACGATATCAACATAGCCACATCATT
>JBARXC010000092.1:0-12285 GCA_049647125.1 bacterium | reverse complement strand
GGAATACGCTATAACGACGGATGGTGGGAATTCAAATATGGACCAGTCGATGAAATTCCTAACTGCCAGCCCGCAGACCATTGGCTCATGTATGGAATTGGAACAGGAACACCGATAGAGGGTGATTTCGAAAACAATGGCATAGACGGCATTGGAATACGCTATAACGACGGATGGTGGGAATTCAAATATGGACCAGTCGATGAAATTCTTAACTGCCAGCCCGCAGACCATTGGCTCGCATATGGAACTGGAACAGGAACACCGCTAGTGTGTGATTTCGAAAACAATGGCATAGACGGCATTGGAATAAACCATAACGACGGATGGTGGGAATTCAAATATGGACCAGTCGATGAAATTCCTAACTACTCGACCGCAAACCATTGGCGCGCATATGGAACTGGAGCAGGAACACCGATAGTTGGTAGCTTCAATCCATAATGAGACCCAATCTGTGTTAACCCGTGTCTGATACTATTTTAAGATGCAGGTTAACACCGCTTTTTATTTTTTTTGCGGACTCTAATATCAAAACTCAAAAGTTTAAACAACCCTCCCTTTTGGATTTTTAACTTAAGTCACCTACTTGTATTCTACTTTTTGGATTTAATAATGTAATCAACGACTATCTATGAAAGTCACGCAGTAATACAATTTAATGACAGCCCATCTAATGTTAATTTATCAGAAAAAAGATCATGGATCATAGAGGACTAAGATAGGATGGAAGGAGAAAGAGTACTGATAACTGGAATCTCATGTTTTGTTGGTTCGCACTTGGCAGAGCTTTTATTAGAACAAGGTATGGCGGTATATGGTACGATACGGTGGAGAAGTAAGTTGGACAACATTAGACACATCCAGAATAAGCTAAAATTGATTGAGACCGATATAAAGGATGCACATTCGATACAAACGACAATAGAAGACGCTGAACCGGATTATGTCTTTCATCTGGCGGCCCAGTCCTTTGTACCAACTTCATGGAAGGCACCATCCGAAACCGTGGGAACGAATATCCTCGGGACATTGAATTTGTTCGAGGCAATCAGGAATTCGAATGTGGATCCTCGGGTTCAAGTCGCCGGGTCATCAGAGGAGTATGGTAAGGTCCTACCAGGCGAGCTACCAATAACAGAGAGTAATCCCTTGAGACCGCTGAGCCCCTACGCGGTGAGTAAAGTTGCAACTGACCTGCTGGCCTATCAGTATCATCAAAGCTATGGCTTGAAAATTGTCCGAACGAGAGCGTTCAATCATACTGGACCAAGAAGAGGTGAGCCGTTTGTCACCTCGAATTTCGCTAAACAAGTTGCAGAAATCGAGAAAGGATTGAAAGAGCCGGTTATACATGTGGGCAATCTGAATGCACAGCGAGATTTTACGGATGTCCGGGATATTGTGAATGCGTATTGGATGAGTGTGCATAAATGTGAGTTCGGAGAGGTATATAATATCTGCTCTGGAGTTGCGAGAAGGATACAGTCTGTAGTAGATTTGCTACTGGATATGACCGATGTGAAAATTGAGGTTAAACAGGACCCTGATAGGATGCGGCCTTCTGATGTTGAGAGACTGAAGTGTGACTGCTCTAAGTTCAGGGAGAGAACGGGGTGGGAGACGAAGATAGCGTTTGATGATACTATGAGCGAGCTATTAGATTACTGGAGAAAGTTGGTGTGAGACTTTTGGGGATGGATGTTTTATTACAAAAGAGGCTGTCCCATAGTTGCTTTTGGTACTAAAATTTTCACTTCTTTTTGGGATTTGGAGACCTATTTCACTTTCTTTTAGGATTCTAATTTAACAGCACCTATTTTATCCGATTTTTCTACTTTTAATTATGATCCCAGTGGCATACCTCGGATGGTTAAGAAATATCCTTGACCAACCCGTTAATAAAGCCTTGTTTTTAATACGACGATCCAAAGAGGGAGATATTGAGAGATTGACTCCTTTTTCTACTTCTATTTCAAACTTACCCGCGAGTAAACCTTTTAAACTTTTATAATTCTGTAACGAAATATGATCATTACCATCTGCATACTTTTTACTCATAGGCTTGTAAAAAAACGCATCATAATTAGGTGTGGTGAGTATAAATATACCGTTCGGCTTTAATATTCTGTGTATATCATCTACAAAACTTATCGGATCCGCGACATGTTCCAATACCTCTCCCGCAAAAACGATGTCCGCGGAATTGTTTGCCAATGGGACTCGCTGGTTTGATGCCACGTAATAATAATTGCCCAGTTTCCTACGTGATTCTACGAGGGCACTAAGTGATATATCCATACCAATACCAATTTTACATCCCTGTAATTTTGGAAATATGCAAGCAAACCCCCAGGGTCCACAACCAACATCCACCACTGTTTTATCACTGATATCCTCTTGAATTAAAGAGTCTAAAACATCTACTTTCAAAAAATGACCTACTTTTGTAATCTCAGGATTTCTATCGAATTCATATGCATCGTCTCCGCCTGCTTTAAAAAAAGCATTGTATTCCTTTACCATTTCATCATCATGCCGGGTAAAATCAACCACACCATCAATCACAGGAAATCTCGTTTTGCAAGTCTCGCAAAAAAGAATCTCATCATATTTATGGGGTAAAGATCCAAAACCATCAACCCATGTTTGGCAGTCAATTGATTTTGGGTTCTTCTCTCCTGTGACTACTATATCAACAGTGTGCTCGCCATCGTCTTCCGCCTCGACCATATATTCAAAACCATATTTATAGAGATTACAAAATAGGTCAAAACTCTCTAAAAATTTGCCATTCAGGTATATCTCTGCAATACCGCTCCAATCGTGTCTTAGGAAATATATTATCGCTAATTTACCTTTAAAGGAATAGGATAACTTATCACCGGTTGTATTAGACATAACCAATGATTTACTAAGGGCATTTGGATTTTCTGTGGTAGTCCAATTTCCTATTTTCTTTACTAATTTATCCTCGGCCTTCACGTCTAATTCTGCGTAATCTTTACTGAATTCCGGAATTATTCTTTTATGTTCTAAGCCACAGCCGCAAGTTGGGCAGATCAATAAATCATCTACAATAGTTTTATCTATTTGTGGCTCATTGACATTAAATTTGTACAGCTCACAATTGCGACATCCATCATAGACTTTATTCTCTATTATACATTTTCGCAGCTCCTGGTATTCTCGCCCATTCCATATATCTTCAAGGTTCTGTTTGAATACATTACCTAATGGACGTCCATTATAACCACCACAACAAGGTAGCACACCGCCATTTACATCAATTTGGATAAAAAAGCCAAATGGATGGTTGCAGAAAACATCTTCTTTCCGCGAGAGGACATCCTCATTAAAGCAAAGAGGGTATGTAAAGGAGAGGTTATATTCTTGGCAGATCTTTTTAGCTTGTTTTATAATACTTATTGTGACCTGCTTCCAGTTCTCATCTCCTAATAGGTATAAACTTCTAACATCAGGTGGCAATTCATCAAGGATATACATATTCATCAATCCGACACCATCTACTTTTAATTCCTTCGCTAACTCTATAAAATTAAGAATATCATAAACGTTCTTCTTGGTCAAAACCATCGTTATAACTATCTTGATCTCACTAGATAACCTTCTTAACTCTTTTATCCCGCTTAATACCTTATTGAAATCTACCTGTCTGATTTCTCGGTATAGCTTTTCATTAGAAGCATCCAATGAAATCAATACCTCGTCAAGACCATTTTCTATTAACTCCTGTGCGCACTTTTTTAGCAGTGTTCCATTTGTGAAAACACTTGTATATATCTTTGGATTAGCGTATTTCGCTTGTTTTAGGAAGAACATAAAATCGGGATTTGCAAGGGGCTCTCCAAATCCGTGTAGGTATATCTTATCTACCTTTTTTAAAAATGTGGAAATTCTCAGTATAAGCTCTTTTGCTGCGTGCGTCCCAAACTTTCTATACTTATGAGGACATGTTAAACATGTGTTTATGTTACATTTATCGGTTGTATTCAGCAAAAGTTCCATACATTCAGTCTCTAAGACCGTTTTTTTATCTGCAAAGTTCCGATTAACCTTTTTCATGTCCAGGGGTGCCATTGTAAAATTATTATCAGACATGATCAGACCTCTTCTTAATTGCGCGCCCGTAATATTCGTTGTTATTAAATTCAAATTGCCCATCACACTCTATTAACAGCCCATTCCTTTCAAAATCCTCTCGCCACCCATCTTTTGTTCTATTATGTAAATGTGCAGGCTCATCATCATACCCGCAGGGCATAGCAAAAATAATGCAACCATCTTCTCTTAATACCCGCTTACACTCTTTTAAGGCCATATCTATATCATATGTATGTTCCAATATATGACTAGCATAAGCGACATCGAAGATATGATCATCGAAAGGGATATCTTCTAACATTCCAACTTTTATATAACTACCGTCACCCTGGTCTTTTACTACCTTTTCCATAAATCGAACAACATCTTCATAGAGATCAACTCCATAATAAGTATGTCCCCTTTCCGAAAGGTAGTTAAAAAGTACCTCTGCATACCCACAACCTATATCCAAAACTTTACACGGTTTTGACGGGAATAAATCGTTGATATATGTTTTATAACGAAAATGTAAATTTTGTAAAAATACGTTGTGTTGTCTTTCATCAGATATTGCCTCTTTCATTCTCGCATGATGCGCAATCTGAATATTTTTTATTTCCTCTAAGTCTTTTGTCTTTACATAATTTATCACGTCATTGTAAATTTTATAAGTATTCTCAGCCATTATTTTATTTGAAAAATCATTTTCTACTCTTCTTCTACCTTTTTCTCCCATTTCAGACCTCAATCCTTCGTCTTTAAGTTTCATAATTGCTTCGGCAAGTGCGTTTTCATCTTCTGGTTCTATTATGATCCCAGTTTCCCCGCCCTCTATAGTCTCTGGAGCACCCCCTGCATCACATCCAATAACAGGTTTTCCCCATGCCATTGCCTCTAAATATATTAAACCAAAGGATTCATATAAAGATGGCGCAACAAAAATATCACAATTTCTATAATAATCCTTTAATTCATTATCATCCACATAACCAACAAACCGCACTTTTTTATGGTATTTCTTGTCCAGATTTTGTAATAAAAATTCTCTATACGACCCACCATTTGGAGCGAGATTTGTGTCCATACCAACGATATGAAATTGAGCATCAGGAACTTTTTCGAGTACCTGAGGTATAGCCCTAAACAACGTTTCGACCCCTTTTCTCTTTTCGAGTCTTCCCACGAACAAAACATCAAAACCATTCTCTTTTCGATTTCTCAAGAGCAAACTTTCATCTGGTAATCCCGTTCCTAAAGGGCACAACTCAATCTTTTCTTGGGGGATGGTATGGTGGCTGCTGATTAACGTTCCGATGTCGTTACTTATTGCAATCGCCTTATCAGCCCTTCTCACTGTTTCTCCCTCCATCCAATTTGCAAATTTCAAATCCTTAGTTAGTTGCCAGCCCTGAATTTCGGCTACTTTAAATAAAGGCGTTACTAATCTTACAACTAATGGTATCGGCTTCACCAAAGAAAAAACAAACCCTTCCCCATCCCATAAAGGAGCTTCGGCTATTTGAATGCCAAACTTATCTATTAACTCTAACAATTTTAAACATGCTGAATAACTATACGCCAAATTTTTTTTAGCTGTATGCATACTCTCCGATAAAGCCAAAAAATCCATTGGCTCGGGAACAATTTCATGCACAAATACATTTCCATCTCGGTATTCATATTCACGACCTTTTTCTGATTTGGTGATCACATGAACTTTGTTTCCTAATTCTGCCAAAGCATGGGCTAAATCATAGGTATGCCTGCAATTACCGCCGTGGCAGTTCTTTGAGAATTCCTGGATCAGAAAACAGATTTTGAGTTCTCTTTCTCCGTCAGGAGTAGTTATACCCACTAAACTGTTCTTAGTTTCTCTTACTTTTATACCATCAGTATATCCTTTCATAGCGCCTCTAACTAATTTTAGATATATATCAAAAAGTTGTTTTAGAGATATGTTTTTATTAAGATAATGAGAAGCGAAATATTCTAACCACCAATATAGCGATTTCACTGGTCGAATGGTATAAGACGAAAACGCACCTCTAAAATTTTTTAACGTAAAATAAATAACATTTTTCATTATTTCAGTCCAATTTAAGTCATAAGGCGAGTTTCTATTATGCCCTTCCAACATGTCATGTATTACAAAAGCATCTCTTTGATAAACAATTTCGTATCCTTTTTTAGCGATTCTTACGCAAAGGTCAGTTTCATCATGATAATATCTAAAATAGGGATCAAATCCGTCAACTTCGTATAATACGTCTTTTCTAAAAGAACTATTGGTTCCCATAAGTATCGGAAACTCGCCTTTTCTCAACTTCCCATCTTTATCTCGAATAGCGGTAGGAATTGCACATTTGTTTATTGTTCCTCTATCAAATTGTAAATGTGTTTTTTGAGGACCATAGACTAAGCCTCCAACTCCTCCAACCGAGTCATCGGTATACCCCGCAACCAAATATTCTATCCAATTCTCATCTGCTACTGCATCGTCATCAATAAAAGCTATTATCTCTCCGTTGGCAGCTGCAATTCCTAAGTTCCTGGCAAACGAAAGCCCATTTAACTCCTCCTGCCTTACTACTTGTATCTCTTGATATTTATCCAAAACTTGAGCGGTTTCGTCAGTCGAAGGACCATTTACCACGATCATCTCAAAATTCGGGTATGTCTGCTCCTTCAGGGATTTGATGCATCGCTCTAAATATTTAGCTCTGTTATAAGTACAGATAACAACAGAAACGGATGGATATTTTTCAAAATAATTTCTCAAAGTCGTTTCTTCCTTTTTCGTTGAATTGATTGAATAATCTATATAATTTTTGAGTTTTTTCTCCATCTTCAACCCCTCAAAATCCTTCAGCCGCTCGTTTTGCCGGTCAACGATTTTTTTTCTCAGCGTGACATCACTTATCAGCAAATGGACCATTTCCGCAATCTCATCATAATGCTTTTCATTTACCAAAACCCCACAGTTCGCAAGTGTGTATGGCACTGCTGTTGCATTGTATGCAATTATTGGAATATTGAAATACATAGACTCTAACAATGGAACACAAAAACCCTCGTGTTCACTCATGCATAAAAATACATCTGCTATGCGATAGTATGTAACCATCTCTTTGAAACTGACCAGTCCCGTGAAAACTACATCTGACAACTCCAAATTCTTAACCAGCTCATGTAATCGAGCCAAATATTTCTCCATGCTTTCAGAAGAACCCACGATAAATAATCGTGATTTTGGGTTTATTTTTTTATAATAATAGAAAACTTTAATCAAATCCTCTATCCTCTTATTTGGTGAAATCCTGCCAACAAATAGCAAATTAACATAACCGCCATTATCATATTTTCTCATAGTTTCTTTGTCAGGTCCAATTTCATATTTTGAGTAATCAATAATGATTGGAAGAACACCTGTATCTTTAAAACCATACCGTTCCAATTCTTGTCTGTTGTATTCTGAGACTCCAAGCGCCAGTTTTGTTATTCCATTAAATAGTTTAAGTTCTTCTCTCCCCTGCTTACACAGATCATATAATGTATCATATATACCCTCAAAGTAGTGATGTGGTGTGATGTTATGGTATATTAAAACTTTCGTATCGGGCAATCGTTTTACGAAATCGGACACATCCAAACCTGCTAATGAAAGATGATATATCACAATATTAGCGGCATTTTTTTTATATTTATCAATGGGTTTGGCAAACTTTGCGACTTTTGGATGGATCCATTTGGCATATATGTTTGAATTGTATCCAAAATTCCTCAATATCTCTCTGATTTCAATAGCATGATTGCTTACTGCATCTCCATAAATCAATGCTGGCAACACTTGATGGATTTGCATATATCTTTTTAACCCCCTACTTCTTTGCTATTACTGCATAATCCCGATTTCCAAACAACAAGTTGTTTAGCATATCAATGTTATGATTCATTATTTCCAAAAACTTCTTTTGCTCTTCTGTGTTAGAAGTGTCACCGAATACTATTTTTTTCAGTTTGTATTCATCGGGTACTGGTTGATAAAATTGCTCTTGAATATCCCTATAGCCACACGAGCGCAATAAAAATTTTATTACTTCTGGATGAACATGAGTTACATGCGTGGGGTCCATATAGAACAAATTTGTTGACACCGTCATATTCAATATATTTGGAGTTACTATTACAATATGTGCCCCATACTGTAATTTCTGATAACATAACTTTAATACATCGTGCGATACCTCAGGTGGTAAATGTTCAATGACCTGCCCCATAAAAATGCCATCAATAGACTTATCTTCTATTGAGTTCAGATGAGTTAGAGCATCAATTTTTTGGACTTCTAAACCCAACCTTTGGCAATACCTCACAAAATCTTCATTTAACTCAATTCCATACCCGCCAATACCATTCTCTTTCAACATTTGTAAAAAATAACCCCTTCCACACCCAATCTCCAAAACATTTTTACAATGACTGAATAATTTTATAGATCCTTCAAATACATTAGGCGTTTCGACAGATTGGCCACTTATTTTTGTCCATGCCTCACCCATTTCGTCGCTGAATACAAAGTAATTTATATAGGCGCTTTCCAGAGTGTTGCGATCTGGATGCTCAATCGTTTTGATTCTTCTTTCCAAAATATCTGCAAGCCACGCCTTATTCTTAATATCCTCATTTATCGTTGCAACTAGTTCATTCACCTTGCCCTCAATCACTTCGCCTATCTCTGTTTTCACTTGGCTAACTTTATCATCAATCTCACCGCTTAGCTCTGTTTTCACCTGGCTAACTCTGTCCCAAATCTCCCTACTTACCTCCGTTTTAACCAGATCAACTTTATCATCAATCTCGCCACTTATCTCTGTTTTCACCTGGCTAACTCTGTCCAAAATCTCCCTACTTAACTCAGTTTTGACCAGATCAACTTTATCATCAATCTCGCCACGTAGCTCTGTTCTTACCTTCCTATTTTTATCGTCAATATCCGGAATTAAACCATTAATAAGACGAGCAACATGCGCATTAAATTCTATTTGCTTTCCCACAATCAGATCTATATATCGCCTAACCTCTTCGTGCACCAACTGCCGCCCTTTTATGAGAAAACGTCCCATTATTGGTCTGTGTGAACTGATGCTGTATTCTGCGTGTATATCCATGTATCTGTTCAGATAATCAATCTCTTGCTGGAGATAATCTGTGTTGGATTCTCCTATTTCTGCCGTTTGTATCGGTTCATCAATCAAATCATTCATCTCCCCCGTACCGCTTTCTCTTCTGTCCTTGATATTCTCACGTATCTTGCGCATTATCTCTTCTACATCAATTTCTTCATCTCTGATTTCTATGGTGTTCATACTTTTTAATTTACATTATAATCCAAATCGTTAGGTACATATATTATTTACCTTAGGTTTTATTACCCTTCCATTTACAAGGAATATCAAACAAGCCTACATCTCTTCCGCTCCTTGCAACATTAAACGAATATTTCTTGTCCAGCCAATCATAATGGACATGATCTTTACTATGTACTGCTGCGGTTAATAAAAATGTTCCTTCTATCATGGGTATTTTTTCTATTATCAAGTCTATATGACCAACACCGTCTACCGATTCAACAGGTGTATTTTTAAGTTCTGTATTAGTTCCAAAGCACTCCAAACCAGCTACGTCATATATGGCAACCCCAAATACAGGCTCTTTGACTAATTCCGGAGCGTAATAGATCAGTCGAATTTTCATTAAATCCCCTGACATAAATGTTGTACTGTCATTCCCAAATTTGTCTATGAACTCAACACTGGTGATCACAACACGTTTATTCCCTCACCGCCCCTCATCTTCTGCACCACCAATAGGTTCGACTGTCGGGGTCCCTTCTACGTCCGGTACGGATTCAGGCACGGCGGCTGTTTCCGGTCCAATACCATATACATACTCATCAACTACTTCTCCTGCGTCTCCAAACGCGACCTGCTCGCCATGATGCAACAGTAACGCCCGGTCACAAAACCTTTTTACCGAATTCATATCATGGGTGACGAAGACGACAGTTTTATCCTCTTGACGGTACCGTTCGAATACCGAAAAGCACTTCTGCTGAAATTCCATGTCGCCTACTGCCAGCACTTCATCAAGCAGCAAGATCTCGGGCTCCGTTTGAATCGCCGTGGAAAAAGCTAAACGAACAATCATGCCACTGGAGAAATTCTTTAATTTCGTATCGGCAAACTGTTTCAATCCCGCAAAGTCGAGGATTCCTGCTACTCGCTCTTCAATTGCATCATCCGAAAAACCCATGATTGCACCATACACGCGAATATTTTCTATTGCTGTTAAATCAGGTTGAAAGCCAACACCCAACTCCAAAAAAGATGTTATTCTTCCGTTTACCGTTACTCTACCTTTAGTCGCTCTAAGGGTATTGGCGATGATCTTCAACAGTGTGCTTTTCCCGCTACCGTTTGGTCCAATAACGCCAAGCCACTCGCCTTTCTCAACGCCGAAGCTTATATCTTTAAGAGCGTAAAAATTTTCATAGCCCCTTTTCGTATCAAATAGCCCAACAAGAGCTTCAAAAGCTGTGTTCCGCTTCTCATGAGGAATGCGGTATTCTTTCCACAAATGCGCGACTTCTATCATCTTCATAGTGCTTACATCTCCTCCGCAAGCCCGGGCTCAAGCCGCCTGAATATAAGGTAACCTATGACAAGTAAGATTAATGCTGATGCGGATACGTATGTGACATCTGCAATATTCAATTGCGTGTTGTATAAAACAGCGTCTCTAAACATTATAATTATTCTGGTCATTGGATTAAGCATAATCACAGATGCGACCTTTGGTGGCAGTATTGACATTGGATATATGATGGGAGCAGCAAAAAAGCCCGCTTGCAGTACCACCGCCCACATATATTGCACATCGCGATAATATACATTTAATACACTTAACGCGAATGATAAACCCAATATGAGTACAAACTCGATGATAAGAATAAAGGGGAAATAAATAACCGTTAGTCCTGGAATAACGCCAAAAACAATCAGGAATATGGCAAAGACTAAAAACTCCAGCAATGCTATCATAAGTGCAGTGACGCAAGAGCTTATCACCAGCACCTCCCTAGGGAAATAAACATGTTTAACCAGTCCAGGTTTGCCAAGGATACAGTTCAGGCTCATGCCTGTGCCTTTTGCCAGGAAGTCCCATGAGACGATACCCAAAAGCAGAAAAAGTTGATAATGCTCCACCTCCAATCGCATCAGATTTGTGAACACGAGATACAATACAATAAGCATAAGTAACGGCTCTAACAATGACCAGAAGAAGCCCAGTACGGTGTTTTTATACCTCAGTTTAAAATCACTTATTGCTATGATTTTTATGAGATGCCGGTAATTCAATATATTGGCGTTACCGTTCATAATCCTATCACATCCTTCATTCTTTTTATGAATACCGATTTGTCAAAGCTCTTTGCTCTTTCCTGGCATGCGTCTTTATAAACCGCTGGTTCTTTTGAGATACTACCTACTGCTTTGATAATACTTTCAACATCTGCCTTGACCATCATTCCTGTTACGCCATCAACCATGCTCTCTAAATACCCCCCTTCTTTTACTGCTATAACGGGTTTACCTGCAGCCATTGCTTCTATTGGCGTCATGCCAAAGTCCTCATCCAGAGCAGTGGTAATATATCCTTTGCATTGCGCATATAAATCTCTTAACTCTTCATCAGTAATTTCACCTCGTAGTTCCACGTTTTCTGGCAGGTTATGCCTGATTCTTTCTGCATATTTTGATGCGTGATCGCCTTTTGCATAACCGCCCACAATTATCAGTTCTTCTTCCGGCATCTGCCTGAAAGCATCTATCTGTAGTTCAAGCCGCTTTTCTGGGTATAGTCGGTTAACCGAAAGCCAGAAATCGCCAAACTCCTTAAAGTTATACCTAAAAATGTCAACAGGGGGATATATAACCTCGACATCACGGTGTAGGTATTTTTTTATTCGCGATTGCGTATTTATAGAATTTACTACGATTTTGTCCACGTGATTCATGTAATACTCACATATGGGCTTGTGCATCCCCACCCATGCCCTGAATAGTAGCCCTGTAATAAAAGACTGGCGTTGTAAGAACACATCATAAAGATCATAGA
>JBARXC010000091.1:0-2059 GCA_049647125.1 bacterium | reverse complement strand
CTTATCCTTTCAACCGATGAGGCGTTAGATGCCAACGAAGCTGTGAATAGCTATCAGGAGAGGGATGATCATAGAGAAGTTGTTTCACACTCTGAAGATGTAGGTGGCACATCTCTCGCTAAACAGGTATAATATTTGCCTGTAAAAATGTAATCATCTTCTTGTTATACAGAATTGCCGAAAAAGCTACATAACTCTCTCTCGATTTTTTCTACTACTTCTTTTGACAGCATTTTATATGCTCCTTGGTTTTATCTCTTTTGGTATTGGCATTTTATTCTCCTGACGATAATCAGACGTAAATCTGACGATTCGTTACTTTACGAGAGTTCATAGTATAGCGCAATACCGACTTTGTCCCTAAAATGTCCCTTTTGTGTCCCTTATTGATGTCCCTTATAAATATCTTTATCACTCGATCAGTTTCGGCGTATAATACGTCCCTTTCTTTTCTCCATGCCTCTTTTAATTTCGCCGCGTCCAAAAATCCTCTTGCACGTTCAATTTCAAGAAGAGCTTTGGTTATGCTATTGGAGATTGTAAACTTTGGTTCAAACATTTTATTTTACTGTGTCTCTTTTCCCATTACGTAAGAGCCATAGAGTACTATGCGTGATAAAGAATTGCCGAAAAATCTGCTTAAATCTTCCTTGATTTTTTTTACTACTTCTTTGGACAGCATTTTTATACACTTTTCCATTGCATCAGTCGCTTTGAAGTGCATTATCTAACTTTTTGAAAATTTCAATCACCTCCTTATGTATTTCTTCTTTTTGTATCTCCCTTGCAATTTGAATAATTCTAATATTTACCCCGTAATCCGTTTGAATTTTGGTAAACAATTTACTAAGGACTCTTTCACCGGATACAATAGATATTAAACATTCATTTGAAGATCTTGCTTTTCTCGTATAGTTTATAGCCAGATCAGATCCCTTTTCCTGAAATTCTTTCGGTTCAATAAGCTGTTTGTATTCGTTCTGATTCTCTGTGATAATTGTATATTCAGTTTCATCCAAGACTTCTCCACAACATTTTAGGATTAATTTTTCGACATCCTCTTCATCAACTCTCTTCGTATCCGAATTTATAATTCTTGTAATGGGACGATAATCTAATAAATAATTTTCTATTTCGTATCTATTCCAAATATGATAGTTCCTAATTTTTGAGTTTTTTAACTTGGAAAACAAACTTTCCATAATTTCCGGTGCCAATGCATCCCGATCTCTCAACACAAACCACTTAATTCGTGTGCCGACCATATCTTGAAAGATATCTACTAAAGCTGGAAGGCTCCACATCTTGTCTTTCCCTTTATATGGAAAAATAATAGCTTGCTTTTTGCCGGAGAAAACATCAGAACCCACCCTTTCAGCGAGCATAATCAATATATCGGAATCACTTGTCCCCTCAACGAATAAACAGCTTTTAGAATTGTATAAACACGCAATATCAAGGTTAGATAGCTCACCCTGTCTTTTAAATTCGGTAAGCAAGTGCTCCATAGATTGCATTGGTTTTAAGCAACGCTCAGTGATATCCACGGGAATGATCGAGTCAATTGGTGCAGACGCTAAAAAATCCCTTGAATGCGTAGCAATGAGCAATTGAAGATTGAATTCACGGGACAAATCGTCAAGGAACATAAATAGCTTCTTTTGCAGAGATGTATGAAGATGAGAGTCTGGTTCATCTAATAAAATTATACTAGATTCACTCCAAGTTAATAGAGCAACCAATTGAAGAATTTGATGTAAACCCGACCCAGCAGATATTATCTCAAACTCATTATCCTTTTCAGCATAGGGTACTTTAATTTCAAGACCAAATTTTTCATCATATTCAATCTCTCTAAGATTCAATCCAAAATGATGACTCATTGCCTTTCGATTACTTTGAACATAGCTGGATTTGATTTTAAACTATATAGGTATCCTCTTCAAATTAAAAGGTAACTCAAAAATTGCAAATATACAGAATCATCGATAATGCTATCATTTTTGACAGATGCCATACATACACAAAAGTTTTATTATACCTCAATTTCTACTGGAAT
>JBARXC010000090.1:0-2609 GCA_049647125.1 bacterium | reverse complement strand
GGCTTAAGGGCCCAGCTATCCTTGCGTGCCATCGCCCGCCAATTACGGCGGGCTCCATCGACGATCAGCCGCGAGGTAAGCCGCAATGGCGGTCGCGCTTTCTATCGTGCGGTTCAGTCGGATCAGGCGGCGTGGGACCGCGCCCTGCGTCCCAAGCCCTGCAAACTGGCTTGTCGCCCTCGACTTTGCCGGAGAGTATCGGTCAAGCTTGAGCGCAAGTGGTCGCCGCAGCAGATCGCAGGCTGGCTGAAGCGCGCCCATCCCGACGACGAGAGCGCCCGCGTGTCCCACGAGACGATTTACCGAAGCCTGTTCATCCAGACGCGGGGCGTTCTGAAGAAGGAACTTCTTGCGCATCTTCGTGCGACACGGACGATCCGCCGCTCGCGACATGCGAGCCTCAAGCGCGACGGGCTCGGACAGATCAAAAACGCGATCTCAATCCGGGAGAGACCCGCGACCGTGGAGGACCGCGCCATCCCCGGCCACTGGGAGGGCGATCTGACCGCCGGCTCGAAGAACAGCTACATCGTCACGCTCGTCGAGCGTCACACCCGCTACGTGATGTTGGCCAGGATCAAGAACAAGGACACCGCCGGTGTCGTGGCCGCGCTTGCCAGACAGGTGCAGCACCTGCCGCGGGAACTCCGCCGGTCGCTCACATGGGATCGGGGCAAGGAACTTGCCGATCACAAGCGCCTGACGCTCGCCGTGGACCTCGACATCTACTTCTGTGATCCCCACAGCCCCTGGCAGCGCGGCACCAACGAGAACACCAACCGTCTTCTACGCCAGTACTTCCCAAAAAGCACCGACCTCTCCGTGCACAGCCAGGCCAGGCTGAACGCCGTGGCCCGCGAGCTCAACGAGCGGCCCAGAAAGACCTTGCAGTATCACTCACCAGCAGAGAAATTCGCACAGTGTGTTGCGGCGATCGGTTGAATCGGCAGCGGTAAGCAGACATCAGAGTGCGGATCAGGGATGTCCGCTTACCGCTGAAAACGGATATGCCCAACGTCGGAGCCCACGTTCGCTATGTGCCCTAAGCGGACATAGACGGGAACGAGTGTATTAGCGTCGCCGTATTTACTCTAAGCGCTAAGGCTTCAGCTTGAACTCGACCTGCTCAACGCTTTCCGGAACAGCGGCAACGAAATTGAAATCCTCAATGTCACCACCAATGCTCCATGCGTCCATGCGCGCCATATATTGAGGCTTTGAGTCATCGTCGACGAAATCGATCACGAAGCGCCGCGGTACAGGCGTCGAGTCGGCCTCGATCCAAATTTGCCAGTCAGCACCCGGACTTTCGAATGAAAGCTGATGACAGGGTACCCCATCAACCAAGCGAACACCGATATATTCAGCCGAGAGGAGGTCCTCGCCTAAAATCTTGTTCACGTCGGAGTACAACAGATCTGCAAGTGGGATCTCGGCATCATGTTCGTCAATGACGTGATCCAACATGGCGTCGGTCGCACCCTTAAAATCGATAGCCATGACCTCATTGGCGTCACGCCGCCATAGCGTCACTTTCGAACCGTCAAACCAAATCGTCGTGGCACTGCCATCTTCTCCCTCAGCGTGGATGTAGAGATCCTCGGGACGCCTCAATGAAACTGTGCTCGAACGGCCAGTCTTGATCTTTATGCCCGACTCCCTCACGACGTCGAAGAATGCCTGGGTACGGAACGAAATTGTCTCACTGCCACCTAGGTAGTCAGACATTGCCTTGAAAACGCCGAGAGCCTTTTCGTCCATCGGATCCTTCTCATCCTGGGCGTAGCTTGGCACGCAAGCTGTTGAAGCGGCAATCACGGCTATGAAGCCGGCGAGAAGAATCCTTGGGGTCATGTTCTGGTTTAAATGCCGAGGCATCGTTCTTCCTCCTCCCCTCTAAGACAACTAGGAACCACGACGCCTCAACGGCGGCGTTTATAGTTCTTCTTGGCCTTGTTATACCCTTTCTTGTAAGCGCTCTTCGTGGCGCTCCGGACGCCCCGGTAAGCACCGTAAGCAGCAGCGGCCCCAACGGCCGTTCTCGCGACAGTTCTTCCGGGAGAGCGATAGCCTGTCCCATGGCAGCAATATCTGTCATAGGGAGGATAGGGATGGCTGTGGCAGCAGTGAACGAGTAGCAACTCGCCATAGACGCTGCCGGGACTTTCGTACCCAGAATAGTCCTCGAAGCCAGACTTAAATGGCGCTGCCGAGATCTCGGAAGGCATGATAAGCGCAACTACCAAACCGATGGCAATAGACTGCAGGTGCTTCAGCCGTCTGTTCATCTTGCTAAACCTCCTATTAGATCTCAGCTCTTCGGTGTATACTAGATCGGAATCGTATATGCGCGCGTCTCTCCAAAAAGGCTTCTCTTGGCTAGCCTAGCGATCGAGGGGAGGGGGCGCCTGATCTAGATCAAGCCGCTGTCAGCCTTTGGCACTTAGAAGGGCATTTTCAGAGTAAACTGGCTTGAGCCTCCTGGCGAGGTTCCTTAGCGTCCGACCATGCGCAATGCCTTCCGTTATTTCAATAGCTCGCCTGAGGTGATCCGCCTCACGGTGATGATGTACATCCGCTATCCGCTGTCGCTGCGACAGGTCGAGGAT
>JBARXC010000089.1:0-1683 GCA_049647125.1 bacterium | reverse complement strand
GCATGTCCAGGGTGCCTTTATCGGCGTCGTGCAAATCCTCAAGCACCACCAGCAGCGGCTGGACAGTGGCAGCATTACTCAGGAAGCCGGTGACCGTCTGCAGCAACCGGTATCTTTCCTCTTCCGGGTCTTTCTGGGGCCTGAGTTTAATCTTGAGTCGTTCTCTTATCTCGGAGATGATGCGCGCCACATCGGCGGCGCCGGTGCCCAGCTCTTCCCGCAGGTCTTTGACCTCGCGGGTGAGTACATAGGAGCGCAGCGCCTCGACGAAGGCCAGGTAGGGCAGAGATAGCGAGCCTGCCTCGTAGCAGTGGCCGACCAGCGTCCGCCCACCGCGCAGGGTGACATATGTCGATAATTGCTCACATAAGGCGGTCTTACCGATGCCCGGCTCGCCCATCACCATCATCAGGGCACCCTGCCCTGACATAGCGCCATCAAAGGCGGACTTAAGCTGTTTTAACTCGGGCTCGCGGCCGACAAATACCCTCCGGTAGAGCGGATTTTCAGTGGAGGCTTCCCGCGACGGCTCTTTTATCTTACCTGCCTCGATTGTTTCCAGGGCCTGGAGCACAACCGCGGCTGATTCCGGCCGTTTCTCAGGGTCTTTCTCCAGTAGTTGCAGAATGAGCGTCTCCAGCGCTGGGGGCAGGTCGGCCCGGTGCCAGGTAGGCGATACCGGTGGGGTGTTGATATGCTGACCGATGATGGCTACCGAATCGTCCCCCACGAAGGGCGGACGGCCGGTCATCATCTCATAGAGCATGGCCCCCAATGAATAAAGGTCGGCTTTGGCGGTCACCTTACCGCCCATGGCCTGCTACGGAGGCATATATGTCACTGTGCCCACCATCATGCCGGATTGGGTCAACCGTGAGAGGTCCACCGCCAGAGCTAGGCCGAAGTCGCCAATCTTGGCCGTGCCATCGGCACTGAGCCAGACATTGCCCGGCTTGATGTCGCGGTGGATGATTCCTTTGGAGTGGGCAAACTCCAAGCCACGGCAGATGGCCTTGGCAATACCGACTGCCTGCTAGATGGGTAGGCGGTGCTCCGGGGCTTTCTCGATTAGACCTTCGATATCACCACCAGGCATGACAGGGAGAACGATATAGGGCTGTCCTTCATAGTCCCCCATATCGTAGATAGCAACGATGTTGGGGTGGTCGCCGAGCCGGCCCATCGCCCGTGCTTCGCGGGTGACGCGGGTTCGGGCGGCATCATCCAGCTTCTCGGTCTTGATGAGGGCAAAGGCCACGTCCCGGTCGAGCAGAGTGTCATGGGCAAGGTAGACCTTCTTCTTGCCTCCCTCGCCGAGGAACTTTTTGACTTGATAGCGGCCACCGGCAAAGGAGGTGGGCACAGGTGATGACGAGGGTGGTGCTTGAGGTGCTGGCTGCCCTAAAGGATGGCCACATCGGAAGCAGAACTTCGCTTCCATAGTAGGAGTTAGTTTGGTGCCGCAGGCCGGGCATTGAGATGGCACGTCTGCCAGAAACCTGGCACCGCATTCTACGCAGAACTGGGCGTCCTCGAGATTATCGTGTTGGCACTTTGGACACTTCATGATGAACGCCCCTCCCCATAGGTCACAGTCTATGACCGCCGGGGAGGAATGTCAAGTACTTCGCATGTGAGTCCTTCTTGTTTGGTTTTCTGGTCAGGTAAGAGAAAGACTGAAGG
>JBARXC010000088.1:0-33097 GCA_049647125.1 bacterium | reverse complement strand
CGTATGGAAATGATCCACGCACCCTCGCACTTTTTGCTACGTAGCATAAATTCTGTTGCAGTAAACCACCCGTCAAATAATAAAGTGCGGGGTGCGGGATGGAATGGATTCTTCGAATGGAATGATTTAAAATATAAGGAGAATGCGAGATAATTATGGAAGTGGACAAAGATCAAAACATCATTCCAGCGCAGCTCCCTTCCAGCGGCAGTTCCTTTCAAGCACGTAGTGCTCTCTTCCAATCCCCCTGGGATTCAAAAAGCAGTGGGGCGTCAGGTGAACGATGAAAAATATAAAGGTTGTCATTGAATACGACGGCACTGAGTTCTGCGGGTGGCAGTACCAACCCAATGAACGGACTGTCCAGGGTGAGGTCGAGCATGCTTTAAAGCAACTAACCAGCGAGAACATCAGGATAATCGGAGCCGGGAGAACTGACCAAGGGGTCCATGCGTTTGGTCAGGTTGCAAATTTCCACACATCCTCTTCTCTTGAATTAGGCAAGATCAGCAAGGCGCTCAATTCTTTGACTGGCAACGATATATATATTAAACAGATATTTAAGGTGAACGACGATTTTCATAGCAGATATTCTGCACAATATAAGGTCTATGAATATAATATAGTTCTTCAACCATCGCCATTCAAGCGGCGCTACAATTGGTATGTGAGGTACCCACTCGATTTATCCAAAATGGAAAAGGCAAAGGATTATTTGGTTGGCCAACGCAATTTCAAATATTTCGCTGCTGAAAATGAGAAGGATAATACATTCTGCATTCTCCATAGCATTAGCTTGACAGAACAGAATTCACGTATTATAATACAAATTAAGGGTAATCGTTTCTTGAGAAAGATGGTGCGCGGCATGGTCGGTTTTCTGCATGATGTGGGTCGTGGTCATTATAAGCCAGCGCAGACACAAGATGTTTTAGACGGTAAGATAAGAGATTTCTTTTTCGCACCTCCACAGGGGTTATTTCTTGTGGAAGTGAAGTACTGATTAAGCCTGCCGGTCTATGATAGCAAGAAAGGACGGAACATGATACTAACAAAGAAGAACATTTTATACGCATTTCTCGGCATTGTGGTCACAGTTTTTGCAATAACCCTATACAGTGCAATCGGACCGCAGTTTTTTCGTAACCGACAAGACGAAAGGCTAAGTCTGAACAAAAATGTTTCGATACAAAGGACAAATGCCATTGTTCTAGCCGCCAATAAAGTCACGGATGCAGTAGTGTCCATATCAGTGGTTCAGACAAAAGTTGTGGCAACTTCTCCTTTTTTCTCACCGTATGCAGATGATATGTTCCGTGATTTTTTTCGCGATTTTTTCCCCGAACGATATCACAAACAACAAGTTAAGAGCCTTGGTACAGGCGTTGTTATTTCCCAAGATGGCTATATTTTAACGAATGAGCACGTGATATCCAATGCAACCAAAATTAAGATAACCTTGCCCGATGGTCGGCAAATAGAGGGTATGGTTGTGGTCGCTGACCGTACTATGGACCTGGCACTGATCAAGATCGATACAAATGACTTACCGTATGTTGAGTTTGGGGATTCTGACGATTTGATGATCGGGGAATGGGTGATCGCTTTTGGCAACCCATTTGGATTTTTGCTTGAAGATACAAGCCCTACGGTTACAGTTGGCGTTGTCTCGGCACTGAATAGATCAATAAAATCAAGTTATGATGAAAGGATCTATAAAAACATGATCCAGACTGATGCGGCAATAAATCCGGGTAATTCAGGCGGTCCTTTAGTCAATGTTCTTGGTCAGGTAATCGGAATAAATAATTTCATTTTTACATCGAGCGGTGGATCTGAGGGTATTGGGTTTGCCCGACCCATCAATTTTGTAAGGAAGTTCATCGCTGAGGCGAAAGAGCATAGCAAGATCCGTCAGGTTTGGGTTGGTTTATGGTTACAGGATATCACCTCAGATATTGCTGAAAACTTTAGGATTCCAGCTTTTGGGGTGATAGTAACCAATGTTGATTCACTGAGTCCTTCTGAAAAAGCTGACATAAAGATCGGCGATAGAATTGTTGAAGTCAATGGTGTCCGGATAAAACGAGTGTCAGACTGGGATAGGTTTATCGCCAATGTCTTTGTGGATGACGAACTCCAAATCACTGGTTTAAGGGATGAGAACACCATCAAAGTCAAACTCATGGTTGAGGAGTTCAAATACTCGGAGACGATAAGCAGATTTGGATTGTACGTTGAAGATATAAGCACACAGCTAGCCAAGAAATATAAATTAGGGTATAAAGATGGTGTTGTTGTTTTAAAGGTTGAAAAAGGCGGCACTGGAGAGCGATTGGGCATTAGAGCGGGTGATATTATTCTAAAAATCGATGACCAACGCATACGCAATAAGAATGATTTTAACGAAGCAATGAAAAGTGACCGTTTCCTTTATTTTATTTTGGACCGAGGTGGTTTAATAATTCAGTTGTATCTGGGTTCATAATGCAAGGAGTAATAATAATATGATAAAACGTTATCAGACAAAAGAGATGGCGAGAATATTCAATGATGAATACAAATTAGAGAAATGGCTTTTTGTCGAGCGAATTGTTGCCGGGATTGAGGAAAAATCTGGGGTGATTCCGCGCGGGCTCAGTAGCAAACTAGCCAAGATAAAGGTGAAACCAGAACGAGTTCGGGCCATAGAAAAAATCACTAACCATGACGTTATTGCTTTTTTAGAAGCCGCCCGGGAAAAACTCGGCAAGCGAGCTGGTAAATGGTTGCACTTTGGACTGACCTCGTACGATCTTGTTGATACCGCCTTTGTGTTGATGCTCCTTGAAGCCATTGATGTTTTGCTGGGGGATGTGAAGAAACTCCTGACCGGCTTGAAAAGGCTTTCTTTGAAATACAAAAAAACACCCCAGATGGGCAGAACACATGGTATTTTTGCTCAGCCTATTACATTCGGTTACAAAGTCGCTTCCTGGTATGAAGAAATCAAGCGGGCGTATCAGCGTCTTATCCTTGCTAAAAAGGAAATGTCCTTTGGTAAGCTGTCTGGTGCAGTTGGTACCTATACAATGCTATCACCAGTGCTTGAGCAAAGAGTTATGAGGAAATTAGGTTTGAAACCAGAACCCGTGTCAACTCAAGTTCTACCAAGGGATCGTTTAGCTTTGTTGCTTGCTATTATTGCATTGTATGCATGCGCTTTGGAAAGGATTGCCACTGAAATCCGGAACCTTTCTCGTACTGAAATAGGTGAGGTGCTTGAACCGTTTACTCGAGGGCAAAAGGGTTCTTCTGCCATGCCGCATAAGAAAAACCCGATTACCTGTGAGCGCATTTGCGGTTTGGTGCGGCTTCTGCGTAGCTATTTAATCCCTGCTTACGAGAATATCACGCTCTGGCATGAACGGGATATTACTAATTCTTCAGTCGAACGGGTTATTTTCCCGGATGCATTTCACTTGGCACATTACCTTACTCTAAAAACACGCTGGGTACTTGAGGGCCTGAATGTGTATCCAAAACGCATGATGGAGAATATTGAGGCAAGCTACGGTGTTTACGCCTCCCAGAACTTAATGAACAAACTCGTACAACATGGTATGAGCAGGGGAGAGGCTTATAAAACTGTACAGCGTTTGTCTTTCAAGACTATTGCGGCAAAAGAAAATCTAAAAAAGACAGTTCTTAAGGACAAAAAAGTGTGCCAATACCTTAGTGAAAAAGAGATCGCAAAGATTTTTGACCTGAAATGGTTCCTGAGGAACATAGGTTGACTTCAGATAAAAATTAACTATACTAACCAATGGATTTATTTAAAAAGTGTGCTTCCACCGTTGAACAAGTGAAAAAAGCACAGGAATTTGGGATTTATCCTTACTTCACACCGATTGAATCTGCCCAAGACCACCGCGTCAAAATCGATGGTAAAGAATTCATAATGATCGGGTCTAATGGATACCTTGGTCTGTCTGCTGATCCGCGTATGAAGGAAGCAGCAATCAAAGCCGTGGAAAAGTATGGCTCAACATGTTCTGGTTCAAGGTTTCTCAATGGGACACTCGATATCCACGTCAAACTCGAAAAAGACCTGGCTGAGTTCTATGAAAAAGACGGGGCGATTATTTTTTCCACCGGTTTTCAAACGAATTTGGGTATTATTTCAGCACTCGGCGGCAAGGACGATCTCTTGATTATTGATCGTCAGGACCATGCTTCCATCATTGATGGCTGCCGTTTATCATTTGCCGATGTTAAGAAGTATCAGCACAATGATATGGAAGATTTAGAGCGGATATTAAAAATGTTACCTGAAGACCGCGGTAAATTGATAATTGTCGATGGCGTATTCAGCATGGAAGGTGATTTGGCTAACCTTCCTGAAATCGTTCGTTTAAAAGAAAAATATAAGTGCCGCTTACTCGTTGACGATGCACACGGAGTCGGTGTACACGGTGAAAAAGGTCAAGGTACATGTGAGCACTTTGGTGTACTCGATAGAGTTGACTTAATAATGGGGACGTTTAGTAAGGCATTTGCATCACTGGGCGGCTTTGTTGTCGGTGATAAAGACGTTATCACCCATATTAAGCATCGTGCCCGGTCATTAATATTTTCGGCGTCCATGATTCCTGCTTCAGTTGCGAGTGCCCAGATGGCTTTGAATATCATCAAAACCGAACCTGAACGCCGCAAAAGATTGTGGGCGGTAGCCCGACGTATGTTAAAAGGTTTTAGAGATATCGGGCTTGATACTGGTAATAGTGAGACGCCGGTCATCCCGATTATCATTGGTGAAGAGGAACACTGCTTTGCCTTTTGGAAAAAACTGATTGCGAACGGTATTTTTGCAAACCCGGTCATTTCTCCGGCGACGCCGCCCGGCCGCGCTTTGATTCGGACCAGCTATATGTCTACACATACGGATGAAGACATTGAAATTATCTTAGAGGCTTTTGCACACTGTGCTGAAGAGTTTGGTTTAAAGAAATAATGATTACTGTAGTTCCGGTAAAAACCGAAAAAGAACTGAAGAATTTTATAAACCTTCCTTTTAAATTGTATAAAAAAAATCGCTATTGGGTACCTCCGCTTAAACATGAGATACGTAATCTTTTTGATAAAACAAAGAATCCGTTCTGGAACCATGCTGAAAAGGAATTGTTTCTTGTCTACCGGGATAAACAGTTGTCCGGGAGGATATGCGCGATTATTGACTATAACTTCATGGAATTCTGGGATGAAAAGACAGCATATTTTGGGTTCTTTGAGTGTGATGATGATGAAGATGCAGGAAAAGCTCTTTTTGAACATGTAAAGGAATATCTTAGTGACAAAAATGTCACCAAATACATCGGTCCTTTGAACCCATCGACTAATGATGAATGTGGCGTTCTGATTGAGGGTTTTTATACAACACCTTTTATAATGATGCCTTACAATTATGAGTATTACGATGATTTGATAAAAAAATGTGGGCTTGAGAAAACCAAAGATCTCTTTGCGTATTACTATGATATGAAAGACGCACCCTTTGAATATCTGGAAAAGATTTGTTCTATTGTACGAAGACGGGTACATGATATGAAGGTTAGACCGATTAATGCTGCTGATTTCAAAAATGAAGTAAAGAAAATAAAAGAGATCTATAACGATGCGTGGAGCCGTAATTGGGGGTTTGTACCGATGACTGATGAGGAAATAAGTGCCTTTGCCGAGCATATGAAATCATTGATTATCCCAGAGTTAGTGCCGATTATAGAAATAGACGATGTTCCAGTAGCTATTTCGTTTGCTGTGCCGAATTACAATACAGTACTGAAAAAGATGAACGGACGTTTTGGGCCTATTGAGATGCTGAAGTTCCTGTATTACAAGAAGAAGATAAAAGACGCGCGTTTGATGATCATGGGTGTACGCAAACAGTACAGAAAAATGGGTTTAGAGTCACTGCTTTTCCTTGAATCTTTCCGAGCCGCTCAACAGCTCGGTTATAATGCAGGTGAGCTGTCATGGATACTTGAGGATAATCACCCAACCAACAATGCTGTTACAAAAATGGGTGGTAAGCTCTACAAAAAATACCGCATATATGAGGGGATAGTATAAGTCCATGGGTTAGGATGCTGGAATAAAAATATAGCTTCCAAACCTAACTTGTTTTCTACCTGTTAAGGAGTGGAGATGGCGAAATATAAAATTGCCTGGTTACCTGGCGATGGTATAGGAAAAGATGTTCTCGACGCAACCAGAATCGTCCTTGATAGAATTGCTCTTGATGCCCAGTACATACATGGTGATGTAGGTTGGGAATTCTGGTGCAAAGAAGGTGAGCCGCTGCCTAAGCGAACTGTTGAACTGATGAGGAGTACTGATTGTGCGATGTTCGGTGCAATAACTTCAAAGCCAAAGAGTATTGCCGATACTGAACTCGCGCCAAGCTTAAGAAACAAAGGTTTGGTTTACCGAAGTCCGATTGTGCGGATGCGTCAGAAGTTTGATCTATACATATGCAAACGTCCGTGTAAGGCGTATAAGGGTAACCCACTGAATTTTAAAGAGGGTATTGATTTTGTTATTTTTCGGGAGAATACTGAAGATCTGTACTCGGGCATTGAGTATAATCAAGTTCCTGCAGAAATGTTGTCGATCAAGGGTATGGAAAAGGTAGCCAGGGATGCTGCTATTTCTGTAAAGGTTAATACGCCCAAAGGGTGCGAGAGAATTGTCCGAGCGGCTTTTGATTTTGCACAAAAACACAAAAGGAAAAAGGTTACGTGTGTCCATAAGGCAAATGTCGTAAGAGCAACAGATGGTTTATTCCTTGAGAAATTTGATCAGGTTGCTGCAGACTATCCTGGTATTGAAGCTGATAATGCGAATGTTGATTCTCTTTGTCAGTGGTTGCTCAAGAAACCATTTAACTACGACGTTCTGGTTGCACCCAACCTATATGGTGATATTATTTCTGATTTATGTGCGCAGATGACCGGAGGACTCGGTTTTGGTTCGAGCGGCAATATCGGTGACAACTATGCACTTTTTGAACCGACCCACGGCTCAGCTCCAAAATATGCTGGTATGTATAAGGTAAACCCGATCGCAACAATCCTTGCTGCTAAAATGATGCTTGAATGGCTTGGCGAGCACGCTGCTGCAGACCGGTTCGAGAAAGCGGTTGCCCAGGTTATTGAAGAAGGAAAAACCAAAACATATGATATGGGTGGTGAGGCGACGAGCTTAGAAATGGCAGAAGCTATTGCGGAGAAATTGTAATTTCTCAAGAACCAAGAGCCAAGGTCCAAGAACCAAGGACCAAGAGCCAAGATTCAAATACCAAGAGATATGAGATCATTCAAAAAGCACCGTTAAGATTTGAGGTCAAGGAACCAGGAGCAGAATATATCATTGATTTAAAAGAGAGAACATTTGAATTTGCAGTTGCCATTATTGATCTCCTGAAAACAATTTCTTACAACAAAGAGAATGATGTAATCCGGTTTCAATTGGCGAAGTCTGGCACTTCGGTTGGTGCTAATTATGAGGAAGCGCAAGCTACTGGTTCAAAGGCAGATTTCAGACACAAAATAAATATCGTCCTCAAGGAAGTAAGAGAATCGAATTATTGGCTTCGTATTATGCAAAGAACCAAGATTGGTAATCAGAAGAAAGTTGAAGTATTGATCCAAGAGTCATACGAACTTAGAAAAATCTTTGGATCTATTTACAATAAGGTCAAGGATTAATATGCAGTTTCTTTTTGGTTCTTGGTTCTTGGATTTTGTAAGCTTGGCGAAGCTATGACGATCATTGAGAAGATTTTTGCACGCGCGGCAGGTAAAGATGTTAAACCAGGTGAATATATCTGGGCGAAATTGAATCTCGTAGCGATGCGCGATTTTGGCGGACCAAATGTTATCCATGAATATCAGGACAAGTTTGGTGAACAGCCGGTATTTGATAAGGGAAAAGTAGCGATAACTTTTGACCTTCATATTCCAGCTCGTGACGAGAAAGTCGCGGTAAATCAAAAATTCTTGAGGGAATTTGCTGCTCGTCAAGGTGTGAAACTATTTGATATCGATACCGGTGTTGGTCAGCATATTCTTCTTGAAAATGGTTTGGTAAAACCATGGGATATTATTATTGGTACTGATAGTCATATGAACCTGCTTGGTGGGGTCGGCGCTGCAGGGTTTGGTATGGGCACAACCGACATTGCCGGCGCAATGTACAAGGGCGAGTTATATTTTCGTGTCCCGCCAACGATCAAGATTGAAGTTACTGGTGTGTTGAAGAAGTTTGTTACGGCAAAAGATATAATACTTTTTATACTCAAGACATTGAAGACTGATGGTGCGCTCAACCGGGCAGTCGAATTCTCTGGCCAGACAATCGACCACCTGAATCTTGCTGAACGTATAACAATGACAAGTATGGTAACCGAGATGTCTGGAGATATCGGTTTTATACAACCTAACGATGAAATTTTGGATTATATCAAAGCGAGGACTGAAGAAAAAGTCGAAACAATTGGGCCTGACTCAGATGCCGCATACGAGGAAACACATGAATTCAAAGTCGATGATCTACAACCACAGGTTGCCTGTCCCCATTCACCAGACAATGTAAAGGATGTTAAAGATATTGCCAAGACCAGGGTTGACCAGGTGTTCATAGGTTCTTGTACTAATGGTAGATTTGAGGATTTGAATATTGCTGCACAAATATTAAAAGGGAATAAAATTAAACCTGGTATACGTCTTATTGTTGTACCAACAACCATAGAGGTGGCAAAAAAATCACTGAAACAAGGTTTGTACGACATTTTTATAAATGCTGGCGCAGTGGTGACCAACCCGGGTTGTGCACTGTGCACGACTGGACATGCTGGTATCCTGGCACCTGGAGAGGTAATGGTTTCTACCTCAAATCGTAATTTCGTAGGCAAGCTCGGTAAAGGTGCTAAAGTTTTCCTTGCGTCGCCAGCAACCGCTGCCGCGACTGCTTTGACCGGAGTCATTACTGATCCACGTGAGGTGTAGTGTGATAATTAAAGGAAAAGCCTGGCGCTTTGGAGACAACATCGATACTGACCAGATATATCCGGGTAAGTATCTGCCCATTACTGACAAGCAGGAAATGGCGCTCCATGCTATGGAAGGTGCTCCTGGTGGAGAAGAATTCATAGAAAACGTGGAACCAGGTGATATTGTCGTAGCTGGCAGGAATTTCGGCTGCGGTTCTTCACGTGAGCATGCTATTGTAGCGATCCATGGTATCGGTGTTTCTCTTTTGATCGCCCGGTCATTTGCCAGGATATTCCATAGAAATGCGGTTAATACCGGTTTGCCGATCTTATTATTTGATGGAACCGGGGAGATTAAACAAGGGGATAGACTTGAGGCTAATATTGAAAACGGTAGAATCAGCAACTTATCACAGAATAAGGTTTATCAAGGCACCGCTATTACACCACTTGAAATGAAAATCATGAAGGCTGGCGGCTTACTTGACTACCTGAAAGAAAAAAAACCATAATGGTTAAAGCGTATGAACTACGCTGATGGGAAAGGGTGAAATAGAGAGTAAGATACCCTGCCCTCTGGGGCGGGGAGATCATTGACTTAGCAGTTTATCAGAAAGGGGAATTATGGATAGAAAATACATAATAAAGCTATTTCCTGAGATTGAAAAGATAACAAGTAAATCACTTCGCAAAGGCGTTATCGCAGTATGGCTATTAGCTATGAAAAGAGGCAAGTGGCAGAAGATTGACAAGATACCATTTACTCTGCTCATTAAAACAAAGAAAACACTCGTTGAACATACCAGGACTATCACGCGCATGGCAATAGCAGTAGCAGGCAAACGCCAGGATGTTAAACTAGACTACATTATTGCTGGTGGCTTGGTCCATGACGTCGGAAAATTACTTGAATACAAAAAGCTTGGGAAAAAATACACTAAGTCCGGTTTTGGTGAGCTTGTTCGACATCCAGTGTCAGGGTACGGCTTAGCCCTTGATGCTGGTTTGCCTATTGAAGTTGCCCACATCGTGGCAACCCATTCAGTTGAAGGCGATAAGGTAAAGCGTTCTAATGAAGCCGTAATTATACATCACTGCGATTTTATAGATTTTGACATAGAAAGATCAAAGTAGCAATACCTGCAATACCACACCGTGGTCACTGCCTATTGCAATATACTTCTATTTTTATATAATTATAGCCGATGAGATTATACGAATTTGAAGCAAAGAAATTATTTGCAAGATACAAAATACCAATACTTGAGTCAGTTGTTATTGGCAGGGATAATCTCAGTGATTTGGATAAGGCAGTGTATCCGGTTGTCATCAAAGCACAGGTGTTTCTGGGCGGCCGGGGAAAAGCTGGATTTGTTAAATTTGCCAAACATAGAAAAGAAGCTGAAGCCGTAATATGTTCAATTCTGGGTAAGAAGCATGGTTTGTTTGTGATCGAGAAAGTCCTGGTAGAGAAGAAAATAGATATTGAAAGAGAAGTGTATATTGCTGCATCGATTGACCGGCTAGAGCATAAACTTTTATTTATGGCAAGCAAAAAAGGCGGCGTAGACATAGAAACAATTGCTAAAGACGATCCTGGTGCATTATTAAAGTATTACTTTAATCCAGGTGAAGAAATGCATGGGTTTAAGGCAAGAACAATATCGAGTGATTTAGGGTTTTCCAGTGCTGGGTTAGGGTTGATGACTGAAATCATGCTTAAGGTATACAAGCTTTTCTTGGATTTTGATTGTAAGTTAGTTGAAATCAACCCGCTGGTTTTATCAAAAGACGGAAACATATATGCGCTCGATGCAAAAGTTGACCTTGACGAAGATGCCATGTTTAAACACCGAGAGCTCAAAGAAATGGGTATTGTAGCAAGGCACGAGCTCGGGGAGCTTACCCAACGCGAACAAGCAGCTAAGGCGAAAGGTATTCCCTATGTTGACCTTGATGGTGATATCGGCGTGTTCCCCGGAGGTGCGGGTTTTGGCATCGCAGCGATAGATTTGATAACACTTTATCAGGGAAAACCAGCCAATTTCATGGATTCAGGTGGTGCTCCGACCCAGGAAAAACTCCGGGCGATGCTTGGTTTGCTCATTGATAACCCTAAAGTAAAAGCTATATTTGGTGCCCGTTTCGGAGGCATTTCTCGGTGTGATGATTGGGCAAAGGCAATAGTACAATATGTAAAGGAGAACAAGCCGAAAAAACCGATGATCATGAGGATGGCCGGCAATATGGAAGAGCAGGGTAGAAAAATACTGGAACGAGCAAAAAGAGATTTTCCAGAGCTATTCAAAAAGATCAAGATATATGCGGTTGATACGCCTATTGAGGAAGTGATTAAAGAGACAATTCTAACGGCCAAGACACAGATTGATACAAAAAAACCGCCAGAGGCGGACACAGATTACGCAGATAAGGAATAAGAACAATGAGTATTATTATTGATAATGAAACGAAAACGATCGTCCAGGGGATTACCGGCAAGAATGCCTCGCTCCATACAAAGTTCATGCTTGAGTACGGGACAAAGATCTCTGGTGGCGTAACGCCGGGCAGAGGTGGTCAGGAAATTGAAGGCGTAAGAGTATATGATACTGTACACCAGTGTTTGGAAGACCATCCAGATGCTGCTGTGTCAAGTATTTGGGTACCGCCACGTTTTGCAAAGGATGCAATACTTGAGGCAATCGATGCCGGTATCAAAACCGTTATTGTGATAACCGAATGCATCCCAATTCACGATATGCTATACGCACGCCAGAAAGCTAAAGAAAAGGGTGTCGTTGTTATAGGAGGTAATACGCCAGGTGTCATTTCACCAGGTAAAGCACTCGTTGGCATGCTGCCAAAAATTACCTTTAAACCCGGACGCATAGGTACGGTTGCACGGAGCGGCGCAGTGACATATTATTTAGCAAATTCTCTAAACCTTGCTGGCTTTGGTGAATCGACTTCAGTTGGTCTGGGTGGGGATCCAATCCTGGGAGCGAACTACGAGGACGTATTGCGATTGTTTGAAAATGACCCTGAGACCGATGCGGTTGTGATGGCCGGTGAAATCGGTGGGGTTTATGAAGAATTAGCAGCTCCTTTTATTGAACATATGTCAAAGCCAGTTATTGCCTATATAACAGGTAAAGCAGCACCTCAAGGTAAGCGGCTCGGTCATGCTGGTGCGATTATTGAAGGTAATATGGGTACTGCCCGCAGTAAGATTGAAGCTTTGAAACAACACGGCGCAATACTTGCGGAAACACTGAGCGAGATACCGATAATTGTTAAGAGGGCACTGGAACAAGATGGATGATGGGTTTGGGTATGGATGCTGGAGCAAGATTCTCGCTTCCAAACCCTAACCCGATTTCTATTTGTTAAGGGGGATATATGTGGCAAACAAAGATTTCAAAAGTTGAACCAGATCATATTGTAACGCGCGGCTATTGTCAAGAAGACCTTATCGGTAATATACCATTTAGTTCAGTATTTTTTCTTCTGATAAGAGGAAGAATGCCGGATAAAAAAGAGGCGAAAATGATCGATGCAATCATTACTTCCTCAATTGACCACAGTGTTACTCCACCTTCAACGCACGCCGCGCGCATCGTTGCCTCAGCTGGTGTACCTTTGCCTAGTGCGGTTGCTGCAGGGATTCTTGCGGTTGGTGATGTCCACGGTGGAGCGATCCAAGACGGCGCACGCATTTTACAGGATTGGGTAAAGAAAATGCAAGAGGAAAAGTGGAATTATGAAACAACTGCTCAGGCACTACTAAAGACTCTAAAAGAGCAAGGTAGACGCATGCCAGGGTTTGGTCATCGCCTCCATAAAAACGACCCTCGAACCAAACGGCTCTATGAAATGGCGGATGATTTAAAAATCACTAAAGAGCACATAAAGCTGAGCCTTGCGTTGAGAGAAGAATTCGCTAAGGGCAAAGCACTACCCATAAATGTCGATGGAGCAATCGCTGCGATCATATCAGATATGGGGTTTGATTGGAAACTTGGTAAAGCTTTCTTTTTAATTGGTCGATGTGCTGGTCTTATTGCGCATGTGTACGAGGAAATGACGACGCAGAAAGCGATGCGTCGTATGTGTGAACAAGAAGTTACTTACGATGGACCATGGGAACGAGACCTTATTGAGTAATCGAGTATCTGAGTAACCGATGAAACGGAGAACACACTCTGTTGAAGACACGCTGCGCTGGAGACACATCCGTCAACCGCGGATTGAAGACACGTCCGCCACACAATATGTCGGACTGCAGGCACGCCTTTGGTTGAAGACAACCCAGATAAACGCTCGAAACGGATCAAACGGATGAAACGTCTTTTAATAACTAAATTACTTAGTTACTCAATAACTGATGAATAAAACGATTGCAGAAAAGATATTAGCCCGTGCATCAGGTAAGGAAAAAGTATCGCCTAATGAAATCGTTATGGCAAGAGTTGACGTAGCTATGTCCCATGAAAATGCCGATGTTGTGTTAAGATCGTTTAAAGAAATCGGTGTTAAAAAAGTTTGGGATAAAGAAAGAATTGTCATACTCTTTGATCATCGTATACCAGCAGATAGTGAAAGGACCGCAGCTACTCATCGTCGTTTACGGGCATTTGTGCAAGAACAGCAGATCAAACACTTCTATGATTTGAGAGAAGGGATTTGTCACCAGGTTTTAGCGGAATTTGGGCATGATTTACCTGGCGAGGTCCTAGTAGGCACTGATTCTCATACAACAACACATGGTGCTTTTGGCACTTTTGCAACCGGGATTGGGGCTACGGAAATGGCTGGGGTTTGGGCAACAGGAGAACTATGGTTACGCGTGCCCGAATCGATAAAGATTAATGTAGATGGGAAATTCAAGCCTTGTGTAACGGCAAAAGATCTTATTCTGCATATTATTGGGACCTTAGGTGCGGACGGAGCCAATTACCAGGCAGTAGAATTCCATGGTGAAACAATATCTCAGATGAGTATCGCGTCACGCATGGTTCTTTCCAACCTGTCTATGGAGATGGGGGCAAAAGTCGCGTTTGTGCCCCCGGATGAACAAACCATAGCGTATCTAAAGCAGAGGACTAACAAGCATTTCCAGGTTATCTTACCTGATCAAGATGTTGAATATAGTGGTGAATTGAATATCGATGTCAGTAGCTTAACGAGTCAAGTTGCTTGTCCACATTCAGTTGACAATGTCAAACCGGTCAGTGAAATAGTCGGTCTAAAGATTGATCAGGCATTAATCGGATCGTGTACTAATGGGAGGTTAGAAGATTTGGCTGCCGCAGCCGAGATATTGAAAGGCAAAGCAGTACATCCAGACACACGGTTATTAGTGATCCCGGCTTCACGCAGAGTCTATCTTGAGGCTCTACATGAAGGCTATATTGAGATTTTTGTCCGAGCCGGTGGGCTTGTATTGAACCCAGGTTGCGGACCTTGCCTCGGTGCACATCAGGGTTTACTTGCTCCTCGAGAAATTTGTCTGTCAACGACAAATCGCAATTTTAAGGGGCGGATGGGCAGTCCGGAAGCTTTTATTTATCTGGCATCACCTGGGACGGTTGCTGCATCAGCAATAAAGGGAGAGATAACTGAGCCATGCTGAATTATTTAAATTCTAAATCCGAAGCACTAAATCCTAAACAAATCCCAATGACCAAAGCACGAAATTTAAAACTAAAGAATTTATTTCTTGAACATTTGAATTTAGAATTTAGAAATTGTTTAGGATTTCGGATTTTGAGATCAGGATTTACTCCACCCTTTGTACAAAGAGCGGGGTTTAGCCGAGCCGTAGCGAGGCTTATCTTGTTATGATCAAAGGTAGGGTTTACAAATTCGGCGACAATATAAATACTGACGTGATCTATCCGGGTAAGTATTTATCTATTACCGCAGATCGCGAGGAAATGGCAAAGCATTGTTTCGAAGCGGTCCATCCTGAATTCCTGAAAAATGCCAAACCCGGTGATATCATTGTCGGCGGTAAGAACTTCGGCTGCGGTTCATCCCGTGAGCAAGCCGCCACTTGCCTTAAGTACTTTGGTATCAGAGCTGTTGTTGCGGAAACGTTTGCCCGCATTTTCTACCGGAATGCAATCAATTTGGGTCTGCCAGTGATTATCGCGCCGGGGATTACGCAGCAGGTTGAGCACAAGGATGATATTGAAATTGATCTACAAAAGGGTATAATTAAAAATATGCGCACTAATGAAATCATTAAAGCAAAGAAACTACCGGATTTTATTTTAAAGATAGTTACGAACAATGGTTTGATACCATATTTGAAGAAAAAACTCGGTATCTCAAGTAATTAGGAGGAACTAATGAAGCAATTTGTCGTTATAGGATTAGGCCGCTTTGGCTCAAGCATTGCCCAGGCACTAAGCGAAAAGGGTTTCGACGTCTTGGCTATCGACGAAGATGAAGAACGCATTAAAGAAATGGAAGGCATTGTTTCCCAAGCTGTGGTCATGGACGCAACCGATGAAAAAGGTTTGAAAGAACTCGGTATTACTGATTTTGATACGGCAATAGTGAGTATGGGCGAGACCATTGAAGATAGTATTATGATCACCTTATCCTTGAAAGAACTGGGTTTGAGAAAGGTGATAGTGAAGGCAAAAAGTGAACTGCACTCGAAGATATTAAGAAAAGTCGGGGCTGATCGAATTATCTTCCCGGAAAGGGAGATGGCTGAAAAACTCGCCGAAAGCATAGCCAGTCCGAAGCTTTTTGATTTTATCGAGCTCTCAAAAACCTATGGGATAATCGAAATGGTTATTCCTAAGAAACTTGTTAATAAAACCCTCAGTGAATTGAGAATGCGTGAGAAATTTAAAGTAAGTGTGATTGCCATTAAAAGAAAGTTGCCGTTTACCCTGCCCGATGGCTCAACAGATTTTAAAGAGGAGATCATTGTAGGCCCGGGTGGTGACGATGAAGTAATATCAGGTGACGTATTGATAATGATCGGCAAAAATGAGGACCTCGAAAAGATTGAGAAACTATGAATCAAGAATTCAATGACCTCCTTGAGCTGGGCAATTTCTATATTCTGAGCCAAAAGTTTGAAGAGGCTATTAAGGTTCTGAAAAGGGCTGAAAAAATCGATAAAATGAGCTTTGAGCTGTACTACAATTTGGGTATGGCTTACGAAGGTTTGAACGAAAAAGACAAAGCACGCGATTCGTTCAGGCTTGTCTTGAAACTAAACCCGGATTACAAATCAGCTCAGGAACACCTTATTAAGTTAGTTGAAGAATGAAAACGAAATATATTAAGCAAGAGGTAGTCTATACTGGTACACAATTACACAGCAATTATGCATATACTGAATTTGACTTGTTCGGTGATTCAATCATTGCTTTTTGTGGCAAGTGTGATATTCCGACTGAACAGATGGCTGATATTGAAGATGTCAAAGCCGATGCAAAAATATACTCTGCGTCGATGTTGCATTTCATTATAGAACACTATGATACTGATCTTGAAAAAGCAGTACTAAGGCAACTTGTTTTGACCACCATTGTTGGCGAAGTCTTGCATGAGATGTGCCGTGACACTGACATTACAAGGCGCGGTAGTGATTTGTATGATGGCGATGCCAAGTTATCGATTTCCATTGCAACAGTGACACCGTTATCTTCACTCATACACTTTGGCATTAATATTGTGTCCGATAATACGCCGGTGAAGACAAAGGGCTTGAAAGACTTTGATATTGATCCGCACAAGTTTGCCGAACAAGTCATGACTAAGTACAAAGATGAGCACGCAAACATTAGTAAGGCGCGTTGTAAAGTGAAATGGGTGGAATAATTAAACGCAGGATCGCTACGCTTGCAGGATCACTACGTTCGCAGAAAACGCTTTCTTTTATTTCATATTGCGCGCCGAAGGCGATACTGCAAACCTCGACTTTGTCGGTGTGGTGATGCGAATCCCAAAGGGATGATGCTGCGTTTTTCTGCATGAAGGGTTATATTAAAGAAATATTTACATCTATCCAGGGTGAAGGCATTGAGGTGGGGAAGCGGCAGACCTTTATCAGACTTCTCGGATGTAATCTTTCCTGCAATTATTGCGATACACCAAACACTCAAAAAATGGAAGGTTCTTTTGTCTATGCTGGAGAACTATCGCCTAACCCGGTTGCAGTAGATTTTCTCCTTGATAAACTGGATGCTGATGAAGTCGCGATTACTGGTGGTGAACCTTTGTTGCAAATGGATTTTCTCGATGAGCTGTTTAGGAGTATTCGTCAGATGAAAAAGGATATCTACCTCGACACCAACGGTACTTTACCTGGTGAACTTAAGAAACTCATTAAGCACATAAATATAGTATCACTGGATTTCAAGATCCCCACGGCAACTGGACGTCCCAAACTCTGGGATGAACATAAGAAATGTCTTAAGATAGCCGCCTGTAAAAACGTGTTCGTGAAGATGGTGATTAATGAAAATCTATTGCCTCAGGAATTGGACAAAGTGTGTGAAATCATCGTCGGTGTAGATAAGAACATACCACTCGTTATTCAGCCGGTTTTTGAATGTGTTATACCAAATATCCTTGATATTCAGAAGACTGCACTTGATCGACTAAATGATGTGAGGATAATACCTCAGGTCCATAAGTATCTAGGTCTTGCCTAGAATTAAATTACGGGTTTGTTGATTCTATTGTTTTTATAATATAGCAAGAAAGGAAAGCATATGGGAAAATTATCCATCGAATCTGTCTTTGCCCATTTACTCATATTCAGCTGTATTGCTGGTTTCTGTACACCGACATTTATCCAAGCCAAGAAAATAAACATTTCGGTGATGATACGCGATTCCCTTTCTCTAGATTCTATCCCACTGGTCAAGGTAACGGTTGAGGAACTCGGTCAGTCTTTCAAGACGACGCGAAGCGGCTTTTGTGTTGCACTTCAGCCGGCTACGTACAGTTTTATTTTTGAAGCAGAAAACTACGAGCCGTTGAGCAAGACGATATCAATAGACACTGAAGGTCAACAGTTTTTCCTCAAGATGGTAACGATTTCAGATCGCCTTGTTTTAGAAAAAAGAACAGATTCTTTGAATTTCTATTTGGAAGCATTTCGCGGTGCCATCGAGAATGGTGAGATCACACTGGCCGAGCGATATATTGCCGCGCTGGAAAAATATGATTATCCTGTTGCCACCGGGGACAGTATTCGTGAAGTATACGAGGCGAAAAAGCTAGTCTGCATAGATAGTCTATTTGATTACGCCCGCGCGCTCGAAGATTCTGGCAAACTTGCCGATGCCTATTATTACTATAACAAAGTGGTTGCTATCGATTCGCTCAACGAGACAGCACTTACAAAAATGGAAGAAGCAGATTCACTGTTATTTCAAAAAAAGAAAGACGTAAGTAAACAAAAGAGCAAAACTGCGAAGATTTCTCCGGAAGAGATAGAGAAGATGTATAGCACCGCGGTCAGTAAATTTCTTGACGAGGATTACAACGGCGCCTTATCGCTACTCAGAACTGTCCTCAAGTATCAACCCAATCACGAAGGCGCAAAAAATTACTTGGTTAGGACTGAAGCGCGGTTAAAAGTACTCGGTAATTAGGGCGGATAGCCCACTTTCTCAAGGAAGTTGTTGCGATAAGAAAGATTAGGTAAAAGGTTGAACAGCATAGTATTGTAAAGGCCGAGTTTTGGTGAAACCGAGATGTTTCTGTAGAGAATAGAATCCCAGGAATAAAACCTATCACGCAACCACTCCATCCATGAATAAAGGGCCTGTGGGTTCATATCTGGGATTTGAACGACCGGCATCCATTGATCGTAGAGTGTCAGGTCTTGTGCGATGAAACCATCCTTTTGATATCGCCGAAAGGTCTCAGTATTCGGCATTGGTGTCTGGACAGTAACCTTGACCATATCGATTTTAACATTCAGAAGAAACTTTAGCAATTTTCGATAGAAAGTAAAATCTTCACCTTCAAAACCAAGTCTTAACAAAAGACCACATGCTATTCTGTTACTATGGAGTAGTTCGGTTTGACGCTTCTTATCCTTAAGGAAATCTGGGTCATCAATTTTGTGCACCAGGTCATTGCCTAACCAGTCTTCTTTTAGATTTATGATGCGGACGCCATTATCGCGTAGTACAGGGAACAATTTAGTGTGTTCGAACAATCGTCCTGTACTTTGACATATCCACATTTTCTTGAAGCGCCAGCACTTTTCTATAAAGTTAATTGCATAGTCAATATCATGAAAGAAATCATCATCACGCAAAAAAACAATTTTCCGCTTTATATGTGCGACTGCATGGATTGCCTCGTCGAGATCCCACCGGACCACTCTTTTGTACATGATGTTCTCATAGCAGAAATCCTTGTTGTTTTTGAGGCACGTGCAGCCAAAGGATGTTTTCAGTTGTGATAGTGCCGGGGTTAAGCCATACTTAATTTCAATTGTGCGGTCAATGCTGAACTGGCCTTTCCGATTTGAGTTGTATACCTTTAAAAGCTTGCCGCTTTCTGCGTGGGCAAGAATCCTTTTCCAGATATTAGCTACGTCACCGACTATTGTACTATCGGCGAATTTTTTGTTGAGTTCAGGAAAGAGCGTTGGGAAGAATCCATATGAGATCACCTTGGTATTCCGCGGCCAGTTTTTTCTTATTGTCGATGAAACGTAGCGCGAAAGGTTAAGAGGTACGTTGACAACAACCAGATCGGGTGTAAACTCGGGCTTTTTTTCAATACGTTCATCATAATATCTGAAGTCATGTGCTTTTGATAGGAAAGAAAGACGCATTGCATCATAATTGGGTCTGCGGAAAAAGGCGCTTCCTTTTATCGCCTCGTAGGACTCATATCTTTTCTGGGTTGTTGCCGGGTTGTAGAACAAAATTTTCATACTGCTAAAATTTTGTTTGATTCACACGGATTACAGCAGATGCATACAGATAACAGTATCCGCTTGAATCCGCAATAATCTGTTTGAATCCAAGCATAACGAAGTTATCTTGTGATGTCGTTGAAGGTAACGAACAAAATGAGGAGGAGAATGAGCGCATAGCCAATCTGTTGTATAATAAGTATTGTTTTCTTGCTGAAGCGCTTACGTCTTACCGCTTCTATTGTACCGATAAGAATGTGGCCACCATCAAGTGCCGGGATAGGGAAGAGGTTGATTATCCCCAGGTTTATTGAAATTATTGTCAAAAGACCAAGTAGATGTTCAAAACCCCAGTGTGCGGATTCGGCACTGAGTTTGAAAATCGCGATGGGACCTCCAATTTGATTTGCTGGAATTCGACGTGTGATTAACTGATAGAAGATGTCCAGCATGCGATATGTCATTTCCAGTGTTCTTTCTATGGCTAATCCTATGGCATTGATTACTGATAGGTATTTTCTAGAATGAGGCATAAATACTCCGATTTGACCGATTGTATCCTTAGCTACCGGGTCATAGATAGTTGTTGGGGTTATCTCTGCGAGCCGTTTTTCCTCACCGTGCTGCCACTCAAAAACAAGGGGGATATCTCTGGTTTGACGCACTAGTTCCACCATTTCGTACCACGTGTGCATCTGTTGATCGTCAATTCTGAGAACCAGATCTCCTTTTTTCATACCTGCTTTATCAGCTGGACCGTTCTGTTTTAGATCGGCAATAAGCGGGGGTATGATCGGCCTTAGTCCAGTTGACTCGGCTTCAAAAAAGACCGTGATATTAACTACTTCGCCATCCCTCAATGCGGTTACAGTGATTTCTTTGCGATAATCTACACGATCAAAGAATTCTTCCCAGTAACTTATAGGTATACCATCAAGAGCGATTATCGAATCACCAGTGACCAATCCAGAGTTCTCATAATAGCTTCCTTTGACAATTTGGACCCGCATATACGGGGTAATGATCAGACCATAGATCACAAAGCTGAAAAACAATACGATAAAAGCTGAAAAAAGATTGAACAAGGGGCCAGCTAAAACCACGATAATACGTTTGTATATGGGTGCATCATAGAAACCAAACTGCTCTTCTGGAGGTGCTTGGGTTCCGGGTTTTGGTGAAGGTTCTTTATCATGTTTCAGAATTTTCCCTTCGTCTTCGCCGGCCATCTTTACGTAGCCACCCAAAGGGAAGTATGCTATTCGGAAATCAGTTTCGCCAATTTTCATCCTGATCAACGGCGGACCGTAGCCTATCGAGAATTTCTCGACTGGTATGCCGAATATTTTGGCAAGTAAAAAATGGCCAAACTCGTGGATCGTTATACAAAAACCGAGAATGAAAAGAAATGGCATAATTGAATACAGGACAAAGTTGATCATAATAGACTCCTGACTGTTTGCTTGGCCCATGATGCCTGTTCTATGTAGTGCTCAATAGAACCTTTTCGGGGTTTATGTTCACTCATGACTCTTTCGATTATACGCGGAATTTGGTGAAATTCAATCTTATCTTCGAGAAATAACTTGACTGTTTCTTCATTTGCGGCGTTGAGTACGGCAGGCATGCTCTTACCTATAATAAGAGCATCATAGGCAAATGTAAGACATGGAAATTTCCTATGGTTAGGAGGCATAAACCTCAAATGTTTCACCTGGCTTATATCCAAGTGCTCGACCATTGATGGACAACGCTGGGGACATGTGAGTGAATGTTGGATAGGTAATCGCATATCTGGTGTGGACATTTGAGCGAGCATTGTGCCATCGATAAACTGCACGAGCGAGTGACATATTGCTTCAGGGTGTATCACAACCTTGATGCGCTCAGCTGGCATCTTGAAGAGATGGTGTGCTTCAATAACTTCGAGCCCTTTGTTCATCATCGTTGCTGAATCTACAGTAATCTTAGCACCCATTTTCCAAACTGGATGATTCAGCACGTCAGCTTTTGTTACAGCCTTCATCGATTTTTTAAGGAATGGTCCGCCTGAGGCAGTTAATATTATTGCCTTGACTTCATCACTATTTCTACCTTCAAGGCATTGATATATTGCCGAATGTTCGCTGTCAATAGGGATGAGATCTGTGTTATGCCGGTGAACTTCATGCATGATGACATCGCCGAAACTAACCAGTATTTCTTTGGTCGCAAGACATAGCCGCAGACGTTTCTCGATTGCCCTTTTTATACCGAGGATGCCGACTGCACTGGCAAAGGCGGCAATCAGAACATCCGCCTCTGTAGTCTCGATCATCTCGGTGATACCAGATTCACCGCAGAAAACCTTGGTGCTACTTATTTCACTCTTGAGTACTGAATAGTTTTTTTTATCAACCAAGGTAACACTACGCGGTTTTATGTGCTTGGCTTGTTCAGAAAGCATTCGATAATTAGTGTAGGCGGCTAACCCGACGATTTTGAAATCACGGAGGTCTTTAATAACTTTTATTGCGTTACGCCCTATGGAACCAGTTGAGCCGAGCAGGATGACCTTTTTCACAATAGCTTTTCGATTAATCTGAGATCTTCTTTTCTCGTTACTTTAATATTGTCGCGTTGACCTTGGAAGATATATACGGGGATACTTTGTGCCTCAAGTATTGCTGCCTCATCCGTGTACTCCTCAGATAGAATAGTCTGACGGAAGGCTTTTTTTAGGATTTTTATATCAAAAAACTGAGGGGTCTGAACGAGAAACAGGTTGTGCCGAGGTACGGTACGCACGACACGGCGGTTTTTTGCTTCTTTTACAGTATCGCCAATCGCCGTACCGAAGATAACAGCCTTGTGCCTTTTGCATAGTTTTATACCCTTATCTATCAAGGATTGAGCAACCAGCGGTCGGACACCGTCATGGATTAGTACAATACCTGATTGTCGATTCAGTTGGTTCAAACCTTTTAATACTGAATCTTGACGGCGCTTTCCTCCAGCGACTATTCTCTTGACCTTTTCCAGTTTGAACCTTTTAATGAGCTGTGTGGTAGTTTCTATTTTCCGCTTTGGTACAACAATAATTATGGTGTGGATATGTCTGTTTTGATGAAAAGACTGGACGCTGTTGATAAACATCGGGATACCGTGGATCAGGTGAAATTGCTTAGCAGCCCCGAACCTCTTACCCTTTCCAGCAGCTACGACAATAGCGTAATTACGCATTGGAAATAATAGTCAGATTAGGCATGTTGTCAAGATACCCTCTTGACAATATCTAAAACCAAAGTCCTAAATTCGAAACAATTTCAAAATTCGAATATTGAAACAACAAACGCTCATTTTCACAAAGTCACACAATTATGGTAGTTTATGGGGACGGGTAGTGCTTTTGAAGATTTATATTTTGATAATTAGAATTTGTTTAGGGGTTAGAATTTTGCATTTCGTGCCTCTTTCTATTTTCCTATTGACATTTGAGGAATTATGAATATGATTTATTATAAATAAGCCCATAAGGAGGTGGCATTATGAAAAAAATATTTGCGGTTCTTCTCCTTACTGTTGTCGTTATTGGATGTGGTCCAAAAATGGCAAATCAGGAGACTTTAGATGCACTTGCGGAAGCTAGAGCCGCCCTGGAAGCTGCACAATCAAGAATCACTGAGCTTGAAGCTGAATTCGATGAACTGACCTCGATGAAAATGACGCTCGAAAGCGAGATTGCTAACCTCAATAGTCAAATCGAAGAGTTGCAGAACAAGATCGATACACGCTGCAAGAAATAAGGAGGATAAAATGAAAAAGATCGCTTCTACTTGTCTGGTTCTTTTCTTGTTGGTTCCTGCCTTCATTTTTGCCGAGGATAAACTAACCGAGGAACAAGCTCAAGTCGAACTATTAGCCCTACAACAGCAGATTGCAGAAACTGAAGCCAAAATATCGGAGCTCGTTTCCGATGTTGAAGCACTGCGATCAGAGGTTGCTGGTCTAGAAACGACCCGTGATGGACTTGCGGCAAAGCTCGATGAATTAAAAGAAGCCTGGAAAATATGCCAGTACGGACGTTATAAGGTTGTGGAGGGAGATTGGTTATCCAAGATTGCCGGCATGAGGGAAGTGTATCATGCAGGCGCAAAATGGCCTATGATATTCGAAGCAAACAAGGATAAAATCAATAATCCAAACCTTATATATCCAGGTTGGGTATTAATGATTCCCTATTTTGAAAACTATAGCGTAATACCTGGCGATTGTCTTACCTTAATTGCTTCATATTATTCGATCTACTCGAATTCGAGAAGATGGCCTGAAATATATGAGGCAAACAAAGACAGAATCAAAGATCCTGACTGGATATACCCAAGACAGGAATTTGTAATACCACACGACTAAAAATTATGGGAGGGGCAGTTAACTGCCCCTCCCTTAAATGTGAAAGTATCAATCTCCATATCTGACTACGCTCCCACTGAAGTTCTTGGTTTCCAAGATGAACTTCTCAAAAACATCCAGACTAAATTCAGCATCATTGCATCTATGCGCGATCAGTGTATTCACTTAAAGGGCGAGCAAGAAAATATCAAACAGGCAGCCAAGGCGGTGAAAAAAGTGTTGAGGGATTTGGACAAGGCAAGAAAGGACGAGCACCAGAGGATTAGTAAAGCGGAAGAAAAAGACCCGTCATGCGTAACTACGCCCAAGCGGTTGGTTAAGGCAAAAAGCACTGGACAGGCAGGGTATCTGAAAGCTATCGATGACTATGATATTGTAATTAGTATAGGACCAGCTGGTACGGGTAAAACTTATCTCGGTGTGGCAAAGGCTGTATCGTATTTGATGTCCAAAAAGGTTGAACGAATAATCCTAACGAGACCAGCAGTTGAAGCTGGTGAGTCCTTGGGATTTTTACCCGGTGCACTTGAGGAAAAGGTTGACCCTTATCTGAGACCGCTCTATGACGCGCTCCACGATTTTCTGCCCTATGATCGTGTCAAGAAATACCTCACAATGAAGACTATAGAAGTCGCACCCCTTGCTTTCATGCGGGGTAGAACCCTCAACGATTCATTTATCATACTTGATGAAGCACAGAATACGACCAGCATACAGATGAAGATGTTCTTAACGAGGATGGGCTGGAGGTCAAAGGTAGTTATTACCGGTGACATCACTCAGGTCGATTTACCATCTAACATATATTCTGGTTTGATTGAAATTCAACATATTCTGAAAGACATTCAGCCAATACGATTTGTGTATTTGAATGAAAAAGATGTCGCCAGGCATAATCTGGTTCAGAAGATAATCCAAGCTTATGAAGCCAAAGATACAACCTAGATACCTCATACTCATTGGTATTTTCCTCTTACTAAACGTAATATTCCCACCGCCGAGAGTACCCACGAAATATACCATTAATGAAGGTAAAATAGCGACTTCAAATATAATCGCTCCTTATGATTTTTCCATTCCTAAAACCGAACAGGAATTATATGCAGAGAAAGCGGAAATTGCAACAAGGATTCCACCTGTTTTTGATTTGGATAATTCTGTATACAAAATGGTCATTAAAAAACTGGATGGTCTTGTAAACCTCATTGATTCACTTCGTGATATTTCATCGCTCACTGAAGATTCTCTGGTTTTCTTAACCCAGAAAGAATATGCTCTTGACGGTATTGTAATAAGATACCTGACCGGAACTCGATTTAGGAACACTTACGAAGACCTCATTGATGAGATTGGTAACATATATGCCGCTGGCGTCGTTGATGCAAAACCCCCTCAGTTTAGAATAATCACGATCGCAAGTGGCGACAAAGAGATAGTTGAATCCTTAGAAAGGCTATACTCAATTGCTGAGGCGGAGAGTATACTCAGTTATCGAAAAAAGCTTGAACAGCGAATGTTGGTTAGTTTTCTACTTATCCCGAATGTTATCTACAACGTAGAGAAAACAGAAGAGAGAATAGATGAGGTTTTTGCCAACGTACCCAAGACAAAAGGGAAGATACTGAAAGGCGAGATCATTGTAGAGAAACATAAGCGGGTCACCAAGGAAGCAAGAGAAATAATCACGGCATTGGAAACTACTTATATATCAGTGGGCACCTGGGAAATACTGAAAACTATGCTCTTCCGGAATTTACTTTATTTTGCCGCAATATTTCTTTTAGTAAATATAAGTTTAGTTGCGAAAGTGAAACTCTTCGAGAAAAAAAATATTTATTTCGTTGCTTTACTTTCAGCCATCTATTTGCTTGTTGGTAAAACTGCATACGCAATTGATACAATATATCTCCTACCAATTTCTTTTTTCATTTTGTTGTTTGCACTGTATTTTGATTTCTACATAGCGATTATCATAACTTTGGTTTTTGCTTCCTTGTTTGGTGTTACCCTAAATTCCCTGTCGATATTCATTTTTTTGTCAGTCAGTGGGGTAGTAGCTGCTTTTTCATCACGAACGATCAGTTCCAGATTATCTCTTTACAGACCGATGATATATATTGCAATCGCCAACATCGCGGCGATACTCTTTGCCGATATGTATTTATTGAAAGGTAAACTCATCTTAATTCATCTTGGTGAAGGTGTCCTAAACAGCATTTTGGGGAGCGTGCTTTTCGTTCTTCTACTACCGTTGTTTGAGAAGCTTTTTGATTTCTGTACTGATCTAACGTTACTCGAACAAGGCAACCTTAATCTGCCATTATTCAAAGAGATGGCTATTGAGGCGCCAGGTACTTATCATCATTCAATTGTTGTCGGTAGTCTGGCTGAAGCCGCCGCCCGGGTGATTGGGGCGGATCCGATTCTGGCGAGGGTCGGCGCGTACTATCATGATATCGGCAAGCTGAAGAAACCTGAGTATTATATTGAGAATCAACTCGGCGTTAAAAATCCGCATGACACGCTCAAGCCTCAAATGAGTACGCTGATTATCATATCCCATGTCAAAGATGGTGTGGAAATGGCGAAGAAAATGAAATTGCCAAAGAAGCTCATCAATATTATCGAACAACACCATGGGACAACAACCATTGAATTGTTTTATAAGAAAGCACTAGATACTTCTCCAGATATCAACGAAGATACTTTTCGGTATCCAGGTCCTAAACCAAAAACCAAGGAATCTGCAGTGGTCATGCTTGCCGATTCTGTTGAGGCTGCAGCGAGGAGTGAGAAAAACATCACGGTCACGAAGTTGCAAAAAATGCTTAAAGATAATATTGAAAAGAAATTTGCCGACGGTCAACTCGATGAATGTCCTATTACGCGACAGGACCTGGTCCAGGTGAGTACCGCATTTCTGTCAATCCTTACTGGTGTTTTCCATCCCCGTGTAGAATATAATCAGAGTGGAGAAAAAACCAGCGAAAAGGTAGACGGGAAAAACAGAAAATTTTGATTGCAAGTTAATATTTTCAACCAGGCCGCCTGTTGTCTATCGTCGAACGTTAGAAAGGGTATCATTGTTCTTGTTAAGAAGACGTTGGTAGACGAAAAAACTGAGCTCAAAAATCTCAACATAATCCTAACCAATAACAATTATCTTAAGGAATTAAACAGAAAGTTCCTTAAAAAAGATAAGCCAACAAATGTGATTTCATTTCGTATGGAAGAAGTTTCTGAAATCTATATATCATATGACCGGGTCAGCAACACTGACGAATTGTACTATTACATTATACACGGTTTACTGCATATCGTTGGTTATGACCATAAGACAAAAGCGGAAACCAAAACGATGGAAAGCAAATGCCTTCAGTATCTTAAGGATGCAGCGAAAGACGGTTCGCGAATACAGCACGGTTAAGTATGTAGCACAGTATATGGTTACATTGTCTGAATTCCAAATTTCAATTTAGCATGTTATTATACTTTGCCCTAATAGTAATATTGCTGGTTTTGAGTGCCTTTTTTTCAGGTATAGAAACAGCAATTTTCTCCTTGTCGCGTTTCCGTATTAAGACCCTCATCTACGAAGAGAGAAAAGGGGCTCACACACTCGATCGCTTGAAAAGGGAATCGGGGAAAACACTTGCCGCTATCTTGCTGGCAAATCTTCTCGTGAACATCGCTGCTTCCTCAGTCGGTGCCATCATCCTGATCCAAATAATTGCAAGCAGCCGAATGAATACCACACTCTCTTTCATTGTTTACTTTATAATCATGACATCTTTGCTCTTGATCTTTGGAGAAATCACTCCTAAGACAATCGCGTTTTCAAATGCGGAATATTTGTCACTCAAATTTAGCAAGATAATTAGCATTATTTCCTACGTTTTTCGGCCGATATCATCTTTGATGATGTTGTTTACCAGGGCGATTATAAGCAAACAGCCTCCTGAGGATCATACTGCAATTTCAGATGAAGAGATTAAAATCATGTTGAGTGAGGCAAAAAAAAGCAGCGTGTTAGATGAAGGCGAAGAGAAATTCGGTTATCAAATCCTCCAGTTTGGTAAGATGCGAGTGAGCGATATTATGACCCCGCGATATAAAGTTGTGGGGGTCGCGGTTGATGCCAGCTTGCGAGACGTTCGAGAAACAATAGTTTCAGAGAAGCACTCGAGAATTTGTGTTTTCAACAAAAACCATGATGTCGTTGGTATCCTGTATGCAAAGAACCTTTTTATCAGTCATATGAACAGCAAAGCCAACGAAGAAGTCACTGTGAAGGGACTAATGCGTGATCCTTATATAGTCCCTGAGACAAAGTTGATTGACAACCTACTCAGTGAATTCAGGCGCAAGGGCATTCACCTTAGTATTATTGTTGATGAATTTGGTAGTTTCAGCGGGATCGTAACGCTTGAGGATATTCTTGAATCTCTCTTTGGTGAGATAGTCGATGAATATGATGAGGTCACTGATTTTCCCTATAAAAAGGTTGGTGTCAATAGATATATTTTTGATGGCGATATCAGCATTGGCGAGCTTGCCCGCGTGCTCGAAGTAGAACCGTTTGCTGATAAAAGAGAAAGGTTATCTGGTTTCATCCTAAATCACCTTAGGAAAATCCCCAATGAAAAGGAGAGCATACAACTGCCGGGTCTTAAGATTGAAATCGAAGAGATGCGGGATCGAATAATAGAACGGGTTCTTATTGAGAAGGTGGGGCAATGATATACTTCATATTACCGCTATTGCTTGTTGTGCTACAAGGTTTCTTCGCGGCGAGTGAGACCGGTTTAATTAGTCTTGAAAAAATGCGTGTGCTTAGAGCAAAACGTGAAAAAAAACTCTGGGCACTACGGGCTAGCAATTTTATAGCTCGACCCGAACGTTTTTTCTCGACAATTTCAGTCAGTGACAACTTCATCATTGTGGTAGCATCGACTTTCTTCGCTAAGTTCTTCATTGACCTTTTCGGCAACAATGGAGTAGTTTTTTCAACTATCGTACTCTCGTTGTTTTCATTAACGGTTGGTTTATTCATTCCTAAATCAATAGCCCTTTCTTATCCAAGTAAGGTTATGAGCCACCTTAGTAATTTGATTTATTACAATGAAATCGTCACTTATCCCATTGTTGGTTTTTATGCTTTTATCTCCAAAAAACTGGCTCACCTCTTCAGGACTGAAGCAAAAACTGATTCAATACGAAGATCTGATATTATCCACGCGATGAGCGAGTATGAAGAGGAGGCAAGGAAGTTTGCTACCAGGCTTTTTAATTTCTCCAAGCGTACAATCGGCGAAATAGTAATACCTTTGGATACCGCCTTCACGTGTCGCAAGGGGGCTGAATTGAAATCGCTTACTGAAAAACACAAAAGGATATATACAAGGATTCCTGTTTACCAAGGTAAAAAAAACAATATCGTTGGCATTTTTAATATAAAAGACTACTTCTACAGAAATAGAGTTGTTTTGAGAAAACCACTCTTTATCGATGCAAAAGAGCGTTGTATGCCGATTTTTACCGCGATGAAACAAAAAGGTGAGCACATGGCAATTGTTCTTAGTAACCAGGGTATGGCGATTGGGCTTGTGACCTTAGAGGACTTGCTTGAGGAATTGGTTGGAGAGATTAGGGATGAACAGTAAACACCTTAGGATGTTCAAAATCCGTTATCTTTTTCTCTACCGGCTTTGCTGAGTAGGTCTTTTAATTGAAGGGGGATCTTTGTAGAAGCTAAGTCGAACGCCTTTAGTTCGTCGACAAATATCTGTTCTTTAGCTTCATTGGAAAGCCTTTCATTGATTATAAAATAGGATTGATTTCTGAGTCTGCAAAAACCACCGCGACCAAAAAACCTATCGTATTTTACCACTATCGCTAAATCGCGGCAGAGTTTTTCAAAGCTGGTGAGGATATTCGTTTTTTTTATTTGTCACCGCCAAACAATTTCGATAATAACCCCTTTTTCTTACGTTGCAGTCTTTCAATGCCTTTTTTCGCTGACCTGTTGTTCGCGTCCCAGTTGAGTGCCTCATAATATGATTCAAGTGCTCTTGACTTATCGCCGACGTGTTCTTGTGCCAATCCACGGTTAACATAGAATATCGGGTTGAACATGACTTGTTTGATTGCCATTTGAAGTTTTTCAAAACCTTCTTTTTGATACTGCTTGGTATAAACCAAAGCAAGTCCTAAATATGATAGGTACATGGGCTCTTCGTGGTAGCGACAGGCAATGCGCAAAAGGTTAACTGCTCGCCATGGATCCTTTTGTTTAAGGAATGCGATAGCCCTTTTGAAGGCATTTTCCGCTTGTGTTTCCTTAGCTTTATCCTTTGGTTTAATACCGTTTTCTATCGATTTATCGTATTCTGCTCTGAGTTTTTCATCTGACAGAACACGGTAGCCTTCAGTGATCTTGGCGAATTTTTCACTGGCTTTGGTCTTATCCTCGGGGATAAGGTGGCGATCTGGATGATATTTTTGTGCTAATCTAAGATAGGATTTTTTGATTTCCTCAGCCGTCGAATGGAACGAGACCCCTAAGATTGAGTAAAATGTCTCCATAGTATTGTAAAAATATAGTTAAATATTGCTATTTGTCAAGACTTTTCTATGTTTTTTCCTTAAGTTGGTGAAACGAACCTTGCCGCAATGAAGGCATTTCCATTTTTTTTTCTTGTGGTGTGTTCCTTTAGTTTCTTTCATGTCTCTACCGCAACGTGGGCATTTCATTTTGTTTCTTCGGTTGGTTTCTCCTTTGCTTTAGTCATTTTTTCCTTGAGTTTATTGAGACGTATCTCGGCATTACTGAACGTTTTGTCCAGATATAATGTTTTTTCATACATTGAAATTGCTTCTAAAAGCTTATTGGCTCCTTCATAAGCAAGCCCTAAATTGTAATATAATTCAGGGTCATGCGGGTTTATGCTTAAGGCTTCGTTGAATTTCTTAATCGCATGTTCATATTCTTTGTTTAAGAGATATGATTGCCCTAATTCTAATAAAACCTCAATTTCGCCTTGTTCCATTCTCCTTCCCTTATTTGTTCAACTTTCCTTCCTGCTGATTACCGTATCTTTTGAAAACTCCCTTTTCTTCTTGGGGTATTCCCTGATATAGTGGAGACCACGGGATTCGGTACGTATAATGGCAGATTTGACTATGAGCATTGCAATGTCGGCGACATTTCGAGCTTCGGCGTTTTTTAGGTGGATGCCATCATCATACCTGCTGCAGAAGTCACTAATGGATTCGTGTGCCTTTTCCAATCCCTTTACAGTTCGTATAACACCAAGGTATTGATCCATGATTTCCTTAATCTGCAATCTATAATCCGGTCCGGTCTGCGCGGTTTGTTTCATGGGTATCCTTGTTTTTGTTCTAATAGATTTTATTTTTTTCACTCTTTCCGATGCTCTAGTTGAAAAAACCAGGGCCTCAAGCAAGGAATTGGACGCGAGCCTATTTGCGCCGTGTACCCCAGTACAACTACATTCGCCCAAGGCGAATAACCGCTTGATGGACGATTCACCCCAGGTGTTAACCAATATCCCGCCACATGTATAATGGGCAGCTGGTACTACTGGTATTGGTTCGCGAGTCATATCAATACCCCATTTCATGCATGTTTCATAGATCGTCGGAAATCTATTCTTCAGATAGCCAGCATTAACATGCGAAATATCAAGCAGTACATATTTTGACTTCGTTGCATACATTTCAGAAACACAAGCTCGTGCTACGACATCGCGGGGAGCGAGGTTCCCAGCCGGGTCGTACTTATCCATGAATGGTTTACCATTCTTTGTTTTCAATATGCCGCCTTCACCGCGTAACGCCTCTGATATCAAAAAAGCCCGACCATCGATTTGTATGTTGTAGACTGAGGTAGGATGGAATTGTACAAACTCCATATTTGCCACTTTCGCACCAGCACGAAAAGCCATGGCAATACCATCGCCTGTGGCAATCGGTGGATTTGTGGTGTGAAGATATATTTGTCCTGTACCGCCGCTCGCAAGTACTGTAGCATTGGCTAAGATATAGTCAATCTTTTGTTTGCTAGCGTCAAAAAAGTAGAGTCCCAAACATTCGCCGTCGACTATTATTAAATCAAGGGCAATTTCATTTTCACTTATTGTAATGTTTTTTCTCTTGGTTTCTTCCAAGAGGACATGTTCGATCTCATAACCAGTATAGTCCTTGGCATGTACAATACGGCGTTGGGAATGACCACCTTCTTTGCCGAGGGCGAAATTGCCCTGGCCATCGAGGGTAAAACGACAACCCTTATCATACAGTTTACTTACTAGTTTTGGACCATTCTCGACCATTATTTTCACAGCATCTTGGTGGCTCAACCCTTCACCAACTTTGATTGTATCATTGATATGGCAATCAAATGAATCCGTATCGCTAAAAACTGATGCGATACCTCCTTGTGCATAGTTGGTATTCGAATCAGCGCTGTTCTTTTTAGTTAGAATGAGTATTTGACCATATTGTGCAGAATTGGTGGCAAACGTCAAACCGGCTATCCCTGATCCTACAATAAGGAAATCCACCTTTTTTCGCATACCAAATTCTATACAAAACTGCGAAAATGTCAATATTCCGCTTTTAATCATAAATAATCTACCCGAAAGAGGTTGTTTAATCATAAATAGTATTTGGGAGTGAATTTGGCTTGTCAGATTAATAAAATGGGTTATCCTCTGGATGTTTATGTTCATTTTTACCCA
>JBARXC010000087.1:0-1971 GCA_049647125.1 bacterium | reverse complement strand
CTGGTATCTCTTGATAAAGAAAGCTATAATTCGTTAGTTAACAAAGATTAGCAAATGACTGCTGCGCAGTGGAAGAGATACTTCGTAAGGAAATGATCCACGCACCCTCGCACTTTTTGCTACGTAGCATAAATTCTGTTGCAGTAAACCACCCGTCAAATAATAAAGTGCGGGGTGCGGGATGGAATGGATTCTTCGAATGGAAAATAGAAAAAAGAATAAAATAAAGAATTTTAAAAATCTGAAGATCTGGCAGAAAGCACACAAACTCTCACTTGATATTGCAAAGCTAGCAAAGACTTTTCCAAAAGACGAGAAATATGATTTGGTTAGCCAAATGCGGCGTTCTGCGCGGAGTATCCCATCAGATATCGCTGAAGGTTTTGGTCGATTCCATTTCAACGACAAATTGACGTTCTACGAACGTGGTCGATCATCACTATTAGAATTGCGTAATCACTTTGAAGAAGCTCTCGGTAACAATTACATTGACAAAAATATTTTTCATTCATTTCAAAAGAGAATGAATGAAGTCAACTTTCTTTTAAATAGAATGATTGGAAACGTGAAAAAAGCCCGAGATGAATATGAATTACAGAAAAAATCAAAACGTCATTCCAGCGCAAAGCGCTAACTTCCAGCCCGACATGTTTTGTGGCGGGCTCATTTCCACCCCACACCTTTACTTATCTATTTTCTTATGGGGAGTGCACAATTTGCAGTATGTACACTGGTTAAGCGCTTGGTTATCATTAGACAGACTAAAAAAGGTGTGTGGGTCCCTTCCAAACCAAAGGTTTAATGTGTTACCTTCCAATCCGTTAGGATTCCCACGTGTAACTTTTACAAGACATCAAACGTCTTGTCTCTAAAGGAGGTCATATGCAAAGTTTTGAAGCCATTCCAATAGTACTTACAGTTTTGATCTCGGTTGGCGGACCTGTTGCTATTGTGATTGTTGCAATAGTTTTGGCTTATATGAGGAAAAAGAGGCGTTATGAAGCTATGGTCAAGGCCCTGGAGCTCGGGAAAAACACTGACCCCGCAGCGATTAGGGATCTTTTCGAAGCTAAGACATCGAAAGAAGATAATGGTATGGGATATCTGAAAGGCGGTATAGTAGTTGCCGGTATTGGACTTGGTCTGTTTGGCATGGGTACTGCATTAGGTGAAATAGATATGTATGGACCGTCTGTCTTTATGTTTATCTTAGGTCTAGCCCTTGTGCTCGTTTATCTAGTAATAAGACCCAAAAACAAGGATAAATCTTCTAAATAACTTTTGAAAACGGGAAATCATGATATTATTGCACTGGTCAAACGTGCTCAGCGTGGTGATGAACAGGCAATGTCTGAACTCATCACCATGCTTAAAGGACTTGTTTACACCATCATCTTTCGCATGGTCAAGGATCCAGAACTCAGCAAAGACCTTACCCAGGATACCTTTATTCGATTCTTTCTTAAGATTCAAAAAATCAAATACCCAGAGCAGACCCGTGCCTGGATATGTAAGATGGCACGGAATATAGTGTATGACTACTTTCGTAAGGAAAAGAGAAAACAAACTGTGTCGCTGGAGGAGATACAGGAACCCAAAGGTGTTTCTGGTTTTGAGAAAAGGCATAAAAAGATGATTATTCAAGATGCTTTAGCACGAATGAGTGAACGTGATCAGATGCTCTTAACCATGGCATATTATGAGGGTTTTAGTCTATCTGAGGTTGGGGATGTCATGAAAATACCGGCAAAGAATGTGAAGGTCTATTTGCATAGAGCCAGGCTAAGATTAAGAAAAGAATTAGAGGGAAGAAAAGATGAACTCCTGTCCACACGCTAAGAATATTATTGCTTATCGCCTTGGTTTGCTCAATAAAGCGGAGAAGCAGCAATTTGAAGATCATCTTGAGCAATGTTCTGCATGTCGGCAAGAAATTAAGCTGGAATCTGTTATTGAGCAAGAGCTTTCCCG
>JBARXC010000086.1:0-1606 GCA_049647125.1 bacterium | reverse complement strand
AAAACCTTTCTCTTAATACCCAATTTGACTCTTTTCCTGGCAAATTGCTCCAGATAAAAAGGCAGAACAACAGGACCTTTTCCTGTAGAGCCTATTGTGAACCATTCTTTTCTCTCCTTCAGAATCAGCTCCATGACAGATTTTAAGCCTTCTGCCCCTTCATATATCTCAGCATGAATCTTGGATTCAGTTTTCCTGAATTTATTAGTAATTTCAGGCAATATACTGGCTATTTCCCTTTCCTGTTGTTTAGCAATTTCAATAATCCGTTCCGGATCAACAGGTCGAAAAAGCTTCTTTCCAGCTTTGACAGTATAAGAAACGAGACCTTTACCAATAAGTCTGTGTAGTGCATCATATGTCTGACGTCTGTGTAATCCAGCTTTTCTAGCTATATTGCCAGCCAGGGATGTGCCTAAACCAATAAGCGCAAGATACACTTTTGTTTCATTTGCTGTTAGCCCGATTTTTTCCAAAACCTGATGAATCGTCATACGATATTAATTATCTCAGAATATTTAAATGTTGTGGTGACAAACAGCACTACACTGGTTTATATATATGAGACTGAGTATTATTCTAGGTTCGTTTCATGGGGGGCTTTAAAACTCCCTGTGAAGCACTGTTTCTCAACCCTATGAAATAATCATATTCAAATAAACAAAATCAGCTTGTTTTTCTTGACTGATTTTGTTTGTTCTATATAATAATGCGAATAGAAGTTGGAAAAAATAAATATCGTATCTAGATTAAAATTAAAGCAAAACCTGTAATAATAAAAATATATGAAAGTGCATCTATATGAAGTAAAATTAACCAATGGTACAGTATATCGCGGTGAAATAGTACAACACGACAATACAACTGTCTGGCTAAGATTTATAAACAAGGAGACTATTCGTTTATCAATAAATGGTATAATGGTAATTAAAGATTCAGGCTGGGAAGAGGTTTGATGATGAGTATTCGAACTGTGATCATTTAACTACCTTTTTCCTTTTAGATTCTTTGTTTTTAACAAACTTTGGTTGAATAAATCTGATCGTAAATGTTATCCCGCCACGTCTGTCGAGCGTGATAGTACCACCAAGCTGTTCTGTTAAGATGTACACTAATTGCAAACCCAACGATTCAGTGTTGCGAAAATCCAAATTCTCTGGAAATCCTACGCCGTTGTCACTTACAGTTAGAATAATTTGATCTTCGACTGACTGGAGATCGATCTTGATTTCGTCTTTCCTCCCAGCCCTTGGATTTTCTATGTTAGCAGGAAAAGCATGTTTCAGTGAATTCGAAACAAGTTCATTAATGATCAAACCAAAAGGAACCGCAGTATCAATATCTATTGAAATATTTTCAACAGAAGTATTTAGAGCGATATTTCCCGGTATAATACCATGGAAATGGAAAAGATGTTTTAGAAGATCATTGACGTAATCATTAAGATAAACATTCGCCAGGTCTTTGGATTGATAAAGATTTTCATGCATGAGCGCCATTGAGTTGATACGATTCTGGGTTTCTTTGAAGAATTGAAGATAACGTTTATCATCAATGTATCTTGATTGAAGACTTAACAAGCTGCAAATGATCTGTAAATTGTTCT
>JBARXC010000085.1:0-16809 GCA_049647125.1 bacterium | reverse complement strand
AAAACCTTTCTCTTAATACCCAATTTGACTCTTTTCCTGGCAAATTGCTCCAGATAAAAAGGCAGAACAACAGGACCTTTTCCTGTAGAGCCTATTGTGAACCATTCTTTTCTCTCCTTCAGAATCATTTCCATAACAGATTTTAAGCCTTCTACCCCTTCATATATTTCAGCGTGAACTTTTGATACAGTCTTTCTGAATTTTTCAATTATCTCCGGCAATACACTGGTTATTTCCCTTTCCTGTTGTTTGGTAATTTCAACAATTCGCTCTGGATCAACAGGTCGAAAGAGTTTTCTCCCTTTCTTAACAGTATAAGAAACAAGGCCTTTTCCAACAAGTCTGTGTAATGCATCATATGTCTGACGTCTGTGCAATCCAGCTTTTCTGGCAACACTACCCGCAAGGGTTGTACCTAAGTCAATAAGCGCAAGATATATCTTTGTTTCATTTGTTGTCAGCCCGATTTTTTCCAAAGCCTGATGAATAGTCATGTAATATCAATTATTTAAAGATATTTAAATATTGTGGTGCCAAACAGCACTACGCACGTTTAAATATAAGAGGCCGAGTATTATTTTAGGTTCGTTTCATGGGGAGCTACAAACTCCCTGTGGAACATTATTAAAAGTTTTCTAAAATTTGGTCAATGCCAATGGATAAATACGTAATTCTACCCACATTAAATTACGTAGCATCCCGACTGTCCTTATTCATTTTTTCGTGTATATTTTTACAGTATGTATTAAGGAAGACAATAAATCGGTTATTCTCAATGAAACTAAAGTCTTTCAGTTAATCTGATCAAAAGGAATTGATGAACAATATAAACACGGCAAAAGAAAAAATTGTAACAACACTGGCGGAGTTTCGTCAACGTATTCTTATACCAGAGCCCAATATGAATAAGTGTATAGGTTATCAATGAAGTCATTCATTTTAAAAATGCTCGCGAGAACATGAAAAGTCAGAATTATAACAAGGGGATGCTACTTAAGAAAATAAAATCTCTCACGGTTCACGATCACCTCTGCTTGATCTATGAGACACGGGAAGAGCAGTTCGCTGCAGCAATGCCATTTATGAAAATTTGTTTGGAACGCGGCGAGCAATGTATCTATGTTGTCGACGAGAATATCGCTGAGACCGTTTTAAAAGCACTCCAAGATGAAGGATTGAACGCAGATTCTTTTTTGAAATCTGGTGCATTAAAGATTATTACCAAGAAAGAGGCTTATCTCAAGCAAGGATATTTTGACCCAGATTGGATGATTCGCTTTTTGACTGAAGCTACCCACTGCGCAAAAGCAGATGGGTATTCAGCTCTCAGGGTAACCGGTGAGATGACCTGGGTGCTTGGCGGTGAACCTGGAGTTGAGCGAATAATGGAATATGAAGCAAAACTCAATTATTTCTTTCCCAATCATGATGCCCTGGCTGTTTGTCAATACAATTTCAATCGTTTTTCACCTGAAATCGTCAGAGATGTCATCTACACTCATCCATGGGTTATCTTCGGCGGTTTGGTCTGCAAGAACTATTATTACGTTCCTCCTAAAGAATTTCTCAAACCAAATCAGACAGGACTTGAGGTAAACCGACTCTTGCATAACATACTTTCTCGGGAACAGGCCGAGGATACGCTACGCAAAGTTAATCAGATGCTCAAAACACTCAGCTCAGCCAACCAGATATTAGTTCATGCAACTGAAGAATCAGAACTACTCAACAAAGTATGTCAAATCCTCGTGGAAATTGGTGGCTGCCATTTAGCATGGACAGGTTTTGTAGAAGGCGGTAAAAAGAAAACCTTACGTTTGGTAGCCAGGGCAGGATGTAAGGAAAAATTGCAAGACATAGGTAACATCAATTGGCTAGATACAAAATATAGACGTGCACCAATAGCCAGAGCTATCCGAACTGGTAAACCATGTGCGAGTAGAAATATCCTGGCTGATCCTGAGTATGCTTTATGGCATGCAGATGCAAGAAAATTAGGCTGTGCCTCCTCAATTTCCCTTCCTTTAATTGCCGACGGGAAGACCATTGGTGTTTTGAACGTTTATGCAAAAGAACCAGATGCATTTGATTCAGAAGACGTAAAGACATTAACAGAACTGGCAGACGACCTGGCATACGGCATAATGGCCATACGTATGCGTGTTGAGCACATGCAGGCACGGGAAGAACTAAAACAAAGTTACGATAAATTACGAAAAAGCCTGGAAGGCACAGTTAAGGCTATAGCATCCCTCGTTGAAAAAAGAGATCCCTATACAAGTGGGCATCAGCAGCGCGTAACGCTCTTGGTTTGCGCCATTGCCGAAGAAATGGGTCTTTCAAATGACCAGATTGATGGCAGCTACCTTGCTGGGCTTCTTCATGATGTGGGCAAAATTGCGGTGCCCGCTGAAATTCTCAGTAAACCCAGTAGTTTAACAGAAGCAGAATTCAGCATAGTGAAAACTCATCCACAAGTAGCTTATGATATTTTAAAAGCCGTAGCTTTTCCATGGCCGATTGCCCAGATAGTGCTTCAGCATCACGAAAAGATGAATGGCTCTGGTTATCCACATGGAACATTAGGCGATGATATTCTTCTGGAAGCTAAAATCTTGACCGTGGCTGACGTTGTTGAGGCTATGTCCTCTCATCGACCATACCGACCAGCACTAGGAATAGATGCTGCCCTGTCCGAAATATCAAAAAACAGCGGTGTACTTTATGCCCCTGAAGTAGTGGATGCATGTTTGAAAGTTATTAAAGAAAAAGGATTTACTTTTGATTGAGAAATGACCGGATAAGAATGTAAAAATAAAGGGATATTTCTGAGGTTTCATTTCGTTGGATATATCTTTAGACCCACGTGGCTTTAGCTTTTCCTATGCCTTTCCACTAGATCCAAAGTCATCTCAAGAAGCTCAACTGCTTTGTTTAGCCACTCGGTCTTTGCTGACTGAATTCTCTTATCGTCTGGCAATGCCAATAGTTCTGGAAGGGAAACACCCAGGGCTGCGGCAATCTTCTTGGTTGATGTCAAAGTTGGATTCTGCTCCCCCCTTTCCAGATTGCCAATATAAGTAGGGCTCAGATCAGCTTTTTCAGCAAGCTGTTCCTGTGACATATTGCTAAATTTCCTCAAATCCCTGATTCTCAAACCAAATTTCTGTAAAAAAGTCAGTTTCTTCATAATGCAATTTTATTCAACTATCCTTACTGTTCCACAGATGATAGTTGAAATAATGCTTGACAAAACCAATTATAATTGGTATAATGATGCAAATCTGAAAGGAGGCGCCTATGAAATATAAAATTAAGCTTGATGGCGGCACCGAGCCAATGACAAAAGGTGCATTGGAGAAGGAGGAAAAAATGTTAAAAAGAATTCTATTTGTGATGACAATAATAGGTTGTGTCCTTATCTGGGCACAAGAAACAGCATCAGAAAGTAAGATTCTGCAAAAAAGTAACATTAATATTGAAAGCATTGCAATCCAATCATCCGAAACCGTTCCTGAAACAATGTCAGAATCCGGGAGTTCCGATTCAGATGCTTGCGAGAACCCAGAAGAACAACGGGAAAGAATCATTCATTCTAACCAGGACGAAGCCATCATTCCTGATTATGAGGGTCGTGGTACTGACGTAATGGTTACAGATCGTCACAAACCCAACAGCCATCCAGTCATAGCAGGATCAGGTTCTTTTATCTATGCTGCTTGTGAAGGATATTATTCAGGTTATCCTTGCATTGGTGTATATCGAAGTTCTAATTATGGTCAATCATGGCAGTTCGTAACTGGTTGGTATTATTCAAGCAGTACCTATGAAGCATACTTCCCTTCAATCGCTGTGACATCTTCTTATGTTGTAGTTACCTACGATAGGAGAGAAAACGGAGCACTTGCGGCTGTTTTTTGCGCACGTATTCCAAGAGGGGGTTCAACAGCAACATTTTATGCTGTAGATGATCCTGACAGAGGAACCTCAGACATTACAGCTTACGGTAGTACTGTATATTGTGTATATAGATATAACTATTCCGGTTCTGATTGGGACATTGAATTCAAGCATTCAACTAATGGTGGTGCGACCTGGTCATCAAGAGTTACGGTTGCAGGATTATGGCCTATTAGCTTGCCTCTGGAACTACCAAAAATCTGTGCGGTGACCAGCAATATTCTGGTAGCGACTTGGCAACACTCAAGTTCAGGCACTTATCGCGTTGACTGGAGCAAAAGCACTAATGGCGGTAGCAGCTGGAGTGCCAGCGGGATGTTCACTGCGCAATTATGGTATCCTGATGTAACTGCCAATCAAAACACTTACTTAATTACTTGTCAAAGTTATTCCACTAACATACTTACATATGTATATACTTTTGATAGTGGTAATAGTTGGTCAGCACACACAGGGCTATCAGGATCCCGTTATCCTCAATGCGCGTATGGCAATGGTTTTTATCGTGCTGTGTACACAAGAAACAGTAGAGTGTACTATTCTGCAGCATCGTCGCCAGACCAGTTAGGTAATGGCGGAGCTATCACAGATCTGGCGACTGCACAGAACGACGCACTAGGCATAATACCAATATCATCACCAACCTCATTATGTGTTTGGAAAGACAGTCGAAATGGCACATCAATATATTCTGATCAGGGTGAGGTTGGTATTGAAGAAAATATAGCCAAGAATACAGCAATACGCTCACTTGTCATTTCACCTACTCTTGTCTCAGATTATGTTACTATACGTTATGAACTTCAGATGCCTGCTGACATCACCATTGAAATTTTCGATATTACGGGAAGAAAAATTAAAACTCTTGAAAAAGGCATTCAATCAGCAGGAAATCATATCCTGAAATGGTATCTTCAGGATGACATCCAGTGTCCTGTGCCTTCTGGTGTTTATTTCATAAAATTCAAATCTGACAGTGACTCTGATACAAAACAGATTGTTGTGCTAAAATAGTGCGAGAGCCGGGTTCAAACCCGGCTCTTTTACTTCACAAACTCATCACGAATACGGATCACTGAATATTACTTGTATTTATCTATTGACAACACCCAATGTATTAATATAATTTAATGTGAATGTTACCTTCAGCAGGGTAACATTTTATGAAGCGTTTAATTTGTAACAATTGTCAAGCAACATGTAAACAGGGAGGCTTGATGGATAAAAATAAAAGCCTGATAGAAAAAATGACTGCCTTCGGTATTCCGGAAAAAAATGCCATGATTTATTCTGCCTTACTTACAAAAAGTGAACTCACTGCCGTTGAAATACAAAAAATGACGCATATACCACGGACAAAAGTATATGAAATTACACATAAAATGGCACAGGATAATATGTGTATTGAAAAACATATTCACGGAAAAACAAAGTACCAGGCGGTCGAGCCAAAAAAATTCTTCCACTATATGATACAAAAACACGAACAGGAACTGACTGATAAAAAGATCCTGGCAGAGGATATAGAAACACTTGCGTCGCCCCTGTACACCCACAGAACGCAGAATACCGATCCTTCAAAGTCTGCAGAAATAATCAAAGACCAGGCTTCAATTCACGAAAGGTATGTCGATCTTCTAAAAACAACAAACAAGGAAATCCTTGGTTTAATAAAGCCGCCTTATGCTCATCGTAACAACGAATTAAAACTCAATGAACAGGATAAAATACTGTTCCAGAAAATTAAAAAGGGGCTTGACGCAAGGATGCTGTACGAAATGCCCAGGACAAACATCGAAGGAACCTACGACTACATTAAAAAGTGTGTTAAAAACGGCGAAAAAGCGCGCGTTATCGACAATGTTCCTGTAAAAATGTACATCTTTGACGAAAAATATATAATCGTTGCACTGACAGATGTAAATCGTGACGCATCACAACTTACCATGTATTCCATTGAACATCCATCATTAGCACAGGCTGGCAAGATGCTGTTCAATCATCTCTGGAAACACGCATCGGATTACAAAATCCTGGCCCCGCGAATAAGCAGGGATTAATCTTTTTGTCGTGGGATATTACAGTAATTAAAAGGAGGAGTATATGTCCTTTAAACAAATATGTGCCTATATTTCAGGTATTATAGCTATTGTGAGCTTCATTTTAGCAGTCATCGCTAGGCTTATCTATGCAGACAAAATATTCCTGGGGCTGAGTGCACTCGCTTATCTCAGGATCACCAATACCATGCTTCTTTTTGCTGTTGCGTTCATGTTCCTTAAACTCCTTGAAAGAAAAGGGTAGCAGTCTTGGGTTATATTGCAGTAGATATATTTTCTGATGATGTCGACTCTCCTGACCACCCTTCTGTCCAGGATTTCAGGAGGATACTTAATGAGATAGCCATCTCATATAAATGTTCACTAACAGATTTTATCATTGACCATGGCGTGGTGATCTTTCGTTTCGACAACAATGAAATCACCATGGATATTCTGGAAGATCTCAGGAAGGCCACCGGAGTAAAGGCTACTGCATGGGGCGGTAATGCTATAGATATTGAAAAGATTAAATGGTTGCTAAAAAAACCAAAACAAAATGAATAAGTCCATAAAAGAGAATTGTTATGGTAATGTATTTCCGCTGTTTTAACTGCTGGAGACAGCTGGGTTACAACGGAGTAAAGGATTATATGGTCTGTCCGGGCTGTGATGCCAGACTATTCGTTGGCAAACCAGAAGGAGAAACTGTAAAAATATCTGTCTCAGCTATTTCCGAACATATCCAACGATTACAGAAACTTCATGAGCTGCTTGCAAAGGACAAAGAAACCTACAGAGGAAAACCTGAAATTATTGCAGGTGAAACAGCCAGATATACACCGGATGCTGTGTATTACGACAGGAACGATACAGGTATGAGACAGCCTATAATCTACCAGGTAACGGCATGTGACTCTATGTTCAGTGAAGATATTATCAACAGATGCAGATTGTTCTCTAAGACTGCAGAAGATCTATTCAGCACATTTTATGTGATCGTACCGACACACTGTGGTGAAAAAAACGGTGAAGAACTTGTACACAGAATGCTTGATGAATATAAGATCGAAGGAGCTGACATAATTATTCTCTGACTTGAGGGATATTATTTATGGATATTGGGAATATTGACACGGGAAGAACTGAACCTGATATGTCAGGCAGGGGCAATGATTTTTTGAACACAATACAGATACTTCAGAACAAGGAAATCCATGAAGGTTTTCTTGAGGCAGAACTTCATTTTAGGTTCAGCGCAGCATTCAGATACCCGGTTATTTTCAAGCTGCAGGGTGCAGGTGCAGTTCCCGAAACAGTCGCTCTGGCGTTTGACATTTCACAGGCTGATAAAACAAAGCAGCTCGTTGAGGAAAAATTTATCGTGCCCAAAGTATGCATAAAGGTAACCAGGAATAGTATAGTAAATTATCTTGCGGATATTGTTGAAAAAAACAATAATTTTGCACTCTATCTGAACAAGAAACCACAGACATATGAAAAACTTGTCTTCTATCCCTTGACTGACAACCAGAAGATAGTGTTTAACGAGCACTTAGTCATGGCAATCATAAAAATACTTGATGAAAGAACGAGAATCAAAGAAAGAGATGCATTATGATAATTCTACTGGAATCAGACAAATTTATATACACAAAAAGCCAACATGGTGCTTCTGATGCTGTAAGGGAAGGCGGGAGATGAAAATTACTGCTGTCATACATAACATTGAATACCCAAAAGCTGTACTTTTCTCATCTGTTTTTCTCAGATAACACAAAAAATGGCAATACACCTTGATGAAATAATAAAATGTCTGGACCAGGTAGCCGCAATTCTACATGACAAACCAGATTCTGCGTTGCAGCAATTGAGGAAGACAAGCTCGTTGATTGACAGCCAGGTCCCTTATCGTGACGGGCACAATCAAAGGGTTAGCAGATACTCATTGCAGATTGGCAAGCAACTCGAGCTAAATGAGAAAGAAATGGTCATCCTTGAAACTGCAGCTTTGCTCCATGACTTCGGCAAAATATGTATTGATGAAGAAATCCTCATAAAACCTTCATCCTTAACCGAGCGGGAAAAGGTTGAAATACAGCAGCATGCTATAAAGGGATACTATATACTGGCTGGCTTTGCTGAATTCGAGCAAGCCTTGGACGGTGTGAGAACTCATCACGAGCGGTTTGATGGCCGGGGTTATCCAGAAGGACTCGTGGATGGAAATATCCCCTTGATTGGCAGGATCATCGCTGTTGCCGATTCATATGACGCAATGACCTCAAAAAGAGCTTACCGAGAAGCAAGAACAAAAGAGCAAGCCGCAGAAGAACTCAAGACTTGTTCAGGCTCGCAGTTCGATCCAATCTTGGTAGATGCGTTTATTAATGTTCTAAATATCGGCGCCTGGCGAAAAAAGACATAATTATACTTAAGTCTTGACAAATTATCATACACTTCGTATAATTTAATAAAGAGAGGGTGAAAAAATGATTCTTATAATCGAATCAGATACGACCGTGCGCAAGAAACTCAGCGATCTGCTCAGCCGGGAAAGGATTATCGGTATTGATACTGTGCAGCAAATGCTTGAAATGATATGTAAATTCAAGAACAACCTGAATCTTATAGTAACAGACATTCATCAGCTTCATGAAATTATATCAAATAAGGTAGTTTTCAGACTTTGTGAGAAATTACACATTGACACCCCACCGATTGTAGGGATCTATGAAGATGGTGATGAAAAGATCAAGGCGGAATTCGAAAAGAATAATATAGGGTATAAGCTTCTTAAATATAATGACAAAGATTGTAGTTTCCCTGAGCGATATATTGGAGTAATAAAGGAAGTATATCCTGGAGTACATGCTGATGTTGAAAAGGCAAGAGAGATTTGGCTGGAAGAGAAAGAAAATGATGGTCTGGTCGATATACGCAAATGGATTGAAGAAGAAGGATTTTTAGAAATAATAGACAAAATAAAAATTGGGGAATCAGGAAAAAAAGCTAATATAGGTAAATTAAAAATAAAGGGATCAAGAAAGGACTATAAAAAATTGTATTTTGAACTCAAACAAAAATATGATGAACTCTTGAAGTATGTGAAGGAATTGACAGATTCTGTCTAAACCAGTGATAGACCTCTGCTACTCTTTTTTCTTGTTTCGTACATATCCAAACACCAAAGATGCAAGCGTAAAAAGCAGTTGTTCTGTTCCAGCACATGTGGCACACATTGGCTAAAAACTAATTTACACTCAGAGGGCCGTACTCAATCAAAAAAGAAGCTCTTTTCTAGAATTTTATTCCTTGACACCCTATCAGGTTTATTTATACTTAGAATGCTATGAGAAGATAGAGTAATTTACACTATCCACTTGTTCTTAAAAGCTGTTTGGTTGGGAGAATGGATGAACTGTTATATTGTAACTGTTGGCATAACTGTACGCTCTCAGTATATAGTCTGGCCTATGGAAATATATATTTCAGCTGATCTTTGTGGTCTAAATAGTAAATAACTTGGTAAAAATGGGCAGAGAAAATAAAACAAAAGAGGAGTTAACAAAGGAAATAGGGAATTTGCACAGGCAAGTTGCTAAATTGGAAAAATCCAAAACCCAGCTTAAGCGAACGCAGGAAAAAGAAAGACAGTACTTTGAGAGTATTACATTCCTTACCAAGACCGCCATGAAGTTTGTTGAATTTCCATCAAATAAAGATATGTATCGCTTCATAGGAGAATGTCTGAAGAAACTTGTCCCTTATTCTATGGTCTTCATCAATTCGTATAACCAGGCGACCGGTATCATATGCACTCGCTTAGCACTGGGAATAGGTACAGTGAGCGAGAAAACACTGAAGCTTCTTGGAAGACATCCTGTAGGAATGACATTCAAAATAAGTGAAGAAGCATTGCTTGGTCTAACAAACAACAAATTCAATAAGGTGCCCGGTGGATTATATGCTCTTGGTCTCGGGGAAATACCAAGACCCATCTGCGCTGCGCTTGAGAAACTCTATCACATAAAGCACATCTATGCCATAGGTTTTACATGGCAAGGACGATTATACGGCAATGCCACGTTTATTATGCGCGAAGAAAAGAAGATTAAACATCAAAGAGTGATTGAGGCGTTCATAAAACAGGCTTCTATAGCCCTTCAGCGCAAGCAGGCAGAAGATCAACTTAAGGCATCGGTTAAAGAGAAAGAGATACTTCTGAAAGAAATTCACCATCGGGTTAAGAATAACTTGCAGATCATTTCCAGTCTATTAAATCTCCAGTCAGAATGTTTCAAGGATGAAAAATACCGCCAATCTTATAGAGAAAGTCAGGACCGTATAAGATTAATGGTGTTGATCCACGATAAGCTTTACCAGTCAAAGGACCTGGCAAATATCAACACCTCTGATTATATGAATGATCTAGCAAGGCATCTTTTTGAGTCTTACAATGTAAGATCTGATTTTATTGCTCTTAAGACAGATATTGAAGATATTGTGATGAACATTGATACAGCAATTCCTTGTGGTTTGATTTTTTGCGATTTATCCAATATGCTTTATAGGAGTAATCAACTGAGGACAACCATAGTTTTCAATAGTCAATCCTTTTCTACCCGTGTATTTGGTTTTATGGTGTTCTGGATCGCGGGGTCGATAAATATAAATTAGATATTTTTCAATATCTGCTATTAGATGCTGCAACCATAACGGAACATTTTGTCGTTTTTGCACTAACTCCCCGTTATAAAATATGTACCCAAACCATATTTTAATTTTTTTTCTATTCCACCCAAATTCATTTTTTGATGAATTCCTATGTGCTTCAATATATATACCCTTTTCTACCGTTGATTTACCTATATATATTAACGTTTCATCTTCAGTTACTGCATATATGTACGTATCGTCATGTTTTCTTAATTTGTTATCAAAATCATGCTTTACCCATTTTATTATGATCTTATTATCATTTCCTTTTTGATATTTCATAGAATCACTAACATGATTACTGGCTACTTTTTCTTGATCCTCATTGAAAGAAATAACAATTGCATTATTCTTTCGATCATAGTCATGATCAAACTCATCAATATTCTCAAATAAATGAGCCACACATTTCATTCCTGATAATCTGTTTGTGTCATCATTCGCGTGGTAGAAAAGGTACGTTTTATTATTTATTATCACTTTCACCATGCGGTCTTTTGAATGGATATCATCTAGGTTAATAATCTTCTTGCTTACACCAAAAGCACCTGTTTTGCGTATTGATTTTCCTTGTCTTGAGTACTTCATAAATACTACCTCTTTTAGGCAGATAATTATAACATCTCAGTTTCAAAAATCAAGAGGAGGAGTGACTCTAATGATCACTCCCCTTTTCTTCAACAGTGCTATTTTTGTGCGGTGTATAGTTATTGTTGACATTTGGGAAAGCCTGTTTAATATACATATAAGGAAAAGAAATGTATTGTGCTTACTGTGGAGAAAAAGTAGAAAACAAATTCGAACGATGTCCTTTCTGTAAATTGCCATTTAAAATTCCACTTAACAATTCCGAATTTTCCTGCATTCATTGCGGAGGAAAAATATTAGAAGATGCAAGTTTTTGTAGCTATTGTGGCAAGTCATTACCGGAACCAGTCGAAACCGCGTCGGCCTTAAATAATTTGACGAAAAGGAAGCGAAGAGCTTAGAAGAGAAGTTCAAACATAGTGCATATTTAACGAAATCTGTCTTTGGTGATAAAGCTTTCCATAGATTTGTTCAAGGGGGTGAAGAAGACCCAAATGGGCAATGGGAAGGACGGATTAACAAAGCACTTTTTGATATTACCATGTATGGTTTTACGCTATTTGAAAAGAGGGATATAATTCCACGAATAGACTGCATACTAGAGGAACTCCTCTGGCAAATGACAAATAATGATGATTTTATCTGGAGTATAGCAAAATCCACTGATTCCAAACGTTCAATTCAAATCCATTTCGAAATATGGATTGGCTCTCTAAGAAAATTAATAGGATACCCAACTACCGAACCGAGAACATTTACACGGGCATTCAAGAAGCAGTTATGGGAAACTAACAACATTTGCGCTTATGAAGAATGTGGACAAGAAGTCGTATCTATTGAAGATGCAGAGATTGATCATATCGAATTCTATTGGCGGGGAGGAAAAACAATACCATCAAATGCACGTTTGGTTCACAGATATTGCAATCGAAGGCGCGGAGGTTATGGTAAGTGATACAAACTTGTTGTTCTTCTATATTTCGTTAACGAGACTTCCTTATTAAGATTGAAAGAATTTAAAAAGGAGGTTTATGAGGGCTGATTCTTGGATTCTCCACGAACTTCCTGAATTACTTGTTTCGGATTGGTACAACTATAATATCTATTCTGAATTTGATTTGCAGGTAACTGCGTACTTCTGGCTTAGAAAGCATTTTGAAAAATGTAGTTCAATTAAGTGGATTGTCAGAGCACAACCGGTAATAAAGCTAAAAACTGGTAATATTGTTAAGCCTGATATAGCAATTTATCGCAATACAGTACTATATGATATCATCGAATTAAAATGTCAATTAGGTAGGCTAAATTTCAGAGCTTTTGCTAAAGACTTTAAGAATTTAAGGAAATTAAAAGATGAAATGGAATTACGGCATGCTTACATACTCGTGCTATATGATTATGGTCGAAATTTAGAGTTGCCGTCTAGCTATAAAGAGAACTGGATGAAAAACTATCTCACGTTTATAGGCGCAAATGTTCGCTTAGATACTAATAAACGTCAAAGATATGGTTACAGTAATTTTCGGCGTAATTGGGATATTTATTGGGGTTGAATATTTGCTGACGATATTTGATAATCTGAACCTATGAAAGAAGTCGCATTGCTGAAAAGATTTGAAAAAATGAATACAACAAAAAGAAAAAACAATCATTATCTTCTTGTTGGATTGAACTTAGTAAATGAAAGGTTGTGGCTCAGCGACTCTTCATTTAATTCTAAATGTCAACATAAATGGTAATAAGGCTCGTTTATGCAATTAATCTTTATCTTTTTTCTTTAATCGATTCCTATATCTCAATCCACTTATATATTCCATTCTTTTTTCATAAAATGGTCTATTACGGTATTGCTTACGAAAATTTTCAATAGTACCGTATTCGCCTAAAATCAGATCAAGAGCTATCAATTCATTGTTTTGGTCATCATTATTCTTTTTTTGGATATTATCTTTAGTCATTGTGGCATTGAAAACACAACAACCCTTTTTATATTTTATCTCGCTATTCATATTACTTACTCCTGTTTTTCGATTTTAACTTACTTTCCATTATTTTTGTGATTTTCTCTATTTCAATCTGAAAAATTTTATTAAACGACAGAGATAATGTCGAACTTTTTGGAAAACTTTTTCTAAATTTTTCATGCCTGTTTTTTTTCTTATTTTGAAGATGCCTTAGAAATGTCTTCCTTGATAATATCTCTCTAATAGTATATAAATTTCCTCGAATTCTTACTGGAGTCCAAACTTTAAAGGTTTTTTTTCTAAGCTCCTCTTTATTTACAAGTTTTATCAAGCCCAATGCTTCGTCAGTAATATATACCCCTGATGGAGGTGCTTCGCTTTGAACTTTTTGCGTTAGGTGGATATCAAGACCCAACATTTCCGTGATTTTTCCTTTTGCTTTACCTTTTTCCCATCCCTCTGGAAGATTATAATATTGACCGGCATGAATTCCGAATCTCAAAATGATTCTGTCGTCTGTAAAATGCTCGCTTAAACATTCATGTATTTTGTCATCGTTGGTTAAGCGTCGAATCTCAAATACTGATTCAATTGCGTCTTCAATACTATTAAACGTAAGTACCACTCCATCTCCCCACATGTTCCCAATTTTTGCGATTTGTGATTTATTCTTCTTTATTCCTCGTGATTGTTGTATTCTTACTAATTTATTTATTACTTTTTCTATTAAATTATGGTGACAACCAATATAGCCAATGAAACATCTACGCATGGTTTTTGATCTCAATCGAAGAGCAGTAAGTGTTGAATCTACTATATCAGAATAGACAATGATTCTTTTATATGTTGGCCTCAATTTTCTAGTTTCAAAGTTATCATATAGATCGTGTATATGTTGCCCAATTTTTGTTGTAATATATTTTTCGCTTCCTGTTTTTTTTACCCTCATATTATACTTCCATTTTAATATTATACTTACACTGTGTGCAACAGCCAAGTATATGCTAGCATAAGAATTTGTCAAGCGATAATTGTTACCTGCAACTTACGTTGCTTCAATCACACAATCATACATTATACTATCGTTATTCAAACTTGACTTTCACCTATTAAAGGACATAATTCTATGTCTATGAATTAAATCGCTCTCATCGAACTCAATGCAGGTCTCTGGATGCCCGGTACCTTTCTAAGACATAGTAGTATAGAACCCCTTGCAATAGAATATATCGGAGCTATTGCCGAAGCAGAAGGTTATGAAGTAAACATTATCCAGCAACAACAAAGATCAGAACAAGAGGCACTTCAGGAAATTCTTGCCTTTGATCCTGAGTTAGCTGCCTTTTCTGTAATGACCTATAATTATCCGGCTTCATTATCTTTGGTAAGAAAAATCAAACAAAATAATCCGGAAATACTGACGGTTTTTGGCGGTTATCATCCATCATACTGCCCTGAAATAGTCAAAGAAGATGCTATTGATTTTGTGATAATTGGCGAGGGTGAAGAAACCTCCAGGGAATTATTACAAGCACTTAATGACGAGAAACCTGACTTTCATAGAATTAAGGGACTTGCTTATTATGACGTGAAAATTCATATTAATAAACCACGTGACCGCATCAAAGACCTCGATTCCTTACCAAAGCCAATCCGAGACATCAATATATTAAAAGAATGCAAAATCAGTGGTTGCAATTACCCGCCTTTATCAAAGCAAAAATGCGTAGCACAAGTGTTATATTCTAGAGGGTGTCCTCATACCTGCACTTTTTGCTGTTCCCCTTTTTTGTATGGCAGCAAGGTATATTTCAGAAGTCCCCAGAAGGTCGTGGATGAAATGCAGGAAATCAAAAATAAATATGGCACGAACTATTTCTATTTTGCTGATCTCAGTTTCAATTTAAACAAGAAAAAGGTCATTGAATTATGCGAAGAAATCAAGAAACGACATCTCGATACCAACTGGTTCTGTATGTGCCGACTCGATAACATTGACGCAGAACTATTGCAACATATGAAAGAAACTGGCTGCAGCAGAATCGGTTTCGGCCTTGATGCTCTAAGTGAAACTACCCTGAACCGAGTAAAGCCAGGTCAAAGACTTACCTTTGAGCAAATATACGAAGCGCTCGAACTTACCAATTCTGTAGGCATTATCGTGCGTACCTTTATTATCATTGGTTATCCATGGGAAACACAGGAAGATCTACAAAAAACCAAAGAAATATTGAAAACAATGCCCATTGATGAAATCCGTATCGGGCTATTAACTCCATTGCCCGGATCAGGAATTTATGAAGAATTTAAGAAGCAAGATCTAATTCTGACTGATGACTTATCAAAATATACAACAGATGAATATATTATCAAACATCCTGAAATTAATCCTGAGGAAATGGTTAAAATCCGAGATCGGATTTTCAGAGAGTTTTACCAAAGCAAGGAATACGAAAAGAGAAAACAGGAAAAACTGAAGACATTTCCCCATCTTAAACAATCGTATGATGAATTCTATGGGTTTTTGAAAGAAAAATGTATTTTAGACAAATAATAGGGTAATCCAGTATTTTTGTTAATTAAACCCAATCCTTTACTTAATAGGTTTGTGTTCTTCTCGAATAGGCGACCATGTCAAATTCTTGAGTCCTTTATTCTCATCATACTTGATATGATAAATAAGTCGCAATCCAAGCAATTCGTCATGAATATCTCGATATTCAACATAAATATTAAGGTAAAATCTGTCTTCTGTAAGCAATTTGAACAATTCATCATTTGAAATAATGCTGCCGTAATTTAGCTTTCGGTTTATTGGCAATGATTCGCCGGGATATATTGTGACAGTGGGCGGTAGTGTGTCTTGCTGTTTCTGTTTTTTAAAATCTTCAGAAGGGAATAGTGTGTCATCCATAAACAACTTTGAATAGGAGGATACCTCAAGTGCTGGAGTTACTCCATAGTTTTTTAAGATGTATGAATATTGAATGTGTTTCGAGATAGAATCAATATGCAGAGTATCATTTGTTCTGCAGCTAATCCAAGGTCTCAATGATTCTTGATTATAGTCAGTTTGGTCACAAACCGCTACGACATTAAAAATTGTAGCTATAAGAATAGCAATGAAGATTAGTAACTGGATACTCTCAGCAAGTTTCATGATACTGACTTATAAAGAATATTAAGGATATCTCACATGTCAATATATTTGTATTAGATTGTTTATGATTAAATTCGCTTCCACAATAAGTGAAAATACTCCTTATATGAATTCGCAATTTCTTTATTATCTATTAAAAACACAACCGGACACTCAACAGAAACAAGAACAATAGCGACTTTGTCATCAAAGATCCATATTGTCTGCGGCTGCTGAATTTCTTTAGGCAAGAATTTGGTCTTAACAAGACCTTGTTTTTTTAGAACCTTGTAATATGACCTGCCTTCTTTTGTATCAGCAAGCAAAACCTTTCTCTTAATACCCAATTTGACTCTTTTCCTGGCAAATTGCTCCAGATAAAAAGGCAGAACAACAGGAC
>JBARXC010000084.1:0-1501 GCA_049647125.1 bacterium | reverse complement strand
ACATTGTAGCGGTCGGGGCGCTGCTCGGAGCGATCACGGGATAGGTCGGAGCGCTTGATGAAGCTAGTAAGCTCACCGTCACCAATCTTGACCTCAATACCGTTCTCCTGCACGGCAATTACCTCGCACGTCACCACGTCGCCTTTCTTGTGACGGCTGAGAGCGTCTATCGGGTCACCAGACAGCTGCTTTATGCCAAGCGATATGCGCTCTTTCTGGCTGTCTACGTCGAGCACCACCGCTTTTATTGGATCGCCCTTCTTGAAATCCTTGATGACCTCGTCACCCGACTTCGACCAATCGAGGTCGGACAAGTGCACCATGCCGTCGACACCCCCATCAAGTCCGATGAAGAGACCAAACTCGGTGATGTTGCGGATCGGACCTTCAACCGTCGCGCCTTTCGGGTGCTCGGCCAGGAAGGCTTCCCAAGGGTTGTCTTGCGTCTGTTTGAGACCCAGAGAGATACGCCGTTTATTGGGATCAACCTCTAGGACTTGCACATCGACCTGCTGGGTTGTCGAGACGATCTTTCCAGGGTGGATGTTCTTCTTGGTCCAGCTCATTTCCGAGACGTGGATCAGACCTTCCACACCCGGTTCCAACTCGACGAAAGCGCCGTAGTCGGCGATGTTTGTCACTGAACCCTGAACGCGCTGGCCAACGGGGTATTTGGTCTCGATCGACTGCCAGGGATCAGCCTGCAGCTGCTTCATGCCAAGGCTAATACGTTGTGTCTCCGGATTAATGCGGATGATCTGGACTTTGACCGTGTCGCCCACGTTCAAAATCTCGGATGGGTGATTGACGCGCCGCCAAGCCATATCAGTGACGTGCAACAGACCGTCGATGCCACCCAAATCGATAAAGGCGCCGTAGTCGGTGATGTTCTTAACAAGACCTTCGATCACCTGACCCTCCGCCAGGCGGGCCACGATGTCTGCACGCTGCTCAGCGCGTGTTTCCTCGAGTACGGAGCGGCGCGAAACAACAATATTCCCACGGCGACGATCCATCTTGAGGATCTGAAACGGCTGCGGCTGATGCATCAGCGGGCCGATGTCGCGAACCGGACGGATGTCGACTTGGCTTCCGGGAAGGAACGCGACTGCGCCGTCGAGGTCGACAGTGAAGCCGCCCTTGACCTTATTGAAAATGACACCAGAAACTTTCTCGGCTTTCTCAAACTGCTTCTCAAGTCGGTTCCAGCTCTCTTCGCGGCGCGCCTTATCGCGCGACAGAACGGCCTCACCTAGTGCGTTTTCTACGCGCTCCAGGTAAACCTCAACCTCATCACCAGCCTTGAGCTCCGCCGGCTGGCCGGCCATGGCGAACTCGCGCAGCGGTACCCGCCCCTCCATCTTGAGACCGACGTCAATCACCGCGACATCCTTCTCGATGCCGACAACCTTGCCTTTGACGACGCTGCCCTCGAAGACATCCTCTTTCGACAAGCTTTCGGCCAGCAGAGCTGCAAACTCTTCGCGCGTTGGGTTAAGGT
>JBARXC010000083.1:0-3084 GCA_049647125.1 bacterium | reverse complement strand
AAGAATACGGTCAACAATACCGATAAAAATCGCCACTATCAGCGAGACCACGACAGTCACAATGGTGGAGCCGATCAACTCATCCTTGGTCGGCCAGGTAACCTTCCGTAGTTCCGCGAGGACTTCCTTTAGAAACTTATTGAACTTTTCCAAAACAACCCATTCACAAAGCTTATCAGCAGGCCAGGAGGGACTCGAACCCCCAGCATCCGGTTTTGGAGACCGGCGCTCTACCAGTTGGAGCTACTGGCCTGTCGGATACTGTTTCTTACCTGGTTTCCTTGTGCATCGTCCGTTTATTGCAGAAAGGGCAGTACTTGCGGTACTCCACTCGCTCCGGATGCGTCCGCTTGTTCTTCATAGTGTCATAATTGCGCCGCTTGCACTCTCCGCAAGCAAGCGATATCCTGTCTCTGGGCATCGTAAACCTTTGCTCTCGCTATTCCGTGATCTCAGCGATGACACCCGCCCCGACCGTGCGACCGCCCTCGCGAATCGCAAAACGAAGCTCCTTCTCCATCGCTATCGGAGTTATCAACTCTATGCTCATCGTCACGTTGTCACCGGGCATCACCATCTCGATACCCTCAGGCAAATGCGCCACACCCGTCACGTCCGTCGTACGAAAATAAAACTGCGGACGATATCCCGTGAAAAACGGCGTGTGACGACCGCCCTCTTCCTTCGTCAATATGTATACCTCCGCCGAAAACTTCGTGTGAGGCAACACCGAACCCGGAGCCGCCAAAACCATGCCACGCTCAAGTGCATCCTTGTCTATGCCGCGAAGAAGCAAACCCACGTTGTCGCCCGCCTCCGCATAATCCAATATCTTGCGGAACATCTCCACACCCGTCACAACCGTCTTGCGCGTCTCGCGAATACCTATGATCTCTACGGTCTCACCCTGACGAACCTGACCACGCTCAACACGACCCGTTCCCACCGTGCCTCGACCCGTGATCGAAAAAACATCCTCCACCGGCATCAAAAACGGCTTGTCCTTCTCACGCTTCGGCTCCGGTATGTACTCGTCCAAAGCCTCCAAAACCTCATGGATACTCTTGAACGCAGGATCATCCAAAGGCTTCGACAAATCCACACCGGCCGTCATCGCCTCCAATGCCGAACCTCGTATCACAGGAATATCATCACCGGGAAACTGATAGCTGCTCAGCAAATCCCGAACCTCAAGCTCCACCAAATCCAAAAGCTCCGGATCGTCCACCTGATCCACCTTGTTCATGTAAACCACGATGTAAGGTACACCTACCTGACGCGCCAGCAATATGTGCTCCCGCGTCTGGGGCATCGGACCATCCGCTGCCGATACCACCAATATCGCCCCGTCCATCTGAGCCGCTCCCGTTATCATGTTCTTTACATAATCCGCGTGACCGGGACAATCCACATGGGCATAATGACGCTTGTCCGACTCATACTCAACATGAGCCGTCGCTATCGTTATCCCGCGCTCACGCTCCTCAGGAGCATTGTCAATCGAATCAAACGACCGTACCTCGGTGCCCGTCTTGCGAGAAAGCACCATCGTCATCGCCGCCGTCAACGTCGTCTTCCCATGATCGACGTGACCTATCGTCCCCACATTCACGTGCGGCTTCGTCCGCTTAAACTTCTCCTTGGCCATGCTCTCTGACTTCCTCCGTTATGGCTTCACCTGTTCAAATATCTTCTGTGTCACTTCCTCAGGAACCGGCAGATACTTGGAGAACTCCATCGAGAAAACCGCCCGTCCTTGAGACAGATTGCGTAGCGTATTAGCGTATCCGAACATCTCCGACAGAGGAACGGTAACAGCGATAACAATACCCTCGCCGCGGGGAACCATTCCGTTTATCTTTCCCCGGCGCGTATTGAGATCACCGACCACCGCGCCCAAGTACGCTTCAGGAACAACCACTTCCACATCCATAATCGGCTCCAGCAGCACTGGGCCGGCTTTTCTGGCTCCGTCCTGCAGAGCCATGTAACCGGCAATGCGAAAGGCGTTCTCGTGCGAGTCGACATCGTGATAGCTACCGTCGTACAACTCGCAGTGAATGCCGATCAGCGGGTAGCCCATGCGGACACCACCGCTCATAGCCTCTCTGACACCCTTCTCCACCGACGGAATATACTGTTTGGGGATGGCCCCGCCAATGATTTTGTTCTCAAATCGAAAATCAGCACCGTCCTGAGTGGGTCGCAAATGGAGATTGACATGTCCGTATTGCCCCCTGCCGCCGGTCTGGCGCACAAACCTGCCCTCGCACTCCACTGCGGCCGTGATGGCCTCCTTGTAGGCCACCGACGGACGACCCACCGAGGCGGCGACCTTGAACTCGCGGATGAGGCGGTCGGTCAGGATATCAAGATGCAGCTCCCCCATGCCGCTGATAATCGTCTGGCCGGTCTCCTGGTCATGCCTGACCTGGAAAGTGGGATCTTCTTCGGCCAGTCGGGCCAGAGCATCCGACAGTTTGTCCTGGTCGGCCTGGGTCTTCGGCTCAATGGATACGGAGACGACCGGCTCCGGGAAACTCATGCTCTCCAGAATCACGGGCTGCTTGGTGCTGCAAAGGGTGTCTCCGGTAGTAGTGTGGTGCAGACCAATGGCGGCGACGATATCACCGGCTTCGGCAATCTTGATATCCTCCCGCTTGTTGGAATGCATGCGCAGCAAGCGGGCGATGCGTTCCTTCTTGCCGCATCTCGTGTTCAGCACATAAGAACCGGCCACGATGGTACCCGAATACATGCGGATGTAGGTCAGCCTCCCCACATACGGATCGGTCACTATCTTGAATGCCAGCGCCGCGGTCGGTTCGGTGGGATCGGGCCGCCGCACCACCTCCTTGTTCTGACGCCCCGGTACATACCCCTTCACGGGCGGAAGATCCAGCGGCGAGGGCAGGAAATCCACGATAGCGTCCAGCAGTTTCTGAATGCCCTTATTCTTGAACGACGAGCCGCACAGCACGGGCACCATGTCGGACGCAATGGTAGCCTTTCGAACTGCCTGCATCACCCGGGCCGGGTCCAGTTCCTGGTCACGGAGGAATTGGTCCAGGAGCTGGTCATCGT
>JBARXC010000082.1:0-93730 GCA_049647125.1 bacterium | reverse complement strand
AAAGGAGGATACACCATGAATCCATTAGATTACTCTAAGAGTAAGTTTAATGATATCTTTAGTGATGTCAATATTCTTTTTACGGACAATATTGAAGAAACAATTAGTGATTATGTAATAAGGGGGTTAAAGCGTTTGTTTGAGGGTGCGATGAAGGCTGAGGTGCGGGGTTATTTGAAGGCGCAGCGTTATGAGCGTACGTCTGAGCGGGTGGATTACCGGAATGGTTATCGGCATCGTAATTTAGTAACGGCTTTTGGTTTAATCAAGGATTTAGTTGTGCCGCGGACCGTGAAGGGTGGTTATCAGACAGTGGTATTTCGCCGTTATCAGCGCCGTTGGGATAAGGTCAACCGATTTATCCGTGAGATATTTATTGGTGGGGTAAGTACCCGTGAGGTTGGCTGGGTGATGCGTAGTTTGTTGAATAAGGAAGTAAGTGCCAGTACCGTATCATCGATTACCAAGGCATTAGATAAAGAGGTAAGCAAGTATCACAAGCGGTTCTTGTCGGATGAGTATGTTTATTTATTTTTAGATGGTGTTGTGCAGCGGGTTGTGAGTTGTGGTCGAGCGGTGAAGAAGCTTGTATTAGTGGCTTATGGTATAAAACGGGATGGTCATCGTGAGGTGATAGATTATCGGCTAGCCAAGAGTGAAAGTGAGCATGACTGGACAGTATTGTTGAATGATCTATATCGTCGTGGTTTACAAGGTGAGCATTTACGATTGGTTATTACTGATGGTTGTCCGGGTTTGCATGCGGCATTGGATATGATATATCCGCATGTTAAGCGTCAGCGCTGTTGGGTACATAAGTTGCGGAATGTCGCGAACTATATACCGCGGCGTTATCAAAACGAGTGTTTGCCAGAAGCTAAGGGGATTTATTCAGCTCCGAGTTACCGTGTGGCCGTGAAGCGGTTCAAGGTATGGTGTCGGAAGTGGCGTAGTAGAGTGCCTAAGGCGGTTCATTGCCTGGAAAAGGATATTGAGGATTTATTAGTATTTTTTGAGAACGATAAGAAGTTATGGGTTAAAATACGAACGACGAACATGATTGAGCGATTATTCAAAGAGCTGCGTAAGCGAACACGTCCGATGTCGCTATTTACCAATGAAGCAAGCTGTGATCGAATCACTTATGCCTTATTCACCAAATATAATAAAAAATGGAAGGATCGCCGTTATGTGGTCATCAATTAGTATTTCCACACTTATATTGACATTACCAGTCAAGATATAAATCTTGACTGGTATGAATAATGAAGTATAATTATAAAAAGGAGGTAAATATGAAGCGTACCTTGGTTTTAATAACATTGTTGATAAGTACGAGGTTGTTAGTATGGGCTCAGCCAGACATACTTATCGAGAACGATGATGTGCCCCTTATTATTGGCACATGGGCTAGTTATGATCAGAATATAGATTTTTTCCAATGGGATCCCTTTGATACATTACGTGTCTGGTGGGATTTGACGACCTATCCAGGCGGCAGCACAAGCCGCGTCAATCTGCTCCATCCTGATCAGGGGTGGTCACCAGCACCAGAAACATTCCCCAATGCTGAAATCCTTGAGCTTGATACGCTCGGCAGTGGTGATGTTGTCTGGTCATACATTTCAGATACTACGTATTTCTTCTATATTCAAGGCATGGACTTTGAATCAGGTGGTTTTAGATTTCTCGGTAATTACCAACCTGATTATCGATGTTATGTTTATCCGATCTATGATGGTGCAGGATGGAATACGGCTTGGACATGGACTTATGAAATCGTATCCGGTTTGCCCTATACCGCGAATGAAAGCCATCAGAAAAGAATAGTTTCTAAAGGTAAGGTGAAAGTGCCTTTTAGCGGCGAACATTTCTGGCCTTGTTTGGTCATTAGAGACTACATGGAATATTCTGATAATTTCGGGACCATGGAAACGCGCTGGATATACGAGTGGATTGTTCCAGGCAGGTTTGGTGGTGCTAATGGTGTTGCTGCGGCTCAGAGTACAAACGGCGCGAGTCCGAATTTCATGCTGGTTGAAAATTTCTTCAAATTATCCGACCTATATGTGCCCGGCTGGGACCTTTGCTGTCCGGATTTTTCCAACACCACGATCTGGTTAGACACCTCTTTTACTGGACCTTATATGGTCAGCTCGACAATAACTGATTCCACGGGTATTGGCGCCGATTCACTCTATTACAATATTAATGGAGGACAGTTCGCAGGTGTGGGGCACGACAGCACCAACGGTGATGTTTACTACTTTACAATACCTGCAATTACCCAATCCTGCACGCTCGGTTATTTTCTCTGGGCAGAAGATTCTTTTAGTGTGGCGAACTCGGTCGACATCTGGAATACGGATCCTATTTGTGCGCCTGAGAGCACGTATTATATTTTTAAAGTAACCACTGGGATTGAAGAGCTAACCCAGTTCCCTTGCTTAATCCAAAAAATAGAGTGTTTGCCCAATCCATTCAGCAAATCTACAGTCATTAGTTATTCGTCATCAGTCATTAATGACCAATTACAAGTGACCAATGACTTACAATGCCCAGCATTGCGAATTTATGATATTACAGGAAGATTGGTTCGTGATTTTCCTGTTGATCTGTGTAATCAGAATAAATCTGTGAAATCTGTGTCCTGGGACGGCACTGATAACCGTGGCCGGAAACTTGCTAGCGCAGTCTATTTTGTAGAAGTCAAAATAGGAAAGGAGAAATTGGTCAGACCAGTTCTTTTGATTAGATAACCTCTGGATTTCTTGACATCAGTGCATTAATTGTTATATTAGAAAGAGGTAGATAAATATGAGAAGAGTCTATTTAGATTATGCGGCAACGACACCAACGCATCCTCAGGTTGTTGATGCGATGCACAGCTTTTATTCTGAACACTATGGTAATCCATCGAGCCTGCACTCAATGGGTCAACAAGCAAAAGATGCAGTTGAAAAAGCGCGCGCTCAAATGGCAAAAGCTCTGAGCGCTGATCCAGCCGAAATAATCTTCACCTCAGGCGGCACAGAATCAAACAATGCCGCAATCAAAGGCGTTGCCTACAGTCTGCAGGATAAGGGTAATCATATCATAACCTCAAGAATCGAGCACCATGCAGTACTCGAGACGTGTCGATTTCTAAAAAAACAAGGCTTTGAAGTCACCTATCTTGAGGTGGATAAATACGGCTTAGTAGACCCGGATGATGTGAAGCGGGCAATTACTGACAAAACCATCTTGGTGACAATCATGCATGCCAATAACGAAATCGGTACGATCGAACCGATCGAGGAAATCGGCGAGATCTGTAAGAACAAAGGCGTTTACCTACACACTGACGCGGTTCAGTCATTTGGCTCACTCGATACTAACGTCAACAAGTTGGGCGTCAACCTGTTATCTTTATCAGCCCACAAATTCTATGGGCCAAAGGGTGTGGGTGTTTTGTATATTCGTAAAGGGACGAGAATCCTTCCGCTGTTACATGGCGGTGGTCAGGAGAATCATAAGCGAGCGTCTACTCATAATGTACCAGGGATTGTCGGACTTGGCAAGGCTGTGCAACTCGCAGTTGCCGAGAGGGAAGAGCGAGTCAGGCACTATACAAAACTCAGAGATAGGATGATAGGGATTTTTGAGGGCATGGAACATGCCTGGCTGAACGGTCATCCGGAAAAGCGGTTGCCCAATAACTGCCATGTAATTGTCGAATATATCGAAGGCGAATCAATGCTTCTGAGACTCGATAGTGTGGGCATTGAAGTTGCAACTGGGTCTGCCTGTTCTTCAGGCTCGCTCGAGCCGTCCCATGTTTTGCTATCGATCGGGATTTCGCCTGAGGATTCTCACGGTTCACTCCGCTTGACCGTTGGTCGGCTCACCACTGAACAAGACATTGACTATGTTGCTGAACAGTTGCCGCAGGTCATTGAAGAACTACGCAAGATGTCGCCCATGGGAAAAAATAGAAATACCTAAAACACCTAAATACCTAAAGTACCTAAAACACCTAAATAACAAGATGTAATTCTATGGAAAAGGTTTTAGTGGCGTTAAGCGGTGGGGTTGATTCCTCGACCGCGGCACTGATTCTCAAACAAAATGGTTTTGATGTGCATAGCGCCATGATGATTTTCCAGGGGATTACTGATGAACTTGTGAGTTATGCAAGAGACGCGGCTCAGGCTATTGGTATTCCATTCCAGACTTTTGATTTTACAGAAGAATTCAAAAGCCTAATACTGGGCGATTTCATACGAGAATACAAGCGAGGGAGGACGCCAAACCCTTGTGTACTGTGTAACGAGCTGATGAAATTCGGCATTTACATGGCGCGAGCAAAACACCTTGGTTTTGATAAAATCGCCACGGGTCACTATGCACGGCTTGAGCGCGAAAACAATAGATACCTTTTGAAAAAAGGCATGGATAAAAATGAACAGTCCTATTTTCTTTATCGACTCAAACAGAAGCAGTTGTCAGAATTATTACTGCCCCTTGGTTCTTATACCAAGGAAGTCGTAAGAGAAAAAGCCCGTGAAAATAATCTGCCTACAGCAAAGCAAAAAAAGAGCCAGGATATCTGCTTTATTTCCGAAAACAACTATACTTCTTATATAAAAGGTATTATATCTTCTGAGCCGGGTTTGATATACGACAGCACAGGCAGAATTCTTGGTAAACATAAAGGGATTATTGCTTATACGATTGGTCAACGCAAAGGTATCGGGTTGAGCCATGAACGTCCCTATTACGTGATTGGCATCGATGCTAAGAAGAATATCATCTATGTTGGTGAAGCTCAAGAGGTCTATAAATCGCAGTTCATTGCGAAGGATCTGAACTTTATACTGTTTGACAAACTTAATGAGAAAATGGCGGTTAAGGCAAAGACAAGATACGTTTCAGATTTATCTGAAGCAAGCATCGAGCCTTATGGAAAAGGAGGGGTCAAGGTCATTTTCAAAAAATCTCAATGGGCAGTTACCCCCGGTCAATCCGTGGTGTTTTATATGGGTGATACTATGCTCGGTGGTGGTATTATTGACCGAGTATTGGATTAGTGATCCCGTTAGAGAATAAATTTTAAATCATCGTTCAATCTTTCAGATTAAGAATCATTTTATTGCTACTAAAATTTAGCGATATCTATTGGTTGTATTCTCTAACGGGGTTGACATTTATCAATATTTATTTAAACTTTCGCGGTAAAGGAGACATAAATGAAAACAAAGATAATTATACTGGCTGGTGTTTCGCTGTTGGTGCCGGCGTTCTTGTATGCAAATGAGCCGCTCGTACCATTGATAATGCTTTTTCTTGCGCCGACAACGCTCGGTGGCGCAGTTTTTGCGTCGCTGCTTGGTTTTATTCTTATTTTGATAATAAAGTGTGTGGTATTCATTTTAAAGAGCGATTTCAAATCCGGGGCGGCAGTTTTTTACGTCCTCATTGCAAATATTGTATCAACGTTCGTGGGCTTGGTTGTGGCAATGATGTTTACTTCCTCTGATGTATTGCTAATGGGGATCATTGTTCTGTTTCTGGTTTTTCTCTTGCCGGCACGCCGGCTTAAACGGATTAAACATTTTGCAAAAAACCCTACCTGGTTTATAGCTTTTGTGTTGACCCTTATGACATTGATCACCGTGGTGATATTCAGTTTTATGATTGGTTATCAGTCTTCACCCCATATATACTGGCCAATGAAGATCTTCCTTTCAACGCTTGCGATAATAATCAGTTTAGTGATTAGTGTGCTGTACGAAGAGTCAGTGATTGCGAAGATGTATAAAACGCGAAAAAAAGAAGAGAAATCATTCTTGACCCCAGTGCTTTGGTCGAATATCTTCGCGACTGGAATTATTGTCTTAATCGGTGCGATTATTGCTTTACCAGCCCGGTTAAAGTCGCCGGATTTCCTGATCGGTCTGGTAAGGTTTTTAGGGATGAACGTGTAATCAAAAATATCTGACTACTTCAGAAACTTGAGGGAATTGAGGACCTGATTGAGATGGTAGCGGAGGTACTCAGGCACTAGCGTTTCAATTTCTTTGAACTGCCGGGTGTCGATTCGGATACTCTTATTCTGGTATATGTTTTTCAGCAAATTGATGGTATCACTACTCAAAAACACCACCGTGTCATCAAAGTCGTTCTCGCAGACAACACCGCCACCACTAATGCTGAAATCGATTTTTTTGCTATTATAATTTATCGGGTTGTGACATCGTACACAGTTGTCTAAATGGGGTTTAAAGCCTGCGCCCGCGAGTGCTATTAGCAGATAATAAAGGGTCAAAGGTTTTATTGAATGCAAATTGATCTGCTTAAGTTCTCGCAAGAAATTAAAAAGATGTGTATATGAAACAATATCTGTTTCTTGCAAAGGCAGGGTCTTATTGAAGAATTCGCAGAGCACCATGGCGGCATTTACTTTTATATTGTCAGACCGGATGTCGCTGAAGTGATCCATGACCGTTGCATCGCTCAATGTATATAGATCTTTAGACTCTCTTTTATAATAAATAATTTCAGCTAAGTTAAATACTTCTAATGTACCGCAGAACTTGCTTTTTGGTCGACGGCACCCTTTTGCGATAATTTTCACTTTACCGAATTTTTTGGTGAGTACTGAAGCGATGAGACTCGATTCTTTGAAAGGCATTGTCTTGAGCACAAAGCCAGGAGTCTTTACTATATTAGCCAATCGTGTTCCTTGACAGTTAAATGAGCAGCACCCTAGGCAAGTACTTATCCGGGGATTTTTGGTATGCGCAGTTTCTGCCCCGGCCGGATAATGTTCGGGTCCTTAAGGGTGTCCCGGTTAGCCTCAAAAATTATTGAGTACTTGCGGGCGTCGCCGTAAAAAGCTTTTGCTATTTTGGAAAGAGTGTCGCCTGGTTTAACAGTGTAGTTATCAGAGGCTGCTTGCACAGCGGGTGGTTTTATTATACGCAGTATCTGTCCTGGATAGATAAGGTTTGGATCTTTTATAACTTCGCGGTTTGCTTCGAAGATAACCGGATATTTCCCGGCGTTTCCATAGAGTCGACTGGCGATTTCAGAAAGCGTGTCACCTGGTCGCACAGTGTAATACTCGGTTATTTCCTCAGACGGTGGCGCTGATAAATGCTCGTCATTGACTTTTTCTACACCCTTTATATTGCCAGCTAAGAGCACAGCTTTCTCTTTGGTCGCCTGCGTATCACAAGAACCATGGAGCGTGACAATACCGTTTGTGAAGTCTATTTCCAAATTACTTATTCGATCGTCAAGTTCCTGTTTAAGCAATTCTTCAATATCTTGCGATTCACTACCAATACCTAAGATGTTGGCACCAACATCTTTTAAGAAATCGAGTATTGCCATTATTTCTCCTTTTTAATACTGTACATGTTTCTTAACAGAGATGTACCTTTGTTGAACGCGGCGACATTTAGATCCACGAATTTCTTTTTTACGTTTTTTTCGATCGCTGCTTTCCACGATTTCTTTTTAAACCCTAAGAAACAGGAAAGGACACCCAAAAGGATTATATTTACAGTGCGCCTATTACCTAATTCAAGGGCGATTTTCTCTGCATCAACAAAGTATATAATACCATGGTGCTTGAGTTTACCTTCTATGTTTGCCGGGTATTGAGCCGCACCAGTTAGGACGCTCATCGGTGGTATTTCACGATCATTGACAATTGCTGTACCGTTCTTTTTCAAATAATGAATGTAGCGCAAAGCCTCTAATTTTTCAAAAGCCAATAATAGGTCACTATTTCCTTGTTCAATCAAGGGCGAGTGTATTTCTTCGCCTATTCTTACATGCGTTATAACACTGCCCCCGCGTTGAGCCATGCCGTGCACTTCACTTTTCTTGACGTCAAAACCCTCAAGAAATGCCGCGTGGCAGAGCACATTTGACGCCAGGATAATACCTTGCCCACCAACTCCGCAGATGACTAAATCAAATGAATCCCTTTTCATTTTTTGCTTTTTTTTGCTTTTTCTGGCGCAAGGATTGCATGGTAAGTGCAGACTTGTGCACATAACCCACAGCCAAAGCAGAGCGTTGGATCAATTACGGCAAGCGGCTTTTCTCGACCTTTAGAGAATTGCAGACTTATCGCAGGGCAGCCAATACGCAGACACAGTCTACAACCTTTGCATAAATCAGGATCAATAAAATATGCCGGGCTTGATTTTAATAGCAGGGCACACGGTCTTCTAAAAATTAAAACAGCAACGCCATCAAACTCAAGAGCTTGTTTTATCGCGTGCTCGGTTGCTTTTAGATCATTAGGATCAACGATTTTCAAAAACTCAACACCGCATCCTCTGACAACTTCCTCAGGCGGTATTCGTTTCCCTTGTTCTCCTCTGGCAAGTTTACCAGTACCCGGGTGAGGTTGATGACCAGTCATTGCAGTTGTATAATTATCGAGGATGAGTAGGTTCACATTTCCTTTATTATACACTGCATTTGCCAAACCGCTAATTCCGGAATGGAAAAATGTCGAGTCGCCAATAACCGCCACTAATTTCCTACCGAAATCCTTACCTAACGCTTTTTCTAAACCATGAGCATTGGTGACTGATGCTCCCATGCAAATGCAGGTATCCATTGCATTGAGCGGTGGTAGAGCGCCTAATGTATAACAGCCGATATCTCCGATTACGGTGAGTTTCAATTTATTTATTATGTGATAAACCCCGCGGTGGGGACAACCCGGGCAAAGAACAGGAGGTCTTGCAGGTACTTTGTGGGCTTTTGCTCTGGCGCTCGTTTTTTTGACAAAGCTCTCCCTTACTATCCTCTGTGTCAGCTCACCGCACACCGGGATTTTAGCTTTGCCAGTAACCTTTATCCCCATTGCTCCTATTTCTGTTTCCAGGATCGGATCGCCTTCCTCAACAATAATAATTTTCTTTACCCGATGGGCAAATCGTCTTATAAGTTTTTCAGGGATTGGGTGGGTAAGAGATAATTTCAAGAAACTTGCGTTGGGAAATGCCTCTTTTGCATACTGGTATGAAATACCCGAGGTGATTATCCCGATGGTTTTCTTACCCCATTCGATTGTATTGTAGGATAAAATTTCACTAAAAGCAGTCAATTTTTTCAGCCGTGCTTCAATTATAACATGTCGTAATCTACCGTGCGCCGGTAGAAAAAGACGTTTTTTGATATCCTTCACATATGCTTTTCTCTTAGGTTTTTCTCTTTTACCAAGTTCGACCAGGCAGGTTGAATGACAAATTCTTGTGGTCAGTCTCAAAAGGACCGGCGTATCGAATTTCTCGGAAATCTCGAAACCAAGTTTAGTAAAAAGTTTTGCCTCAGTTGAATCTGAGGGTTCCAGAATCGGGATCTTTGCATGTCTACCGTAGTGGCGGTTATCTTGTTCATTCTGAGAGGACCATAACCCAGGATCATCGGCTGAAATAATGACAAATCCACCGGTTACCCCTGAATAGCTCATTGTAAACATCGGGTCTGCTGCAACATTCAAGCCGACATGCTTCATTGCCACTAGCGCCCGTGCTCCAGAAAAACATGCACCAGCAGCGACTTCTAAGGCCACCTTTTCATTGACCGACCATTCGCAGTAGATATCAGGGAACTTAATGATGTTCTCAACAATTTCAGTCGATGGCGTTCCCGGATAGGCAGTAGCCACAGTAACGCCTGCCTCCCAGGCACCACGTGCTACTGCCTCGTTGCCAGATAGTAAGGATTTCATTAATAGCTCAATTTATTTCAATCCTAACACACTCCTAAACCCTGGAATATCCAGAAATCCATGTCCACTTACATTAAAGGCAATAACTTTTTTCTCTCCTGATTCTTTGCACTTTAGTGCTTCTTCGATTGCACAGCAGATTGAATAAGCAGATTCTGGAGCTGGTAGCCATCCTTCTGTTTCCATAAATATTTTTGAAGTTTCAAACACGTACTTTTCATCACCAGGATATGCGATAGTATCTATATAACCTTTGTTTCTCAATAAACTAACAATCGGCGATGCGCCGTGATACCGCAGTCCATCGCCCTTTATCGGCTCCATGTCAATCTTGTGTCCCAGTGTATACATCTTTAACAAGGGTGTTACTTCATTATAATCAGCAAAGTCATATTCATATTTACCCTGCAGGTTTGGTGAAACCTTACTCTGGGCAGCGATGAACTTTATCTTTTTCCCTTTCTTCAATACATCACCGACAAAAGGTAAGGCAAATCCACCAAAGTTCGAGCCACCACCAAAACATGAAATAACCATATCTGGATAATCATCAAAGATTTCAAACTGTTTTTGAGTCTCTAATCCGATTATTGTTTGATGCATGAGAACATGATTTAGAACTGATCCCAGACAATACACTGCCTTTGGGTCTTTGTGAGAATCCTCTAAACCTTCAGAAATTGCAATACCAAGTGAACCTACATGTTCAGGATTTTTGTCATATAGTGTCTTGCCGAATTCAGTCATTGGACTCGGTGAAGCATACACATCAGCATTGAGAAGTTTCATAAAGGTTAATCGATCTTGTTTCCAGTTATAAACACTCCGCACCCAGAAGACAGTACACTTTAATCCGCTTATTGCTGCAGCATAAGAAAGTGCAGTTCCCCATTGTCCTGCGCCAGTTTCCGTCGTTACTCTTTCAAATCCCTGTTGCTTTGCATACCAACATTGTGCAAGGGCAGTATTTACCTTATGGCTTCCTGTGGGGCTGAAGAACTCACTCTTGTAATAAAGTCGTGCAGGCGTATCAAGTCTTTTTTCCAAGTTTGTTGCTCTGAACAGGGGTCTTGGTCTACCTGCTTTTGAATATAAATCCATGATACCACCAGGGATATCAATCCAGTTATCCTTAGAGAACTCTTGATTAAGGCATTCACCGATCATGAGATTTGGCAAATTCTTTATGCGCGAAGGGCCTTCTTCTGGATCCTTCGGAGGTGGTAATGGTTCTGGCAAATCAGACATAATATTATACCATTGAGTCGGTATTTCGTTGAACTTTAGATTCACCATGGTGTTCATCTAATCCTCCTTTTCTTATGCAAATCCACCTTCTCTACTGAGATGAGGGATTTTGGATGTTCTGATTATATCCAGATATGAGGTGGTGTCAACGTTTAGAAGTGAATGTGATAATGGGGTCGAATCTCGACATTGGACATCCCCTCTAACTTTTTTTCTGGATCGCCATAGCTGGTTTTCTGCATATTTCAATGTCCAATGTCGAGATTTGACCCCAGACGGTGCTCTTGACCGGAGATTACTGATAGACCTTAGCCGTTTCTTCGTTTCTAAGGACTCTCAGCACACCCTGGGCAAGGCCTTGCATTTCTCCTTCGCCCGGGTATACGAAGAATTTCGGACATAAGAAACCCACCCAGGATTTTAACAAGGCGACGAATTTTTGAGAATGGGCAATACCACCGGTGATGATAATGGCGTCAATTTCTCCTTTGAGCACGACTGCATAAGCACCTATTTCTTTAGCAATTTGGTAGATCATGGCATTGTATGCAGCTGCTGCTTCCTTATCACTCTGACAAATGCGCCGCTCGATTTCCTGGATATCGTCAGTACCCAGGTAGGAAAGCATACCACCCTGTCGGTTCAGCTTTTTCTTGATATCAGAATACTGGAGTTTGCCGCAGCATAATTTTGCCAAAGCCATGGTCGGTAATGCACCGGTTCTTTGGGGTGAAAAAGGTCCGTCTTCATTGGCATTTGATGAATCAACCTGTTTGCCCTTGAAATGGGCGGCGATGGTTATCCCGGTTCCGAGGTGGACAATGACGAAGTTGCATTCGTTGTAAGGTTTATTCATTTCTTCTGCTGCTTTTTTAGCGACAAAGCGAACGTTCAATGCATGACTCAACGCTTTTCGGTTTATTTCCTTGAGCCCTGAGTATCTTGAAAGCGCCCAGAATTCATCGACTGAAACCGGGTCAACAAAATAGGCGTCGATTTTGAGCTGATCAGCGATTTCCTTGGCGATGAGCGCGCCGAGCAATGAGGGATGCTCGGATTGATAATTACCAGTTTTTATATCCTCAATCAATTTCTCGTTGACTTTATAGGTACCGCTGGTCAGAGGTTTGAAAGGACCACCTCTGCCAACCGTGGCGTTCAGTGTATTCAGGTCAATCCCTTTGGATGTGAGCAGCGAAAGAACCTTGTCTCTGCGGAATTCATACTGGTCAATGATCTTTGGGAAATACAGTAATTCCTCAGGTTGGTGACTGATGTTTTCTTCAAAAAGCGGTTGTTCATTTTTGAAGACCGCTATTCTGGTTGAACCAGCGCCTGGGTTTATCACCAAAATATTGAAATCCATCGAGCCTCCTTATGCAATAAAAACCTAAATGCCTAAATTTCTAAAAAGCCTAAGTTATATTATTTAGGATAACAAAAAAAACGGTGAAGTCAATCCTTGACTAAATGTACAGGTAGCATATACTTAGTCTATGATCTCGCTATGGGTTCTTGTGTTCATCCTTGCCAACCAGGGGGCGGTTATCGTTGACAATGTCTGGTTTTATGAAGGCGATCTCAAAACTAGGGTTATAAATACTGGCGATATAATTGAAATAATCGGTCATTTGGACGGTCGGGTCAAGGTTAGAATTGATGGTGTGGTGGGTGAACTATCAAGCGGTGTCTTAATAGATTTCGATGAAGAGGTTGCTGAAGATAGGCTCTTCATATTTGCCCGGGGATATTATGACCAGGGAGAATTCGAAAAAGCAGCGGTGCTTTTTGAAACATTCATCGATTATTTCAAATGGTCAGAACACCTTGCTGAAGCACTTTATTATTATGGCATGTCCAAAGAGGAATTAGCAACTAAGATCAGCCGAGCCGATACTCTTGGTGGATTTTTGTTCAATGAGCGATACAATATCTGGTATTATTCTGGTGATTCCTATGTAGAAATTCTTGAGGATTTCGGCGAAACGAAATTTGCGTCAAAGGCATCATATCGTCTTCTTCATATCCTCCGGATGAACAACTTACCCTGGAATGATTCAGTCCCGCTGATCCTGGAGGAATTGAAGATGTGGGAGGAGTTCGCGGCAAACTACGAAACCAGTGATGAATATGTCCCTGCCTTGCTTGAGCTTGGATATTTATACCGGGTTTTGTACGAGATAACCGAGGATATTAAGTATCGAAAAAGCGCTACGCAGATTTTTCAAAGGGTCATGGAAAAGCAGCCGAACTCCAGTTCTTCAGCCCAAGCCAAGGTGCATCTATACGAACTGAAAAAGGGCGAGAATATATATAAATACTGAAACCGAACAACTGAGTACCTGCTACCAGTTTGTTCGGTTTTGTTCGCGATAGTTGTTTTTGCTTCGTTGCTGCGAAAACCCATGATTTGTGCAGAGTCGTTGTATTCTTTAAAAATTCAGCTCAAGGAAGTAGTCGAGAAATTCTCTAATGACTATTGTGGCGGGTACGGCCAGGAGAACCCCCCAGAATCCAAATATCGTACCCCCCAGAATAAGGGCGATCATTACGATAACCGGGTGGAGGTGTGAAGATTTCCCGATAATGATTGGACCAAGGAAGAAATTCTCAAGGAATTGTTCACCGATATATACCGACGCAATTTTGAGCAAATTAACTGCGGGTGATGGACTCAACAACCCAATCAAGATAGCCGGTATGAAACTTAGAACATATCCGATATTGGGGATGAGATTGCAGATGCCGGCGATTAATCCTAAAAGCAGGTAGTACTTTATACCAAGGATCCATAATGAAAAGCCGATGATGAAGCCGACGATAAACATGAGCAGCAGGGAACCGCGGAAAAAGCGCGCCAGGGAAATGTCGAGTTGATTGAAGAAATCGTTCATGCGTTTTTGATCCCTGACATTGAAAAGGTTTTGCACCCATTTGACTATTTTTTCCCGGTCCGCAAGGAAAAGATACGCCGACAACGGTATGAACACGAAATTGTATACTATTACAATGATACCACCAATGCCTTTACCAATTTGCCCAAATGTCCTGAAGATACCGCTAATTATATTAGTCAAATGCGATGTTATCGTATTCGCGATAATATTAGGGTCGATTTCAATACCCAGCTCAAGGAGTTTATTGATAATAGCACCCGAGGATATTTGAATTTGTTGGATTGCATAGGGTATTTTCTCGATAAGGATTTGCAGTTCGCTCACAATACCTGAAACCATAAGGAAAAACAGAAACGGGAAAATCGCAATGATCGGTAAGAGGAATATCAAAATGGCTACGGCTCTGGGAATTTTTCTTTTTTCAAGAACTCCGACAAGGGGTGCAAGGATGTAGGCAAGACCAGCGCCGATTATGAAAGGGATCAGGACCGCGAAATAGTGAAAGACGAAATAAAGGAGGAAAAAGAAGACCGCGAGGATGAATATAGGTCGGATATCCTTATTATGCCGGTAAGACCAGAGCAAGACGATGACGAGCAGCAAGAGCCACAAAGGCGAGAATGTTTTTGAGAGAATGATAAAACCTGCAAAGAGTACTATTGATATATAGAAGACGATTTTCTGCATTGAACAATTATACCATTTATCACGGCGAAATCAAGGCTTGACTTTAGGCTTCCCTTGTGTAAAATAACTTATGAAAAAAATGATAAAATACCATATATTGTTGATAATGCCACTTGTTGCAGCAATCCTTAGTTGTTCTTTTGAGAATCAGACTTTGGTAACCATCGATGGTGAGAAGTACACTGTTGCTGATTTCAGGGAGACTCATGAATTCCTTACTACTGAGGATTCTTTGCAGCGGGTGAGAAAGGTTGATGATTTCATCAACCAAATGTTAATTATTAAAGAAGCGCAGGCAAAGGGTTATGACCAAGACCAAGTTGTGCAGATTGCTTACGAGACCCATAAGAAAGAAATAATCAGCCGTGGCTATTATGAGGCGAATGTTGTGAACAAAATCAAGGTTTCCAACTCGCAATTGAGGAAGGCATACGCTAAAATTATTGATCAGTATCATATTGCCCAGATCGTAGTTGCCGACGAATCGCTCGCTTTATTTGTTGAACAAGAGCTAAAAAAAGGTATCGCTTTTGAGTCGCTTTTGCATCTATCCTTAGATACAATAACTGAAAATGGCGATATTGGAGTTTTCTCGGCTATGTCCCTACCACCTGAAATGATGGATCAGTTTAAAAAAATAGAGGTTGGCAAGACAACCAAGGCTATAAATTTTGGCCAGTACTATTATCTCATAAAAATACTCGAGCACTCAAAAGCGGATTCACCAACATTTGAAGAAATTCGCAACGAACTTGAAGCAAATCTGAAACGTGAGAAAACCATGGAACAAGGTGAGAAATTTATCAAGAAACTAATTGAAGATGCCGAGATCGAGTACAATGATGAAGGGTTAGAAGCCTTATTGAAACCAGATTCCCTGATAACTGAAGAGGACCTCAATATGTGGGTTATAAAAAAATATGATTCTTCATTCGTCCTCGTTAAGTCGATAAGAGATGCAGTTATGTATCAATATCGGCAGTCGTTCATAGACCCTAAGATATTGATTGAACGCGTCCTCATCCCAGACCTCATCTATGAAAAGGCATTAAGGGTTCATTTTGACAAGAATATCGAGATAGAGAGAAAGCTTAAAAACGCTGTCGGGTTGCTTGCTTACCAAAAATTCTATTCTGATGAGGTTTTGGAAAAAGCATTGGTGGATTCTATGGAAGTTGTCAATTACTATAACGAGCACATAGATGAATTCAATGAGCAGAAGTTAAACGAAGCCTTTTCCAGAATTAGCGGACAGTTGCGTAATAATAAAATTGATAGGATACGCAAGGATATCTATGAGCAATTGCGTAACAAGTACGAGGTTGTTGTAAAAGAGTCGGCTTTTGAGAAATTGCTCGAGGAGGCAAAGTGAAGAAAATGATTTTATTTGCTATACCGCTGCTTATATTGTCCTGTAAAGAACCGCAAGATATCGTTGTAAGAGTTGACGGTTCGACGCTAACCAAAGCCCAATTCGAGAAATACATTCCGGCAACAGAGTATAAGAAAATACCCGAAGACAAATTGAAAGAATTCTTCGAGAATTGGGCAGATCAGGAAATACTGTATTTGGAGGCAAAAAAACAAGGGATAGATCAGGAAGATTCTATTAGCCTTGTCATTGAAGAATACAAAAAGAACATTGTGGCAATGGCACTGGTCCAGAGAGAATTTAGCGACAGCACAATGGGTGAAGTTGAGGTTAGAGAGTATTTTGACAAACACGAAAGTGAATTTCTTTATGCCGTAAAGCTGGCGCAAATCGTGCTACCCAGTTACGAAGCTGCCCAGCAGACTCTTGAAGAGATAAAGGCCGGGGCGAATTTTCTGAAACTGGCTCGGGAACGTTCCCTGACCAGGATGGAAGATCCCGATGATCCTAAGATTATCACCGACTTTCTCTATCGCGGGACAATTTCCGACTATGGGACTGAAGAGATTATCTTCAGCCTAAAGGTGGGTGAGGTTTCTGATATAATTCCTTATATTCAGGGTACCCACTTGATCGTCAAATTGGTCGACAAAAGGAAAGTCTATGCTAAAGCCGACTATAATAAATATAGCTCAGCAATCTACAACTATCTTTTGCAGAAGAAGTACCAGGGTTTCTTGAAATCATATATTGATAGTCTAAAAACTCGGTACAAAATTGAAATCGATCTCTCTTCTTTGAAAGAATAATTATTCGTCAATAAATGTTTATTCTTCTTTTTATCATCACTATATCGGCTGATCATATCGGAGCATACGTCGGCAGTAGTGTTATCCTGGAAAGTGAAGTTGTCGAGAATATGAGTTTCCTGCAGAGCGATCGAGCGACCATGGAAACATTTACAACATTGGAAGAGTTGCGGGATTATGTTCTCGACCAATTGATTTCGCAAAAGCTTGTGATGATCGAAGCTGAGAACGAATCAATAACAGTTGCCGACGAAGAAATTGAAATACGGGTTGACAAAAGACTTGAGGAAATCAAAGAGAATTATCCTTCAGAAGCTGATTTCTACGAAGACTTGAAAAGGAATGGCATAAGCTTTGAAGAGCTTAAAAAATATAATATGGAGAATCTCAGAGCTGAGTTGACAATGCAAAGGCTCGTTTCAAAAAAGCTCGCTACAAAGGTCAGGCTATCGCCCATCGCGATCAGGCGGTTTTATGATGAGAACAAAGATTCAATTGCGGCGAGTCCAGACCGCGTGAAACTTGGCCATATTCTTTTAGCGATCCAGGCGAGTGAGACCGAGTTGAGAAAAGGGTTTGAACAAGCCGCAGAAGTGTACAGACTACTGTACACGGGCGGTGATTTCAGTGTTATTGCCCAGGAATTCTCTGATGATGAAAACTCGAAGTATAAAGGTGGCATGCTCGGCAAGGTCAAACGCGGTGAGACGCTCGAAGAATTTGAAGGTATAGTATTCAAGCTGAGACCCGGTATAGTGTCTGAGCCGTTTCTTACCAGGTTAGGCTATCATCTTGTGGAGGTTCTAAACAAGGGATCGGATTGGGTCCTGGTCAGGCAGATTCTGATTAAAATAAGGGTCACGAGCGCTGACACGCTGCGTTGTGAGAAACTTGCCAAGAGACTTCAGGAACTCATTAGCCAGGGCCTTGATTTTGACAGTCTGGCAAGGCAATACTCGATCGACCCTAATATTGATATCGGTGAATACTATGTCAATCAGCTCACGCCGCCCATCGATTCGATTGTCATCAACCTTGAGCAAAGCGAGCTCAGCGACCCGATGCTTACGCCTTATGGTTATCATCAAATTTATATCAGGGAAAAAATCCCTGGTAAGATACTGACCTTTGAAGAAATGAGGGAAGGTATTGCAGAATATCTTTATTCACAGGAACTGCAAAAGAGCTATGAGGCGATGATTAAAGATCTCAAGTCCAGGGTTTTTGTAAAAAAATTCCCAAGCCAAGATTACAGCGGTAATACCAAATAAGTAAACCCCGTTAGGAGAAGATGAACTTAAGAAGTTGGGAAGCTCAGAAGTTCGGATTCCCTTTTTCAGTGCTTTTAGCACGCTCTTGATATAGGTTTGAGTTAATCTTTTTCATAATAAGCTAGATTTTCTCTCTGACCCCTTTGGTGTCAATCCTTGATTAACCGGGTGAAATATATATAATCAATATTATGTTTGTCAGTCTTTTGTTGCTTTTATCACAGTGGCAGCAAGCAGTGTCCTACGATATCCAGGCTGAACTCAATACTGAAGAACACCGCCTAATCGCAATTGAGTATTTGACTTATTTCAACAACTCGCCATTTGCTTTAGAAACCCTTTATTGCCATTTATATGCCAATGCCTTTCGGGATGAACAAACAGTGTTTGCCAAGGAATCAAAGAAGATGGGTTTTCCAGGTTTTGCCAAAGTGAATATCTCAGAGCGTGGCTATATGGATATCGAGAGTGTACGCTGGGGTGAAGTTTTATTGGATTTTGAAATCAGAGGAACACTACTGATAATACCCCTTGATGAATCGATAAAACAAGGGGACTCAGCTTGTTTTAAGATCGTATTCGATTTAAAAATTCCCAAGCATATTTCAAGGTTAGGATATCAAGGCAATCATTATGAAATGGTCCAGTGGTATCCAAAAGTGTGTGTTTTTGATGATGATGGCTGGCATCTTGATACCTACCATGCGATTGGTGAATTCTACGGGGAATACGGGAGTTTTGATGTCGTGATAAATGTACCAGGTGACTATGTAATAGCGGCAACGGGTGAACGGCTTGATCCCGAAGACATTATCTTTATGGATTCATTGATCACTGCGAAAAGAAAAATCAAGACCGGTGGACGGAGAACTGTCAGGTTTCATGCAGAAAACATTCACGATTTTGCCTGGGTAGGTGATCCTGATTACTCAGTCGAAAGATTGAATGTTGATGACATTAATATTTATGTTTTCTTTCAGAAACAGCATGAAAAAAAATGGAAGAATGCTGGCACTTATGGAATCGACGCACTAAGCCGGTATAATCAATGGTATGGCAAATACCCGTATAAGAACCTCAGTATTGTTGATGGTAGTTTTTCTGGCGGCATGGAGTATCCGCATCTGGTCATTATTGGTTTGGATGAAGACCCGTTCACTCGATTGTTTGAAATTGTCATCATTCATGAGATTGGTCATCAATGGTTCTATGGGCTTCTTGGTTCAAATGAAATGGATGAGGCGTGGCTCGATGAAGGGTTTACGACCTATACAGAGATCAGGTATCTTGAAGACAAATACGGGAGAGAAAACTCCCTGCTCAAATTTCATGTACCGCTTCTGCCGCCTATAACCAGGCGTTACTACCACAAATTAGTCTATTACCTGACACAGACCAACAAAATAGAAATGCCGATTCTTACCTCCGCTTACGAGTATGTCGATGTGCCGATCGCGTATGCCAATAGTGCGTATTCAAAACCAGCGCTGTTTCTGTTCAACCTTGAAGGTATTTTAGGACGAGAGCGATTTGATAGAATTCTAAAAAGATATTTTGAAACTTACAAATTTAAACATCCAAAGACTGAGGATTTTATCCAGATATGCGAAGATGCAAGCGGTGAGGATTTGCGATCTCTTTTCGATTCTTTTCTCAATACCACGGAATATTGTGATTGGTCAGTTGAGAAAGTATGGGGTAATAAGGTGGTCGTGGAGAATAAGGGCAAGTTGCTGGTGCCGGTCGATGTGCTCATTGAGGCTGAATCAGGCATGCGTGTTTTTCGTATAGATACGCGGGCAAAGGTCGATACGATAATCATGCCAGAAGCTGCCGGAAATATTAAAAAAGTGATCATTGATCCTCATGGATATTCACTCGAGCCTAACTACTGGAATAACTTTTATCCACGCAAAGTCGAGGTAAAACCGATTTTTAGTCTGCCTTCACTCGATGCTTACCAGATTATCTGGGCACCTTATTTATGGTATGGCTCGTACGACGGCATTATTTTAGGGTTGTACTTAGCTGGTGCAGAGTTTGTTGATTTTGATTTTGTGAAAGGTCGAAACCAATGGGTCGCTGGCTGCACTTATGGCACAAAAAGCACCAATTTCTATCCATCAATTCAATACCAAACACCACTTTTTTTTAAACGGGGGTTTCGCACGCGGCTTGCCCTCAGCGGTGCCAAGGTCAATGGTGAGGATAAAGCAAGGATTGGTTTAGTAAGTAACCTGGGCATTCCACTGACCCGTACACCGCAACTCGAAATCAAGAGTATGTTGGTTTATCGAAACCTTTACTCGTACGGAACGGTTGATACGCTTGACTGGGAACTTGGCACAAATATTATGATCGACAACGAGCTATCATTCAAGCATGGTTCATGGCGCGTTGGTTTAGGACTATGCGCAGCCCATGAAACCTTTGGCAGTGACTGGAACTACATGAAGGCAACAGTAGTTATAGAACGAGAATTAGATCTGTTTTTACCATGCAATATCCGTTTGTTTGCCGGAAAAATATTTGGCACGCCTCCAATCCAGGAGCAATTCTTTTTGAGTGGTGCGCTGCGTATTACTTTCATACCCGATCTTATTGGCGGTCAATCCGGAACTTTTTCACCACAAGAGCGGATCCATATCCCGGGTAATGGAAATATGAGGGGGTATCAAACCCTGCACATCAAATCGGATGAGATGTATTGTATGAACCTCGAATTCCCCAGTAATACACGGGTAAGGTTTTTTGCTGATGCCGGCTTTTACGGCGACTTTGCTTTTGATATGGGCGCAAGGCTTGTCCTTGGTCCATTTTCATTTAATGTTCCTTTTTATACCTTAAGTGACGAACCCTGGGAACTACGTTGGTCAATAGGATTTTGAATTTCATTTAGTCTATTTGATTACTTTGGTCGCATCATCTTCACGATATTGTAGTGGCTAAATTTACCCACGCCCCTTATGAAGGAGCGGGGTTTATTGAGCAGCCTGATAAATCAGGCAACTACAGATACACTGTTACTCTGATACTTTTGCATATATCGTTGACAGGCATTGGTATACCGAGTAGAATAGCATAATGGAATCTTTGTCGAAATTTATCACAGAAAACCAAAGCATTCAGCGCGTCAATGCACTGAAAGGCAAGCGCAAGCTGTACCTTGTGGGCGGGACTATCCGTGATTTTATCTTAGGCATTGAGCCAGTTGATTATGATTTTGCAGTGTCTGGTTCAGGTATTCGCTTTGCGCGCAGTTTTGCCCGTAAGACCAAAGGAGCATTTGTTCTTTTAAGTAAAACCGATGATGAAGCACGCGTTGTCATAGACAATATCATATATGACTTCATCGGTATCGGCAAGAAGGACATCGAAGCAGATTTGAAGCGGCGCGATTTTACGATCAATTCCATGGCAGTGAATTGTGACACGTCTGAATTCTATGACCCCTTTAACGGTACCAAGGATTTGAAAAAAGGGATTTTAAGGTTGACTACTGATCAAGCACTAAAACAAGATCCTTTACGCGTACTGCGTGGGTTTAGGTTTTCCCTGGAACTGCGCCTTAGTCTGCACAAGGACTTTTTTAAATATACCAAGCAAGTGAGCTTAAATAAGGTAGCAGCCGAACGTATTGGTTATGAGATGCTGCGCATCATGGCCACGCCAGATTCCTTTGCCATGATTCTTAAAATGAATTCACTCGGTTTTTTTCTACAGATATATCCTGAAGCGAAAAAGATTATTGAGGATGATTATCTATGGAATCATTCGCTCGGTACCTATGAAGCATTAGAACATCTTATGAAAGATGGATTTTTCAAAAATATTGAGCCTGAGTTTTCTTTTTATTTTACCGAGACCAAACGCGTACCTTTGGTGAAACTTGCCGGTTTGTTCCATGATGTTGCCAAGCCAGATACACTGCTTGTTAAGAACGGCGAAATTCATTTTTATGGACATGACACAAAGGGCAGTCGGATAATGCGTACGCTTGGCTCTAAACGTTTGAAAATGTCGCGCAACGATGTAAATACAGCAAGCAAGTTAGTCAAGGAACACATGAGGCTTCATCTGCTGGCAACGAATTCAGCATTGACTGACCGCGCAATTCGCAGGTTTTTCCGGGACCTGGGCGATGACTGGCTTGGTGCCATGATGATTGCCTGGGCTGATGGTTATGCAACCGCCGGTTGGACAAAGCACCTTGAGCAAGTCTTTATAAGAATGATCGCGTTGAAAAGGGCAGACGATGCCAAACCTAAAGTTGAACCACTGGTGAATGGCTATGACTTAATAGCTCTTGGTTTGAAGCCCGGACCCAGATTTAAAGTAATCCTTCAGGAACTCCTCGATTTGCAGCTTGAAGAGAAGATAAAGACAAAAGAAGAGGGGTTAAAGATCGCCCTTGATATTGACCAAAGACTCAGTAAACCCCCTTCATAAACCCGGTAAGATGTTTGCTATCTAACGGGGACGATATTCCTTGACAGACATACCGTAGTCATTTATAATGGAATAAAGGAGAATCAATTGAAACATCATATATTGCTTTTTGCTATAATGTTTTTTGTGGGGATTGTAAACGCTGCAGCTAAATCTTCAATGCCTGATTCTAATTTCGAAAGCATACACCAGCACGAACTAAAATTACACCAGGACAGTCTGCAGGACGATACGCTTGCTGCGCAGGATGATACCCGGGGTTCAATGACCGAAGAGCACGCTGATCAAGTACGTATCTTTATTAATTCTACGCTCATTATTGTGATAATTATAATCCTGATCCTCGCCGTGGCGATTTTCTTGATCATCAATAGGGTGCGCAGGACAAGGACAGAATGATGTTTTTTTTAGTACTTGCATTCCTCGCTCATTCACCTTCAATACACCAAATAGAATATGAAAATCATCTGGATGACGCGGTTTTTTCAGTAGTCAGTCAGACACAACTCGCTTATGTACCGCTGCAAGCCAGATCGCGCGAGATGAATAAGGACTATTATGGTTATTGCCCGTATTGGATAGACACGATATATTATGATTATTTTCAAATGGAATTGCTTACGCATATCGCCTATTTCTCAGTAGAGATCGATCCGACAGATGGCAGTCTGGGCGGCATTCCGTATCTAAGCCGCTTCACCTGCATTCGTGACCATAGCCATGCCAACGGCGTTCTGATCCATATGACCTTTATTGTCTTTGGCAGTTCCAATGTGACCGCTTTTCTTAATAATGCAACAGCACGACAGAATGCAATAAATAATATCAGCGATTTCATGACCAATTACGGTATTGAAGGCGCTAATATCGATTTTGAGTTCGTGACCAGTTCAGTGCGCGATAGTTTTAATCTATTTATCAATGATCTTTCTGTTAAACTCTGGGGTCATTCAGGGGGCAGAAAAGATGTGTATATTGCCTCGATTGCAGTGCCTGAATGGTACCCGGGTTATGACATCGACTATCTGGCTGACCATTGCGATGGTTTATTTATCATGGCTTATGATTTTCACTGGAGCGGTTCATCAATAGCTGGACCAGTCTCGCCTTGTGTTCCTTCTTCTTTTTGGGGACAGTATTGTGCAGCAAAGTCAATTGGCAGTTATAAAGCATATGGGGTGGACGGGTCGAAGATAATTTTAGGCATACCTTATTATGGTTATGATTGGCCTACGGTTTCACAAAATATTGGGAGTGCCACAACCGGTACGGCTTCAGCAAAGATATATTATTATGCTTTCCAGAACGCGAATACCTATGGCAGAATTTGGGATGATTATTCTCTTACTCCGTGGTATCGTTATTACACAACCGAATGGCATCAATGTTGGTACGATGATTCTGTATCCCTCGACATCAAGTTTGGTATGGTCAATGATTCATTGCTCGAGGGTGCAGGGTGCTGGGCACTCGGCTATGACCGTGATTATGACCATATATGGAATGCGATAAGGAATAATTTCTGGGATTCAACAGGTATAGCAGAGCAAAGATATGAATTACAGGTTAATATAGAAATAATTAAATCAATCTTTGCTGACCAATTAAAATTGTCTGGATTACATCCTACCAATCTATATGACATTTCTATTTATGACATTATGGGAAGAGCATTAATCCATTTGAAAACAAAAGGGCAAGAAACTATCAATATTGGTAAAGAATTAAAATTAGGTGTGTATTTTTTAATAATAAAAAATAAAAATAGAGTTTTAAAGACGAAAATTGTAAAAATAAAAAAATAATATGTCATTCGGAATAATTAGGTAGAACGACGGACTTCGTGAATCTTCGATTCATCGATTACAGAGATACACACATAGATTACACAGATTTTTTAATCACTGTCATCTGTTATTAATCGCTGAAATCGACTGTGCTTTAGCACAGAAAAAGTGGAAATCTTCCCCAAACCTTCCACAAGAAGAAAATAAGGGGAGTGGTTTAGATCGCTCCCCTTATTTTTAACAATGATGTCTTACCTTATCAATAGCAATTTCCTCGTTTCGCTGTAATCCGTAGCTTCAAACCTTAGGAAGTAGATGCCATTGGAAACTTTTTTGTTGTTCTTATCTCGCCCGTCCCAAGTTTCCACATAATAACCCGCTTCTTGTTGTTGATTCACTAATATCTTAATCAACTTTCCATCGACATCATATATTTTCAGAGAAAAATTTTGTATCCTGCATTCTGTATCTTGCATCATGTATCTAATTTGTATCTTTTGTCGAAACGGATTTGGATAGACCTGCAAGCGTAAGGCGCTGAGCATAGAGCGTCGTGCGGTCTCTTCAATCCCTAAGGTGTCAGGACCTAACCGTATAAGATAAACATCCCAGTAACCTGCACCAAAAGACCATGTATGCCCAGCAATAATGTATCCGCCATCAGTAGTCTGCTTGACTGAACGACCCTCATCATCCTCAATACCACCACATGTCTTTGTCCAAAGCGTGTCACCCAGACTATCGGTTTTTATAATATATACATCATATGAACCGGCACCAAATGATTCTGTTCTGCCTGTGATGATATATCCCTTGTCAGTTGTTTGCTGAACTGAAAAGCCACCCTCTGAGTCGACCCCTCCATATGTTTTTGTCCAGAGCGTATCACCCAATGAATCGGTCATTATTAGATAAACATCACCACCACCTGCACCAAATGAGCCTGTATATCCTGTAACAATATATCCTTTATCTGTTGTTTGCTGGACTGAATAGCCACAATCATGTTCTACTCCGCCATATATCTTTGTCCAAAGTGTATCAGGTGCCTGGGCATAGATAAGTGAGAAGTAGGAAGTAAGAAGTAGAAAGGAATAAATATGTATTAATGCCTTTGCACAAATTATCTTCAATCCACCTCCTCTGTTATAATTATAAGAGTAATTTAGGTGCTGTCAAGGGGTCCCGCAATCGTATTGACTTCATTTTCTTTTTGACTATTATTTGACCATGTCAGAGAAGAAAAAGGTTTTTAGCGGTATTCAACCTTCAGGTAGGTTGCATATTGGGAATTATGTCGGTGCAATGAAGAATATGATTGCACTCCAGGATGATTATTCTTGTATTTACGGCATTGTTGATTACCATGCAATGACTGTACGCTTTAACCCAAAGGAAATGGAGCAGAGAATATTCAGCGCCGCGGTTGATTATCTTGCTGCTGGTATTGACCCTGAAAAAAGCATATTGATGTTGCAATCAACGGTTTCAGCACATACTGAACTTGCATGGATATTAAACACAATAACGCCGATCTCATGGCTTTCAAGAGTCCCAACTTTTAAAGAAAAAAGCAAGGAAAATCCCGACTATGTGAATATGGGGTTATTGGATTATCCAGCACTTATGGCAGCAGACATTATTCTTTATAAGTCACATGTTGTGCCGGTCGGTGATGACCAGGTTGCACACTTGGAATTAACACGAGAGATAGTTAGAAGATTCAATTCAACTTTTGGACAGATTTTTCCAGAACCAAAGGCAAAACTTGGTGAAATTTCACGAATTCTGGGGCTCGATGGTGTGAATAAAATGAGTAAAAGCCTTGGTAACTGTATATACCTTGATGAAACTAAAGAAGAGATTTGGAAGAAGCTTTCAACTGCGGTCACGGATACAAACAGAAAGAAGAAAACTGATCCGGGAAACCCTGATATTTGTAATATCTTTACTATGCACAAGGCATTTTCTAAGCAGGAAGATATAGAACATTGTACACATGGATGCCGCACTGCAGGGATTGGTTGTCTCGATTGTAAGAAAATCCTTCTGGACAATATGTATAAGGAATTAGAACCTATTCAAAATAAACAAAGGGGATTGCGTAGTAAAAAAGATTATATTTACGAAGTATTAAACGATGGTCACAAAAAGGCAAAAAAGATCGCCACTGCGACCATGGCTGAAGTTTACGACAAGATAGGCATTAAAGCATACCACTAAATAGCAGGGATTACAAGAAGCAAGAGCCAAATGGCAAAGTAAGTATCGGAGAAACGGAACAAAAAGCAAATAACAAGAACCAAGGGACAAGAGTGTAAGGCGTAGAGAGTACGGTGTAAGTCGTTAATGACTTAATAACTTAGTTACCTAGTAACTGCCCGATGAATCGGGCGACTACCGTGACAGTTTTTTTTAAATTTCGGTCATTAGTCATTTGAAATTTGTTTGGGATTTGGGATTTGGTTTTTGGAATTTTACTAATACGGTTTTATTTCGTCGTCAAACAAAGTAGCGGCTACTGATTGACCCATCAATTCGAGTGACACAACGAGCCTTCTTTTCTTATGGCTTTCTTTGACAAGTATGCCAATCGCGCCGGTCAGCGGTCCAGAGATTACCTGAACCCTTGAACCGATTTTAAGACATGACAAAGGATAAAGGTTGCGGTCGCTGTTAATAAAAATTCTTATTGATTCAATATCTTCATCAGGTATTGGCATTGGGCGGTCATTACCGCATATTCGTACGAGGCCGGGCGTGCGGAAGACTTTCATCCAGGTCTCATGAGCTTCATTGAGTTCAACAAAGAGATAATTCGGAAAGAGAGGACGCTTGATGAGTATTTTTCGATCTCTACGTCTGCTCGGCACAATAATCTGAGGAAGAAAAGTAACGACATCTTTTTCTTTGAGGAGTTTTTTTACAATCTTCTCATGATTACAACGGGTATATGCTGCATACCAGCTCATTTTTTTCCTTTGTTATAAGTTAATAATTAACGACAAATGCCTATAAAACCTATTATTATTTAGTGATTATAACTATATACAAGTCCTTGTCAAGAGCACCGCGATTAGTCTAAGAATCCGTTGTTCTTGTACCATCTTAAGGTTTTTTCTATTGCCTGGTCAAACGTGAAATTGGCGTGGAAGTTGAGCTCGGCAGTTATTCGTTCATTGCTGCAAAGCCAATATTTCTGGCTTAATTCTCTAATTTTGTCACGCCAAACAGCCCTTTTCCGTGCGGGTAAGAATACATCGTTGGCGAGACCATAGAGCATCGCGATAGGTTTTGGAATGCATATTTGATATGTGCTTTTGTTGAGTAGGCTGGCGATTTTGTCGAGCAAGCCGTGTAATGTGTATTGCACTCCGTCATTCAAGAAATAAATGCGGTCGTTGAATGTCTTAGATTGTATAATTCCCAGTATCGTTTGAACCAGATCCTCTACATAAATAAGGTTTAGATACTTTTCTCCACCGCCAATAAATGGGAAAATGGACCTTGTGACATATTTAATATAGCGAAGCACATCCGTATCATACGGTCCAAAAACTGCTACCGGCCTCAGTATGACATAATCAAGAGAGCTTCTTCTCACGATATTTTCTGCAATGTGTTTTGTGCGGCCGTAGAGTGAAATCGGTTTTGGATTCGCACTTTCCGTTAGCACAGTTTTGTCTGGGCTGGGTCCGCAGGCAGCATGAGAGCTGAGGAAGAGAATTTTCTTAACACCCTTCTGTTTCATCGCTCTTATTACATTAAGCGTACCGAGGACATTTGTCTGGTAGTATTCAAGGTAGTTCTTGCCCATAGTTCTTGCCGCAGCGTGGATGACCATGTCAATGTTTTGTAATGCATCGTCGATGCCTATTCCTTTTTCGATATCACCAAAAGCGATGTCGATATTCGGTTTTTCCTTGAAGAGATCAATATTTGAAGTTCGACGGACAAGGATTCTCAGTCTACCGTACTTGGCAAGTACCGGGACTAAGTTTTTGCCGATAAAACCAGTTGCGCCAGTAATGAGAATCATAGTCTCAGATTTGATAGATTTATTTGAAACGGTAGGTTAAAGAAAATTTACGGTTTGATGTTTGGAAATCATAAATGGCTTGGTCGACTCCGACATCAAGCGAGAACCCGCCAGCCCGTATACCACCGCCAAACGTGAATCCTTTCCTTGCACCTTCTTTGTCATAGAAGTAGCCGCCACGCAGCTTTATAAAATTGTAATAATCTATTTCCAGGCCGATTGATTTCCACGCCTCTTCGAGTTCGTACTTAAGATTTTCAAAGAACGAATTATCTTCCTGGGCAAACATACCAACGAGTATCTTGGTGACTTCGGCGGTTAAGGTAATGTGCACAACCCTGGTTTGCACAGGGTCAAATTTCGCCGCTAACCTCATCGTATAAGGCAATGGATCTGAAGAACCACTTTCTGAATAGCTGATATCGGGTCCTATATTCTGCAGTGCACCAGCAAGAGAGACAAATTCAAAAGGTTTGTAGAGCACGCCGCTGTCAAAGGCATAAATAAGTCCAGTGCCGCCTTTATCAATTCCCAGGCCAGGCATTTTTACAAGTACCCATTCTGGCACAAGGTACGAATAGATGATTTTCCAACCTAAACCCAAGCCGAGTTTCGAGTTTAATTTAAAGCCGTAGTTGAACCCGATTGAGATGTCGAATGTTGTATATTCACCGAGGTGTGTTCCTTCTGGATCGACTACCTGGGTTTTACCCGTAGTCAAGTAGATTATATTGAAACCAAGGGTTCCAAACTTAAATGGTTTGGCAACGCCGATAAATTCATAGTACATATCAGATTGCAGGGCGGGTAACCAATTTGCGTGCTGGAGCGTTATCATGGTATTTTCGATAAAGGCAAGCCCTGCTTGGTTATAATAACAAGCAGTTGGATCATCAGCGATTGCTGCAAATGAACCGGCTAATGCAGTAGGTCTTGCTCCAGGCCAAATTAGGAGGAAGACAGCTCCAGGACGTCGTTGACCGGTCAGCATGGTGCTAAAAAGAAGCACCAATAAAAATACTTTGCGCATAAAAAACCTCCCTAACACTTAAAGATTATAGTTATCTGTTTCTCAATGTCAAGGCGAAAGGAGTATGAGGATATAGCTTATTGACACGATGTTCAATAAATATATACTATTTCAGTGAGAGAAAAAGGGAAAGTCTTCGAAATGACAGGTTCTATCGCAAAAATCAGTATTGAACCGAGTGAAGCATGTAAGAGTTGCCCGTCTTGCGGGGTTTGTCGTCCTTCTGGTAAAATCATGATTATGGAGGCAGATAACAGGATTGGAGCAGTCGTTGGTGATGAGGTTTACGTGGAGACATCAGCAAAGCAAAGCATGATTGCGGTCTTTTTCCTCTTTGTATTTCCGATCCTGCTGGGTTTAATCGCTATGCTCATTACTACCCGGCGTGCAGGGTGGTATATGGTCATATCAGGGCTTGTCGGCTTTGCTTTGGGCTTGGTGTTTGCTAAGATCATGGATACTTACTTTCGTAAGCGAGGGAAGTTGCTGCCGAACATTGTAGAAATTGTAAAATCAGAAAATGCTTGACTTTATTGTAATTGTTGTTATAATTTTCCGTTGGAGGTTTAATGTTAACACTTATTTTACTACTGACAGCTAATATCGGGTTTGAACATCTGCTGGTTGATCCGATCGCGCATCGGGTCGGTATGGGCTATGCACAGTTCGGGGATGGTTACAGTGTGAGCTATAATCCAGCCGGCTTAGCATATAACTACGGTTCATTTTATTCAACTTCATATCTGTCATATATTGGTGATACCCATTTTGGCTATTTGGGCTATGAAAAAAATCAGCTTGGTTTAGGTATTAAATATTTTTATGGTGGGCAAATAAAAAAAACCGATGAGTGGGGTGCTGAACACGGTAGTTTTGGCGTTCATTTCATAGATCTCAATGTGGGTAAAGGATTCTTCTATAGAAATGTCGCAATTGGGGTATCAATAAAGGCCGTATATGCCAAGATTGATACGCTGTATTCCTTGGGTGCAGGTATTGATCTCGGCACGATGTACCTCTGGGAAGAACCCGATGTTCAAGTTGGCTTTGCCGTCAAGAACATCGGTTCAGGGGTGAAGCCATTTATTGAAACTTCAGAGATGTTTCCTTATGAAGTCAATGTTGGTGGTGTGAAACGATTTACTGATGCATGGCTTGGACTGGATATTGTAAAACCAGCCTTGATGGATTTCGGTATTAGAATCGGAGGAGGGTATTCAGTTGTGCCTAATCTTGAGTTGAAGGCATCATATAATACACTCCTTTCATCGATAAGAACCGAAAGTAGTGGTCTGGAGTTTCTTGCCGGACTGACTGCTGGCTTTTCGCTAAGAACAAAAGCGCTCTGCATTGACTATACTTATTCCCCTTATTTTGATCTTGGGGGGTGTCATAGATTGTCTGTGAGCCTAGGAGGATAGATGTCAAAAATAAGTTTTGCGATAATTCCCTGCGTCCTAATCGTTCTTCTTTCAGTTTTCTTTTTCTTTAGTCCTAAGTTTCTGGTTTCGGAAACAACCGGCGGTGACACAGCTGTAAAAGAAGTGCTGATAAGAAGATTCATCGATGTTGGTAATTTGATAGCCCACGCCACTTTTGTTGAAGATGCGATTATTATGGAAGAAGCTGGCAATCTGAACGAAATAATTACCCGCTTCCGTCGCGATGAACCAGAGTTGATATATATTCACTTCACCGATGCAAAAAACAAAGTCATCGCATCAAGTGACCCTAAAAGCATCGATAAAATCTATAGCTCAACCCTTCTCAAATCAGGTTCGAGTATTGTGAAAAAGAACAACGGTCTATTTGAGGGTGGGTTCAGCATCAAAGTTGGCAAGACGCAAGTTGGCGCACTTTATTTTGGGGCGAAACCTAATATTCCAGCAATCAAAGTGGCTGCAGATTCAAGCCCGATTGTTCTCGCGGTTGGTATTGTGTTAGCGATTATCGTCTTTATTATCATGTTCTCAATGCAACGGAATTTGGAGGCGAAGATAGTTGAGAATATAAACGAACGGCAAGAGGAGGTTTTCTCGCCCAAGATTGAATCGTTGAAAAAAGAACAGCAAAGTGCCCAGCAGGAATTCGATGAATTGCAAAGCAAAACAAACGAGATAAAAAAATCTCTACAACAACTGCAAGATGACTACAATGCCAAAAAACGAGAGATTGAAGAGAACCCAGTCATGCAGTCTATTGAGAAACTGAAGGAGACTGAAGCGGCAATACTTAGTCGATTGGGAAAGCAAAAGGAAGAGGAACAAAGGTTGAATAAAGAGGTTTCTTTGCTATCACAAAAGCGAGAAGAGGTGCGCAGTGCCCTTGAGGCGGAGAAAAAAGAGGAATGCACCCTACACGAAAAACTGGATTTGATAAAGAAAAAAATTCTCCATCTGGAGACACCTAAGAAATAATCTACACGCTGACTGCTGTGATAACAAAACAAACTCATTTGCCGGGTTGAATCTGCTGTAAGATGAAAAGTCAATACGTCGAAGGACTGGAATCAGGTCAAACCGTCAAAGAAGTTTTTGTCCTTTCAAGGAAATCGATCAAAGACAAAAAAGGCGGCGGGGCATACGCAGTCCTTGAATTTACTGACCGCAGCGGAAGTATTGAGGGTATTGCGTGGGATAATACAGTTGAAGACATCAATGTACTCTCGGCGGGTGATTTTGTTTTTGTTGTTGGCAATGTAAATGAGTATAACGACCGTCTACAGATCGTTGTCAATTCAATAAAACGCGTTCCTGAAAACGAAACAGAACCTGAAGATTTTCTTCCTCAGGCAGATGAGGACATAAACCATGCCTTTGAAGAGATAGAAAACTTTCGCAAGCAAGTTAAAGATACGCACCTTAAGCAGTTGCTGGATGCCTTCTTTGGCGACAAGGAACTCATTGAAAAATTCAAGCGTGCGCCGGCCGCAAAACGGGTTCACCATGCCTATCTCGGTGGTCTGGTCGTTCACACCCGTAACGTTCTGAGGTTAGCGGATAAAATTAAAACTGTGTATGAAGCTCTTAACCGTGATTTATTAATCACCGCGGGTATCCTGCACGATATCGGCAAGGTCTATGAATACATTTATGCCCGAAGACTTGATTTCTCCACACCGGGAAGAATGTTGGGTCATATTGTCATAGGTTATGAGCTTGTTGCCGAAAGGATTAAGCAAATCCCTGATTTCCCCGAGTCTTTGAGACTCAGGTTGTTGCACATGATACTGTCACACCACGGCGAATACGAATGGGGGTCGCCTAAACAACCGAAGTTTTTAGAAGCACTAGTTCTGCACTTTATCGATAATCTGGATTCCAAGGTTGAAATTATGATGAGCGAAAGGAAGAAAAATAAAGGGATGGAAAAGGAGTGGAGTGATTACCACCCGTATCTAGAACGGGAAATCTATCTGCGTGAGGAGGATTAACATGGCGGCGAGATTTATGCTGGTTCGGATGCGCCTTCTATGAAAATCAAAGAGATAAAACTTTATGGTTTCAAATCATTCCCCGGCGAGACCAAAATTGTTCTTGACCAGGGCATAACCGCTTTTGTCGGACCCAATGGTAGTGGGAAATCGAACATCTTTGATGCACTCAGATGGGTCTTTGGCGAGCAGTCCATGAAAGCTTTACGTTGTGAAAGAATAGAAGATTTGATTTACGTATCACCCGTTCCCCAAGACGATGCAAATTTCACTGAAATCTCCATTACCATCGATAATGAGGACTTTTTTCCGCAATTTGGCGGCGAGTTTGAGATCAAAAGGAAATTCTACCGTTCTGGCGAAAGTGAATTCTATTTGAACCGGGTTAGGTGTCGACTCCAGGATATCCAGGCATTATTTTTGAATTCGGGAACGCTTACCTATTCGTTTCTCGAGCTGTCAGAGATTGAGAAGATAATACACGGTAACACCAAGGAGATGTTTGATGATGTTTCCGGTATTCTCAAGTATCAAGAACGTAGAGAACAGACAAAACGACGACTCGAGTTGACCGAACAGGATCTTCTGCGGCTCGAAGATATCATACACGAGATGCAGCGGTCCCTGAGAAGTCTTAGGCGTCAGGTAAGACAGACCAGGCTTTACCAAGAACTAAAGGAAGAATACAGGGTCTTGACCCTATTCATGTTCAAGAACGATTTTGTGAGTAGTCTCGATGAATTAGCGAAGATTCAAGAACAGAAAGACAGTATCGAAACCCAGCGACAGTCTATTATACAAGAAATAAAACAACTGGAAGAAGAGAGAGAACAGTTTAAGAAAAAGATGGCGCAAGTTGAAACCACGAAGAAAGATACCCTTTTACACATTGCCGTAGTTGATAAAGTTCTTGAAGAATTGCTCATGAAGATCAATGATAAAGAAGAGCAAGCAAAGCAGATAACCCTTGCTAATGAACGAACCATAACCAGCATTAAAGAAAAAGGGGAGTTGTTGGTTAACGCTCGAAATCGGCTTGAAGAATATGGCCGTAAGAAAGTTGAGTTTGCTGATCAAATAGATCAGGTAAAAGCCTCCATTCAGACGCAGCAAGAACAATTGGAAGCTACGAACAGTAAGTATTTTTCTCTTGCCGAGGTACTTAAGGAAAAAGATAAATTGATCGCTGGCGATCAGGCAGACATCCAGGCGTATCGCAATCAGATCACAAGATTCCGTTTTGAAAAAGAAAATAAAGAGACGATACTAACGCGCATTAATGAAGAATACGACACCCATCAAATGGAAATCGATACCGCTCGGCGGTCACTGGAGCAGTTGGAAGTGGAGTTGGATGCAGTTATCAAGGAACAGGATGAGCTTGCTCAGCGATTAGAACAAGCCAATAGCGACTTGACGGGTAATGAAAAAAAGCGGGCTGAACTGGAAACTGATTTGGTAAATAGACAGCATGGCTTGGCCGAATGCAAACTCATTGTCGACACATTGACCCATCGTCTTAAAGAAAAGAATAGTGTTAAAGAGATAGAAGAGAGCTTTAAAAACAGAAACAGGGGTCTGTTAAGGGATAATATAACTGTTACCTCAGGTTACGAGTCAGTTATCGATATATGCCTTGGGGATATTCTGAATTACTATCTGATACATAATTACAAGGCTAGTGATTTCAGCAATATCCCTGAAGGACGTTTTGGTTTTATCGACGTGAAGGCAACACACGAAGCAGAATCGTCCGTCGAGATAACTGAGGAATTTACTCCGGCTACGCAATTTGTTGAGTTTAAGTCGTCACAGATAGTCCTCCAGAATTTACTCACTCGTTACTTCCTGGTCGACGATTTTAGCGAGGCGCATAAATTATCCAGCAAATATCATAATTGTGGTTTTGTAACTAGAAATGGAATACTCATTAAGAACGGTATGATAATCACTGAGCGGGGTGAGATCGGGTTCTTCAAAATCAGTCAGCGTCTTGAAGAGCATAAAGGGAAGTTTGAAACCTTAAAGAATGAGATACTTTTTGTCAATGAAGAAAAGAAACGACTTACAGATGAACAAAAAGCGATAAAAAACCGAATAGATGAAGAAAAAAATCGGCTTTTCGCAATAAATGTCAAGAAATCTGAGCAATCAATGAAGCTAAAGGAGTTGAAACGCCATTTGGAGAAAGTAGGGAAAGAGTACGATAGTATTGGTAACGATAAAAGGGTTGCAAGAGATGCTGTCAAGCAAATCTCCGGAAAAATCCAAGAGATTGAAGCAAAGATTAAGGAAGTGGAAGAACTAAGTAAGAAGATCGAAAATGAGCGGCAGAGTTTGCTAGAGAACAGCCGAGATATCGAACGTGATATCAAAGACAAGAACGTATTGCTGAACGAGAAGAAAATGGAAGCGGTTGCTCATAATGAACGTCTCAGCAATATTGATGCGGGTATTGAGCAACTCAAGTCTGAGATGGCGATCGTAGAGAGCGAAATAGGTATGCTCAAGCAGGATAGAAGTGCCAAAAACCTTGATGAGGTCGAGCGCCAGATTGCTCTACTGAAAGAGGAGATGGAATCGAAGAAGAGCCAGAAGGCTGATATCGAGACGTTGCTGCCTGAGAAACTTGCTGAAGATTTAACCCATCGACTAAACAATATTTTTGACCAACTCGCGGAGAAGCAAAAAAGCCACGAAGAGATTCAGAATAGAATCATGCAGCTAAAATACGAATCATTTCAACTCAAATACAAAAAAGATGAAGTTTGGAAGAAAGGCGAAGAAGATTTCAGCGTCGATCTTCGAGACTACATCCCTGAAGAAAATATCCCAAATGCTGAAGCACGGCTCGTTGAGGTAAGAGGTAAATTGGAAAAGCTTGGCGAAGTAAACCCTCTCAGTCTGGAACTTTTTGAGAATGAGAAAAAAAGGCTTGATGAGTTTCTTGGTCAGCGTGATGATATAATCACTGCGAAGAGTAGTCTACTGCATTCGATTAACGAACTTGATACGCGCGCCCGGGAGCGTTTCGTCGCGATATTCGATGAAGTTAAGAAAGAGTTTAATTTCGTTTTTTCAAAATTTTTTGAAGGTGGACAGGCAGATTTGGTGCTGAGTGATCCGAGTAATCCCTTGACGTCAAAGGTTGATATTGCCGTCCGTATGAAGGGCAAGCGGTTAAAAGTGATCAATCAACTTTCCGGAGGTGAACGGACTCTGCTGGCAGTAAGTCTGCTACTGGCTTTGTACCTTGTTAAACCCGCTCCTTTCTGCATCCTTGACGAAATTGATGCACCGCTTGACGACGCAAATGTGGTAAGGTTTAATAAGTTTCTGCGCGACCTTTCGCAAAGAACACAAGTGGTTATAATTACCCATAACCGTGCGACCATGGAGTATGCTGATTATCTCTACGGGTTGACCATGGAAAAACGTGGTCAAAGTAAGGTAATTTCAGCAAAGCTTGCTGACCTCGAAAAACTAAATCTGGATGCTTAACAAGTTTAAACAGGCGTTAAGCAAAGCAAGCCAGTTGTTTTCCCGCACTAAAGGCGCATCAACTAATGAAATTGAAGATATCTTACTCAGGGCTGATGTTGGCATTAAGTACACAGATGAGATATTGCAACGGATAGGTGACGATGGTGTTGACCTTGTTGAAGTTCTGAAAAAGGAATTGGTCAATCTTCTTAGTATAGATGTCCCCAAAATCGATGTTGAAAAACCAGTAATCATCATGGTGAGCGGTGTGAACGGTTCTGGTAAAACGACGACCGTGGCAAAATTGGCAAACCTTTATCAGCGATGTGAGCGAGTAATCCTTGCGTGCGCTGATACTTATCGTGATGCAGCGAGCGAGCAACTGGAAATCTGGGCGCGCCGGGCAAATGTTGAGATCGTCACTTCACAAAAAGGGCAAGATGCTGCAGCCGTGGTCTTTGATACAATATCAAGAGCTCAGGCAAAGTCTATTGACAGAGTCTTGATTGATACGGCTGGTCGGCTCCATACGAGAACCGACCTGATGGCTGAATTGAGGAAGATAAGAAAGGTGATTACAAAATTCAGACCAGAAGGACCTGATTTGAATATTTTGACAATCGATGCTAATCTTGGTCAGAATTCAATACAGCAAGCCGGTATATTCACCAAGGAAATCGGCATTAACGGTTTAATCCTCACCAAATTCGACGGCACTTCAAAAGGAGGTGCGGTAATACCAATATGTAATGAACTAGATCTGCCGGTTCTTTATCTCGGTATTGGTGAAGGTATCGACGATATTGTTGAGTTTGATCCAACGGCTTTTGTTGAAGCTTTGTTTGAGTAGAGCCTTTAGCTAATGGGAAAAGATGAACTTAAGAAGTTACGAGGTTAAGAAATTCAGAGCCTCATATCTTCAAAACTTCTAAATAGGCTGGGCCCTGTTAAATTGCGTAACAGAAATGCCCATGTTTCTTCCAAAAGTTTATTTAACGGGGCGGGTGTACGTTTCGTCCCGAGCTCAACATCGAGGGAAACGCCCTACTCCTAATTCTCGGTCAGCCTGTTATTACCCGAACAGCACAAGAAAAGAACCAATAAAGGCAAGGATAATTCCTATTGTGCGTTTTAGATTTATCGGTTCTTTCAAGAAAAAAGCCGCAAAAATAAAGATGAAAATGGTACTGGTTTGGTTCAATGCAGCGGCTATTGAGGCTTGCGTATATTTCATCCCTGCCAGCCAGACAAACATAGCCACATACGCACCGAAAAATGAGCCTGAAATCGTGTAGATCCAGCTATGCTGTGAGAATAGTGAAGCGATGATTGTGCGTCGTACCGGATGAAAAATTAGAATGAGCGCCAGAGCCATAACACCACCAAATAGGCGAATTTCTATTGCCCATAATAGAGGGGATTGCTCAAGCAGGGGTTTGATCATAACAAGGCTCACCGCCATAGTGGCAAGCGCCAGTACGCCGTAGAGGATTCCCTTAACCAGGTTTTTGCGGCTGATTTTTTCTTTTCCTGTTATGCCGGTTGCGATCATTATTGCAGATATAATCACGAGCGCACCTATTATTTGTAGCAAAGTGAGGCTTTCTCTCAACCAGATAATAGACAGACCGATTATGAAAGGGCTGTACAGGCAATCGACAATCGCAGTCAGGCCAGCCCCGAGCAAGTTCAGGCACTTAAAAAAAAGTGTATCGCCAATGCCTATGCCGATTGCGCCACTGAGCAATAAAAGTATGTAGACATGCGCTGGAACTGGATGCAGTAATGTCTTACCAAAGAGCCATATAGTCGGGATAAATAGGACAACCGCCAATAAGTTTTTGAATGAGTTAAGAGCGATAGGGTGAACTGTTTCCCCACTTTTTTTGAACAGAATGACTGCAAATGCCCAAACTACAGCAGTGAGCAGGGCTAAACTTTCACCTAGATATGGGATGGCTACGTCCATTGGTTATTATATATACAAGATGCACTGTTGCAAATTAATGCACCGCGTTACTGTAATAGAAACTACTGATATAAACTCCGTTCCTGACCGATCGTTGTGGCCGGGCCATGACCAGGATGAACTTTTGTTTTGTCCGGTAGGACAAGGAGCTTCTCCTTGATGCTTTTCAGAATCGCTTGCTGATCCCCGCCACGGAAAGAGACGTTACCGTGTCCACCGGGGAATAGCGTATCCCCGGAAAAAAGATCAGCGCCAATAAGAAAGCAACAACCACCGGGCGTGTGGCCGGGTGTATGGAGCACGGTAATTTGTTCATGACCGAATTTGATTATTTGCCCATCTTGAAGCCTCAAATCAAAACCATGTAGCCAGTCGAGAAAATGGATCGCGGCTTGTGCGCCGGTTGCTTTTTTAACCTCGATCAATGCATCGACGTGATCATAATGGCGATGCGTGGCAAGGATGAGTTGAATTTCAACGCCCGATGCCGCGCTCATAATTCTATCAGGTTCAGCTCCAGGATCGATAATTATCCCGATACCAACGGACTTTAATACGTAACAATTGCTTTCTAATTCTCCAACAACCAGACGTTCGAAAACCATGCGTTTATTATATCGCGATTTTGTTGAAATGTCAACGCCGACACTTGCTTGTTGCTATAAAAGATGGGCAAAGCCCACGATCGTCGCGTTGTCATTTTATCGTTTCTTTAATTGACAAAATGAATACGGGATTTATTCCGGTGGGGTTAAGCCAACTTTGTCCATCAAGAATGCCCAGACTTCGGCTTGTTGTTCAATTGATTCAGTGATTGTTGTCCCGCCACCATGTCCTGATTTTCTTCGAACGAGCAAGAGGATTGGTTCACCTGAAGGGTTTGCTTCTTGCATACGCGCAGCCATTTTCATGGCATGCAGCGGATAGCACCGAGCATCATTTTCACTGCCGACAAAAAGCATCGCCGGGTAGGCGGTTCCATCGATTACATTATGATAAGGAGAGTATTCATGCAAATACTTGAATTGTTCGGGATCCTCGGCACTGCCGTATTCTTCAGCCCAGATATTTGCATAGCCAAACTTGTGATATCGGAGCATGTCAAGCAAAGGTACTGCACAGTACACGATCTTGAAGAGTTCTGGTCTTTGGACTACGACGGCTCCCACGAGCAATCCTCCATTGCTGCCGCCGCCAATAGCCAGCTTATCGCACTGGGTGTACTTATTTTCAATAAGCCATTCAGCCGCCGCTATGAAATCATCGAACACATTTTGTTTTTTGTCGAGCATGCCAGCTTCGTGCCATTTTTTACCGTACTCACTGCCACCGCGCAGGTTGGGTATTGCGACCATACCACCGGATTCAAGCCATAGAGCATAGGTAGTTGAAAAATAAGGTTCCATTGGCACATTGAAACCACCATACCCAGTAAGGTACGTAGGATTTGTGCCGTCCCTTACGATATCTTTACGGTGGATGAGGAACATAGAGATCCTGGTACCATCCTTTGATTCATACCACACCTGTTCAGTCGTGTAACTTGAAACATCGATCTCAATAGGCGGTCGGTGAAAGATCTCCAGTTCGTCCTTATCAATATCGTATTGGAAGGTGGTTCGCGGATAAGTAAATGATGAAAACTGCACCCAGATATCACTGGTTGACCAATACCCCCATACCCGTGCGTTTCCCAAAGTGGGCAGCAGAATCTCTTTTAGATATTCACCATCTATTGAATAGATTTTAATCACTGTATGGGCATTATGCGTGTATACTGCAAAAAGATGACCGGCAATGCCGGCAATATATAGAAGGTTATCATCGGCTTCAGGGATTAGTACTTTCCATTGTGCTTTATTTGGTTTGTCCACATCTGCAATATAGACCATTCCTTTTGGCGCCTGGACATCAGTCCAAATGATGAGTTTATCTTCGATGATGTCAATATCATATTGTCCATCAAAAGTGGTTGTGACCGGGACCAGCTGATTGTTATCTTCGATTCTTTGCAAGAATACCTCGTTCTTATTAAATATCCCGCGGTAAAGCAACAGATACTTGCCATCCTCAGTTACAGACACAGCGTGGTAATATTCTTTTACCGAGTCGTGGGAAAAGACTTCAATATCTTGTGATAAAGGTGAACCCAATTTATGAAAATAGACCTTGCGCCAGTAGTTTTCTTCTCCTTCAGGCACTTCTCCTTTTAAAGGACAAGAAGAATAATAGAAACCTGAATTATCAGGTAGCCAGGCAACATTGCTTTGGCGCCAGCCGCGGAGTGAATCAGAAAGGATTTTTTGATTCGCGACCTCCATTACCTTTATGATAGTCTGTTCATTGCCAGCTTCAGCAGTTCCGAAAGCGAGATATTTCCCGTTGCGTGAGGGCTGGACGAGGTTCAGTGTTCTTGGTCCCCAATCATTTGGGTTCAACAGAAGGATTGCCGGAGCAGATTCGTGGTCTCTATAATAGTATGCCCAGCGTTCCCATTCTTTCTTGGTTGCCCAGAAGAAGAGTCGGTCACTACCGAGTACTTTTTGAGGGGTTCGTTCATCATCATAACGCCATAAGGAAGTGTAGCGTTCAATCAGCCACTTACGTTGGGGTAATTTGTCTATTATAGATCGTGTTATATTCTCCTGTTTTTGTAACCATGTTTGCACACGAGGTTCTTCACTGCTTTCGAGCCAGCGATAATTGTCAAAAATTACGGTGCCGTGAAGTGTATCCGCGACGGCTATTTTTTCTATCGTAGGATAGTGGAAAGACTGGTACTTCAGCGTGCAGGTCACAAGACCCATCAGCACGCATAAATAGGATATTTTATTTATTTTAAAATCAATTTGTTGTTGCCACACTAACATCGTCAAATAGAATTGCAGGAAAAACGCCCGCATGGGTTGCATGTGCAGTGTTTTCAATACCAAGGATTCGTTGCATGATATCGTAGATATTACCGGCAACCATCGCCTCATTCACTCGGCCGATTACCTCACCGTTCTCGACGTACAATCCCGGTGATAATCCTATGGAGAAATCACCGTTCAGAATGTTGCCACTATGTGCACCAAGAGCACCTGCAACAATAATCCCCTGGTCCACGCTTTCAATTAATTGTTCTAAAGACACTTCACCAGTTTTTATATGAAGATGTTGGAGTGAGGGAGAGGGTTTAATGGCGATGGTCTCACCAGACCAACGTGCTGTTTTAAAGCCGTGGCCAGTTGGTTCGACGTTGTTCTTTTGTGCGTAGTAAAGGTCATAATAGAAATTTTTCAGCACGCCATTTTCAACTATAGGGAAATGTCTGCATGGCATGGCTTCATCATCAACTGATCTGGCACCCGGTAGTCTATCATCGAGCGGGTCATTGTAGATGCTTAGTTCCCTATTGAATAATCGCTTGCCTATTTGGTTACTAATGGGAGATTGTTTCTCGTAGACAGCCGCACCATTGGTAGCGCTTTGAATCCGCCAGGTTAGGGTATACATGCTTTCCGGCATGAAAAGGACTTTCATCTTTTTGCCTTTAGGGTTCAATGTCCTCGAAGATTTGTTGTAAAGGTCGATCATCATCGTCAGTTCTTTTTCCTGTATTTTCTCAAAGGCTTTACGGGCGAAGATCCGGTGCAATGCCGCATAGGAATTCGGGTAGACTATCGAGACGATTATAGCATATTCCGAGGTTCTCATTTTGATATCAGTACCAGCGCTGTTCATGATGCGCACCTTTTCAATGGAGTCACCAGCAGTGATGTTACACTGACCCTTGGTCCTTGAACTCACCAGCTCACAGATTCTCTGGCATTCGTCGACCAGGTCACGGTTAGACAGCTTGCTCAGCGAGGTACTATATGTCCTTAGCCTTGGGGTTGCTTTAGTAAGAGGGAAATCGAATTTTGCTTCAATACAACCCTTTAGCGACGCCAGACAATTATCCAGAAATTCCTTGCGGTTTCTTAAGTTCTTTGTATAGGCAAAACCCAGTTTGTTGTCTTTTATGATTCGAAGGCTCGTGCCAAGCTGAACCTTGGTATCAATATCTCGCAGTTTTCCATTTTCAAATATCACTGAGTCGGTGATTAAATTGGATGAAAATACCTCAGTTTTGTCACTGATTGTTCTGGCTTGTTCTAGGAGTCTACGCAATTAGGTTCCTCCGACAACAATATCAGTGATAAGAAGGTGTGGTGCGCCGTAGCATGAACGAATATTTACCTGTCCTTTACCGCAACCGCCGATCTTGCTCATGATCACATCATCTCCTATAGCGTATATGTGTTGCAGAGTTTTATAAAGATTGCCAACAATATTAATATCACGTACCATTTTTCCAAGCTTGCCATTTGTTATGAGGTAACCGTATTGAGCACCGAATGTGAAATTTTCGCCACTCGTCTGTCCGCCTTTTGCATCGAGAACATAGAGGCCGTTGCCCAAACGGTTAAGAAGGTTGTCAAAAGAGTTGTTGCCGCTCTGAATGAAAATGTTACCCATTCTTATAATCGGTGCATAACGATAGTCCTCAGCAATACAGTGACCACTAAGTGGTTCATTGAAAGCAGCCGCGGTGCGCCGGGAATGAAGCCGACCGGTGAGCACACCGTTTTTCATAAGCTGGGTTGGTTTTGCCTTGGTTCCTTCGTCATCATATTTGTAAAAGCCCAGGGTATTAGGTATTGTTGGGTCATCTATTATGTTCAGCGCATCATCGCCTAGTTTCGCACCTATTTTCATCTTTTTTCGCATGCTAAGGTTGTTCTCAAGCAGATCGGCTTCGGAAAAGTGTCCAAAGGCTTCGTGTGTGAATACGCCAGCCAGGCTCTGATTGAGGATTGCATTATATACGCCAGCCTTGACTGAATCAGCATTTAATAATTGCCGGGCGATCGAAGTCCGCTTTTCGAATTCTTCTTCTTGATTCCTGAGTACTGCAAAACCATTACTACCGCCGATACCCACCCGTACATTTTGGATCAGCGTTCCATCCCGGCTGACAATGAGTCCGTTGATTCTTGTTGTGGTGAGGCTCTCTCTAATCTTGCTTCCTTCAGTGCTCGCGAAATACTTATCGCGGATGACTTCACGATAACTGATATTTGTCGTAGCAATTTTGCTTTGCTTGAGCGGAATATTATTGTATTTTCTGGTAAGCTCGAGTTTTTCATCAATGCATATTTGCTGTGGGTCTTCAGTGAGTTCTGGCAAGAAGCAATCAACAGTGGTTTTGCTCTTTGCGAATGTAACTGGTTCGTCGATATTTCTGGAGATTAAAAGAGCATTTTCTTCAGCCCAAGCAATGGCTTTCTTAACAGCTTTTTTATTCGTGAAGGCTACTGAGGACAAACCTCCATTTTTCAGCACACGCAGTACATATCCGTCTGTGGAATTTGAGCTCAACTGGGTCAGCTCGCGACCATTAAAGGAAATTATCACCTCTTTTTTGATCTCGTAACGGATATCTGCATAGTCTGCATCTACTTTTGAAAGCATTGAAGTCAAAATATCAAGCATTGTGTTCCATTTTTTTTTTTGGAAAATAAAAGAATTATATTGAAATCGACAGCAAAGTCAAGTTCTCCTTCATTTGATGATATTACCAAGCAGAAATGTTAATAGTTATTATTAAACGACAATAATATCGGGCGTGTTATTTCTTACGTTTTTTCTTGCCTTTTTTCTCTTTGGTTTTCTTTTTTACCTTTCTTTCCTTTTTTATTTTCTTTGCTTTCTTTTTAGCCACCTTCTTTTTAGATACTTTCTTTTCTTTTTTTTCTTTCTTAGCGGCGGCTTGCGTATCTGTCTCTTTCTGCTTCTTCTCTTTCTTCGCCTTTTTCTTTTTCTTGGTTTGGGCTTCTACTAGATGACGCCGTTCGATCAGTTTTCTTCTCATAGTAATTGTCTCCGGGTTACTTTGTTCGACTAGTTCAAGGATCGCCATTTCCGCACCATCGCCGAGTCTTGGTCCGAGTCGATAGATTCTCGTGTAGCCTCCATGACGCTCGCTAAACCTTGGGCCGATTTCGTCACAGATAATCTTAACGAGTTTATGATCTTGAATCTGACGATAGATGCGTCGGCGGGCGGCAAGGTCATTGCGTTTGGCAAATTCTATCAAGTGTTCAGCCATTTTCTTTGCTTCTTTTGCTTTTGGCAAGGTTGTTCTGATTTTTTCTAAAATGAACAGAGAGCGACAGAGATTTCGCAGCAAGGCAATGCGATGTTCCTTTTTTCTGCCCAATTTCTTTACTCGATCACCATGTCTCATATTCGCTCACCTCGAAAATATTGTTTTTGCGTTCTTCTGCCATCTCTGAGCTTTCTTCATAACACATTATCCTCTGCCTTTGGTTGCCATATTTGCGCTTTCTCTAAGCCTTCTTCATTTATATATCTTCTTTTAAGTATTTTTCTACGTCCATTTCAAGGTGTAATCCTTCCTTGAATAAATTCTTTTCTAATTCCTTGAGCGATTTTCGTCCAAAGTTCTCGTAGGTCAGCAATTCTTTCCCGCTCTTTTTGACAAGGTCACCAATTGTCTGAATGTTCTCGTTCTTAAGGCAGTTAGATGCTCGAACTGATATCTCGAGCTCATCGATACTCCTCTTCAGTATTTCCCGGATGCGGCGATGTTCAGCATTGAGTTGCTCTTTTGACGTGAACTGTGGTTCGACTCCGAGGCTGGTGATAAAAGACAGGTGGTATTTGAGGAGACTTGATGCTTCGACAATTGCTTCAACTGGAGTTAGACTGCCATCAGTTTTGAGTTCGAGCGAGAGATGATCATAATCAGTCTTGGTGCCGACGCGTGTATTCTTTATGTTGAAATTGACTGACAAGATAGGTGTGAATATGGCATCGATGAATACTGTTCCAATTGGTGCCTCAGTATGTTTGAAAGCATCTGCAGGAACATACCCGCGGCCAGCTTCGACAGTCATTTCCATGGGGAAGTTCACCTTGGTTTCAGTTACCGTCAAAATCTTTTGCTTTGGTGTCATTATTACTACGTCAGGATTTTTTTCGATGTTCTCAGCAGTATATTCTTTTTTTCCTTTGGCTTTTAAATATAGGGTGCTGGGACCATCAGTCAATAATTTCACTCTGATACGTTTCAAGTTCAGGATAACTGCTACAATATCTTCGTAGACACCAGGGATTGTGGAAAATTCTTGTAAGATGTCACCAATCCTCACTCTAGTTATCGCCGCCCCTTGAATTGATGATAATAATATTCTCCTTAGGGCATTGCCAATAGTTATCCCGAAACCGCGTTCCAGGGGTGATAAAATGAAACGACCAAATGTGTCATTGGTGTTTTTTTTGTCAACCTCAATCCTTTTTGGCATGACAAATGGTTTTAAGGTCATAGTACCCCTTTACTTAGAATATAATTCAACTATCAAATTTTCTTGAATTGGTATTAGGATATCTTCGCGTTTGGGTGAGCGTACTATTGTACCAGTGATTTTTTGTTTATTCAGCTTGAGCCAACTAACGATCTTTTCTGGATCGCGCTCCTCAAGTGCTTTCTTGACAAGCGCATTTTTCTTTTGTGCGTCGACAAGTTTAATAACTTGATCCACCTTTACCATATACGATGGGATGTTCATTTTTTTGTCGTTGACCAAAATATGACCATGTCTAACCAGTTGTCTTGCGTGGGTCCTGGAAGACGCTATGCCAAGTTGGTAAATGACGTTATCTAACCGTTTTTCCAGAGCGATCAGAAGGTTCTCGCCAGGGTTGCCGGCTTTTTTTGTTGCATCATTAAAGATTTTCCTGAACTGCCTTTCAAGAATTCCATAGATCGCCTTGACTTTCTGTTTTTCTCTAAGCTGAATAGCATAGCTCGTTAGTTTTCGTCTGCCAACTTTACCGTGACTGCCAGGCGGATAGCCCCGGCGCGTAAACGCGCATTTGTCAGTATAACAACGACTTCCGCGCAAGAACAGCTTTTCGCTTTCGCGGCGACAAATTTTGCATTTTGCCCCGATATAACGTGCCACTTTTACACCCTCCTTCGTCTTGGTGGTCGGCAACCATTGTGCGGCAAAGGAGTAACATCTTTGATTGCGGTGATTATTAAGCCGACAGTCTGGAGTGTTCTGATCGCTGCTTCACGACCTGGCCCTGGACCCTTTATTCTCAATTCGATCCGTTTAACACCGAGAGCTAATGCTTCTCTTGCTACGCGGTCAGCACATTGCTGGGCAGCATATGCAGTGCCCTTCTTAGTACCTTTAAAACCTATCTTCCCTCCTGAAGACCAACATAGAACATTGCCCTTGCTGTCACATATCGATACGATGGTATTATTAAATGAAGCGAAAATATTGGCAATTCCGATTTGCTCGGTTCCAACAGCCTTCTTACGCTTGGATATTTTAGGTCTTGCGCCGTGCGTTCTCCTTGATTTTGGCTTTGGCTTCCTCATTACTTCTTACCTCCTGGCCCTACTTTACGTGCTACAGTTTTCTTTCTACCTTTTCTGGTGCGTGCATTCGTCCGCGTACGCTGTCCTCTTGTTGGTAAACCAACCTTATGTCTTGACCCACGATAGCTTCCTATATCAATGAGCCGTTTAACATCAACCGCGATCTCTGCGCGCAGAGCTCCTTCTACCTTGTATTCTGCTTCAATTAGCTTTCTTATTCTCATGATATCCTCATCGCTCAAGTCTTTGATTTTCTTGACTGGATCAATGCCGATTGTATGGACAATCTTGTGTGCAGTGTGAAGACCAATGCCATAGATTGCCGTAAGTCCATATTCGACCTTCTTATTTGCCGGTAAATCAACACCTGAAATTCTAGCCATAAACCTCCTTACAAACCAGATACTAGATGACAAATTATAGGTACTGGTGATATTTTATTGTTCTTTCTTACTGGCATCTAGACCCTATTATCTGTCATTATCTATCTGCCGTTTATCCCTGCCGTTGTTTATGTCGCGGGTTCTTGCAAATGACCATAACAACGCCTTTGCGCTTGATGATCCGACAGGAAATGCACCGTTTCTTAACTGACGTCTTAACTTTCAAAATTCCTCCTTAGTTTAAACACTATTATACACAATTTTATGGAAAAATCAAGTGTTTTCAAACTATCTTTTACTTTATTCTCTATTATCCAATTCTGTCTCATTATTCCTTTCAAAATTGAGTCCTCTTTGCCTTCTTATGCCTTTTTGAGCCGTTTAATTACTTATATCTCCAGACAATACGACCACGTGAAAGGTCGTAAGGTGTCAGTTCGAGCAATACTCTGTCGCCCGGAAGGATTTTTATGTAACTCATCCTCATTTTACCAGAGACATGAGCGAGTACCTTATGACCGTTGTCTAGCTCAACGCGAAACATTGCGTTGGGAAGAGTCTCGACTATCGTGCCTTCTGTCTGGATTAAGTCTTTTCTTGACATAACTTAATTTTCCACAACTCTTGTTAAATTAATATTCCCCTTTTCTAAGATCGCAATAGTATCCTCAAAATGACAGGATAGTGAACCGTCGCGTGTTGATATTGTCCAGCCATCAGATTCAGTTTTAATTTGGTAATCCCCTCTATTGACCATTGGTTCAATTGCTATAACCATTCCAGTAGAGAGCACTGGGTTTGGTCCGCTGGCGACAAAATTTGGAATGACTGGTTCTTCGTGCAGTGCCTGACCAACACCATGGCCGGTTAATTCTCTAACAACACTGAAACCATTGGTTTCGGCAATTGTTTGGACACCGCGTGAGATGTCTGATATTCTATTCCCTTTTTTCGCAGCTTTTATACCTTCTCGCAACGCTTCCTTGGTGACCTCCATCAGTAGTCTTGCGTCTTCCGATATCTTACCGACAGCAAAAGTCCTTGCTGCATCAGCGATATAACCGTGGTATTTGACTCCGACATCGATCTTGACGAGGTCACCACTTGCAATTTTATGCTCATTTGGTATACCGTGGACAATTTCGTTATTCAAAGAAATACAGCAACTTTTTGGGAAACCACGATAGTTAAGAAAAGCAGGCGACGCTGCGCAATCATTGATCGCCGTATCAACATAATCGTTTAATTCTATTGTTTTCATTCCGACCAAGTCCATTTTTGAAATCTCTGAGAAGATGCCGAAAATAATATTACCGGCAACGGCAATTTTTTTGATTGCTTCTTCGTCCTTAATTATTATGGGCATTAATAATATGGGAGATTTTCTTAAACACTTCTTCTTGAGACCCAGTTGCTTCTACGCGCTCGTAGGTGCGATGTGATTTATAGTAATCAACGAGTGGTCGAGTTTCTTTTTCATAGACATCTAACCTTTTACGGATAACCTTTTCGTCATCATCGTTCCTCTTTACGAGAGCGGTTTTGCAGATGTCGCAAACTTGTTCCTGACGGGGCGGGTTTGTTACGTAATTGTATATCTTATTACACTGGGGACAGTATCTTCTGTTCCTAAGACGTTCGATTATCTCGGCTTCATCAAGGTGCATTTCAATCGCCACCTTTAATGACAAAAGGAGACGCTTTAAGTCTTTGGTCAGGGTTTGAGCCTGGTTTAAGTTCCGTGGGAATCCATCGAATAAGATGTGGTCTGCCTTGTGTTTCTCAATAAATTGACTGGCGAGTACAGAAATGATATTGTCCGGCACTAATGCACCATGATTCATGTAGTCAACGATTTCGTTGCCCAGATTGCTTTTTGAAGCAGCTTCCTCACGGAGCATATCGCCAGTGGAAAATTTTATGAATTTGTCGCGTTTGGACAAAAGATCTGCTTGGGTTCCTTTACCTACGCCAGGAGGGCCGAATAATAAAACCATCATCTTCTACCCCTGATTTTACCCTTTTTCATGAACCCTTCATAATGGTACATCATTAATTGTGATTCGATTTGCTGGAGTGTATCGAGTGCGACACCAACAATAATAAGCAGAGTCGTACCACCAAAGTAGAAAGGTACATTGATAAAATTTATTAAATACCAGGGTACTAAGGCAATAAAAGCAAGAAATAAAGCACCCGGCAGAGTGATCTTTGACAGCACATCATCGATATAATTGGCGGTTCTTGGTCCTGGTCTTATTCCAGGGATAAAGCCACCGTAACGTTTCATGTTATCAGCCATTTCTACGGGGTTGAAAACAATGGATGTATAAAAATAGGTGAAGAATACAATTAGCGAAAAGAAAACGATATCATACCCCCAGAAACCTGGTCTAAACATCTCAAGGATGTTTTTCAATGCTGGTACATAAGCCCCAACTGTACTTGGGAACATGACCAGGGATTGCGCGAAGATTATCGGAATGACACCGGCTGTATTAACCCGCAAAGGTAAGAAAGTAGATTGACCGCCATACATTTTACGACCAACAATGCGCTTTGGATACTGGACTGGGATGCGGCGTGCGGCTTGGGTCATGATGACCACGCCCGCGACAATACCAATCATAACTGCGATCATCACGAACAAGTTGATAATTGATAGACCCTGGGTAAGAACCCGTTGTACGGTCTGTAAAAAGTAGCCAGGGTATTCTTCGAGACAGCCGACAAAAATCAGGAAAGAAATCCCATTACCAATACCCTTTTCTGTAATTTGTTCACCCAACCACATAGCAAATACCGCGCCGCAGGTCAGGGTTAGCATGGCAGTAATCCGGAACCCCCATCCTGGATCAAAGACTATCGCCATGGGACCAGCCGTGCTTGTAAATTTCTGGGTCTCAAGAAAAATGGAGATACCGGTTGCCTGGAATGCTGCCAACGCGACCGTAAGATACCTGGTGTACTGAGTTACTTTTCTACGTCCGGCTTGGTCACGCTGTAACCGCTCAATCTGTGGGAACACTGAGCCCAGCAGCTGGAAAATAATTGAGGCTGATATATAGGGCATAACCCCGAGGAAAAGGATGGCTGACCGTGATAGGGCACCGCCGACAAAAATATCGTACATGCCGAATATAGACCCTTGCTGTTTCAACTGAACCATAAGTAGAGCAAGTGCCTGGGCGTTGATGCCCGGTAAAGGGATATGGCCGCCGAGTCGGTACACAGCAAGAGCAAAGAGAGTGAACCCCAATTTTTTCTTCAGGTCAGGTACTTTAAAGATATTTTGAAATGTTGACATCATGATATTTTTTCTATCTTACCTTTGGCTTTTAGAATTTTTTCTTCGGCGGTTTTTGAGAATTTGTGGGCTTTAACAGAGAGTGGTTTAGAAAGCTCACCTTGACCGAGTATCTTGAGCAATTTTCCACCTTTGATATAGCCCTTTTCTTTGAGATACTCCGGCGACACTTCAGCGCCAGCCTCTAATTTGTTTAATAGCTCAACGTTCACTATTTCATAATGCTTCTTGAATATATTGGTAAACCCTCTTTTCGGGATCCTCCGCGTAATCGGCATCTGACCACCCTCATAGCCGAACTTCACACGATACCCTGATCTTGATTGATCGCCTGTCATTCCCTTTGTTGAGGTTTTACCGTGTCCAGAACCTGGCCCGTGACCAACGCGTTTGGATTTCTTTGTGGCACCTTTTGCCGGTTTCAATTCATTTAATTTCATTTTTTGTTATCTCATGAACTTCGACGAGGTAAGATACTTTATCGATCATACCGCGTACTGATTTATTATCTGGAAACACTCTTGATTTTCCGATTTTCGTAAGACCGAGTGCTTTCAGGGTTAATTTATGTTTTCTAATCTTTTTTATTGGGCTCTTTTTTAGTATCACCTTTATTTTCTTCATGTTTTTTCCTTATGAAATACTCAACCGGTTTATTGCGCATTTCAGCCACAACAGCAACCGGTCGGACTGACTTCAATGCATTGATTGTGGCCCAAGCAAGGTTCGTGGGGTTATTTGAGCCGAGCGACTTAGTCAGAATATTTTTAATGCCAACTGCTTCACATACTGCTCGTACCGGACTTGAGGCAATGATACCAGTTCCAGTCAAGGCGGGCTTCAGTAACACATGGCTGGCTGAGAATTTCCCTTTGATAGTATGGAGTATTGTGCCGCCAGAGACATCAACTTTTACCATGCTTTTCTTTGCAATGACGGTTGCTTTTTTGATTGCGTCGGCAACCGCGGCTGATTTTGCATGTCCAACACCGATGCCTCCAGCGCCATCACCGACTACCACGCATGCGTACAGCTTCAGTCTTTTACCGCCCTTGACGACTTTGATGACCCTTTTTAACTCGACGACTTTCTCAATGTATGTATCCAAATTATTTAACACGCAACCTCCTCTAAAATTTCAAGCCGGCTTTTCTGGATCCTTCGGCTATTGCTTTGACACGACCATGATATTTATACCCTGCGCGATCAAAAGTTACTTTTTTAATACCCCGTTCAATAACCAGCTTACCGATTTTCTTACCTATTTCTAGGGCCACCTCGGTTTTTTTCTTCTTATTGAGGCTTTTGTCACCTAAAGAGGAAGTGCTGAGGACTACTTTTTGTTGACTGTCGTCAATAACCATTGCATAGATGTGCCGGTTGCTCCGAAAGACGCAGAGCCTTGGTCGTTCCTTAGTGCCGAAAATCTTCTTACGAATTCTTTTATGGCGTCTTTCTCGACCGGCTAATTTCATATCGGCAACTCCTTAGGTCTGTACAACCGCACGTTTGCCGACCTTTTTCCTGATGAACTCTTTGGCATATCGTATGCCCTTGTGTTTGTAGGGGTCTGGTTTTCTCGTTTTTTTTATTTCCGCCGCAACATCACCGACAACTTGTTTACTTATCCCTTTTATTGTTATGTAAGTAAGGTCTCCTTTTTCTGCACTCTTGATAACTTTTAACTCGCACTTGATTTGCTTGGGTAAGGTAACGGTTTTTGGTTGTGAGTAACCTAAGAAAAGTTGCAGGTTTGAGCCACCCAGCTGAGCGCGATAACCAGTTCCTTGAATGATAAGTGTCTTCTCGAATTCTTTGACAACACCGCTCACCATATTCCTTATCAATGATCTCGTGGTTCCTTGGTGGGATGATGATTCTTTACTATTTCCCCTATTTTTAATGAAAATTTCGTTATCTTTTATGTCTACAATAACCTTTGAACTTATGTTCATCTCCAAACTGCCGAGCGGACCCTGTACTTTAAGTAGGGAATCTGATAAATTTACCTTCACCTTATCAGGTATCGCAACTGGACTGAAACGCTGTTTCGCCATCTTACCCTCCGGCGGGTTGATGCAAACGGATTTTGGTAGATGCAAACGGACATTTATCAGTAAACATACGTTATTACTTCTCCACCAATTTGCTTGCGCCGGGCTTCTCGGTCACTAAGAACGCCTTCTGATGTAGTCAGAATTGCTGTGCCTAAGCCACCCAAGACGTAGGGGATTTCCGATTTCGGAACATACACGCGACGAGAACATTTTGATATGCGTTCGAGATTTCTTATTGTCGATTCACCATTCTTCGCATACTTTAACATGATGGTGATTTTCTTTTTCTTGGAGTCCAGCGTGAAATTATTAATGAAGCCATCTTCAAGCAAGACCCTTAAGATTTCAGTCTTCAGCCGCGAGAAAGGAACAGTTACTTCAATCTTATGCGCTCGACATCCATTACGTATGATCGTTAACATGTCAGCAATCGGGTCCATTGAACCTCCTTAGATTACTTTTCATTTTGTTCATAGACTGGTATTATAGCCAAATATCAAAAAATGTCAAGTACCCGATTGCCTTAAAACGAATCTCACTGATCCACCTTCTCTTAGCCCTGTTTTTTGATGCCATATTGACAATGCTTTGCGTTATTGTATAATAGTATACTATGAAACAGAAAAGAACCCAGGGCATGGCCGTGATTGCTCTTTTGATTTCTCTCGTAATAGCAGCGATTATTGTTTATGTGGCGATCACCCAATACACTGGCGGGACTGACCAGACCATCAAGACACCTATTGAAAGAGGGAAAGGCGTACAGTGTCTTTCTCAAATTCGACGCATTGAGACCTCGCTGCAAATATATCGCGTAGACCATGGACAATACCCCCAGAATCTAAGTGATCTGGAAGACCTATCAGAAGACGAGTTCTTCTGTCCGGTAACTGGCAGCCCATATCAATATGATCCAGTGACCGGTCAGGTGACTTGCCCGGATCATAATAGATAAATCGCAAATCCATTGATTTCCAATTTTGAGTCTAGTATCCTCACCCTTACCCAAAGACTGTTTTTCTCAAAGATGTTCAATCAATATTTTGAAACCTATACAGATGAGAATAACGCCACCCAGGAATTCGACCCTATTTCTTAGTAACCCTCCTAGTTTCTTGCCTACGTAGACACTTATTAGAGAGAGGAAAAAAGTGATGCTGCCGATAACTATGACAGGAAGGAGAATCGAAGCACACAAGAGCGAAAGACTAATGCCAACACAAAAGGCATCAATGCTTGTTGCCAGGGCGAGAAGGACCAAGACATCCAGCTGGAAGGGATTCGTTCTTTTCCGTGCATGTCCTGGATTGAATGATTCGATAATCATTTTGCCGCCAATTAAGCTGAGCAAACCAAAAGCTATCCAGTGATCTATACTGGATATCAAACTATGGATACCGCGTCCCAGAAACCAGCCTGCAACAGGCATGAGTGCCTGGAACGCACCAAAGAGAGCAGCCATTATAATAGCATTTCCTAGTTTCACACGCTGAACGCTCGTGCCGCTCGCAATGGATACTGCACAGGCATCCATAGCCAGGCCAACGGCAATTGAAAAGATAGAGAAAACACCCATGCCAAGAAATATACTCATTACTAGCTAGATTTCAAGCTTCCAACTTATTTCAATGCAAATCAACCAGGGGAATTATGATAGACACCACGGTTATCTTGATTCTTGACATATGACTATATTTACATATAATCATATATGAAAAAAAATATTCATGAAATCGAGGCAGAGGTCTTCAATGCCCTGGCGCATCCGTTACGTCTTAAAATCCTGGAGAAATTGCGAGATGGTACGTGCTGTGTGTGTAAGATCATACCATATGTGAATGGTGAACAGTCTAACGTGTCCCATCACTTGGCGATATTGAGAAATGCTAATATTGTGCGCAGTGAAAAGAGAGGAATAGAAGTCTGGTATGAAGTCACAAACCCTGGGATTTTCAAAATGATTGATATAGTTGACGACTGTATTGTTCAGAACCTAAGCAAGAGCAAAGACATCTTACGGATTTTAGCAAAAGAAAGAAAGCAGTACGCGAGAGAAGACAATAAGGAGAATGGATGAAAGATAGAATAAAGCTGATTCTTTTCATCGTTGTTTTTTTAGTGCTTTACTTTGTGCCCTTGCACGGCGTCAGGATAATGGGTGCGATCCTCGAAGCATTTTTCATGGTGCAGGAATATGCGCGGGAGCATGTTCTATTCTGCTTGATCCCGGCATTTTTTATTGCCGGTGCGATAAGTATTTTTATTTCCAAGGAAGCGGTGATTAAATACTTTGGCGCAAAAGCGAATAAGATGCTTGCTTACGGTATAGCATCTGTGTCCGGCAGTATCCTTGCGGTCTGTTCTTGTACTGTACTGCCTATGTTTGCCGGCATCTATACGCGGGGTGCAGGTATTGGACCGGCAATTGCATTCCTGTATGCAGGTCCAGCGATAAATATCCTGGCTATAATACTAACTGCACGTGTGCTTGGTTATGAATTGGGGATTGCCCGAGCCGTTGGTGCGGTTGCCTTTTCGATCATCATTGGGATTCTCATGTCATTATTCTTTGCAAAAAAAGTTCAACCAGAAGGAAAATTAACCGTCGGTAATACAGCAGCAGAAAAACCACGCAGCTTGTTGCAAAATGGCTTGTATTTTCTGGTCCTGATTCTCATCTTAATATTTGCTGCCTGGACAAAACCAAAAGACCCGGTTGGCTTATGGAATACGATATATAATATCCACTGGTATCTAACCGGAGGAGCGCTTCTTGTTCTACTGGTCATGCTCTTTAAATGGTTCAGGAAAAATGAAATAACTGATTGGGTTCAATCGACATGGTTTTTTGCAAAGCAGATACTTCCTCTCCTTTTTGCAGGAGTGTTAGTTGCGGGGTTTTTCCTTGGTAGGCCTAATACAGATTCGGGTATCATCCCAGCGAAATATGTTGCGATGCTTGTGGGCGGTAATTCTCTATGGGCAAATTTCTTTGCCTCGATCTCTGGTGCATTTATGTACTTTGCGACACTCACAGAGGTGCCAATTCTGCAGGGATTACTGGGTAGCGGTATGGGCAAGGGACCTGCCCTGGCATTACTACTTGCCGGACCGGCATTGAGCCTACCCAATATGTTAGTCATCCGAAGTATTATGGGTACCAAAAAGACCCTGACTTATATTTTGCTAGTTGTGATACTATCAACGATCATTGGGTGGGCGTACGGCATGTTATTTTAGCTGAAGGACTCAAAGGAGTACAAAAATGAAACAAAGCCGCAGTCCAATGTATTACAGAATTGGCATCATAGTGGTTTTGGTGTTGGTGGTTGTGATAGTGTTTAAATCTGCAAGCACAGGAAAAGAAACGGCTGAGGATCTTGCTGAGATACCGGGATATGCTGAAGAATCTCTTGCCTGGCATAGTTTACCAAAGGAGAAAATTGACGCCGAGAGTTTGAACACTGAGCCAGAACTGGTTAATAAAAAGAGCGGGACTGTTGAAAGTAAACCACCTTCAAACAAAGGTACGCTGGCTGTTGTTAATAGTGAAAAGATCACGCTTGAATTATTTAATCAGCAATTTGAATCTCTACCGCCACAAAATAAGGAATATTTTAAAGGTGATAAAGCAGGTTTTCTGGAAGAACTTATCGTCAGGCAATTATTACTCCAGGATGCGAAACGGGAAAAAATTCATGAGCTACCTGAATATAAAACAGCTATTGTCCAGAATCCTAATCAGACAGAAGAAATCATAATCAATCTACTGATTAAACAAATCATTGCCGATGTATCAGTGACTGAGTCAGAATTAAAAGAGTTTTTTGAGCAATCTAAAAACCAACTTCCAAACAAAGACTATGAGTCCGTCAAGGAACAACTACGTCCAATGGCACAGGAGGAGAAACAGCGGCTGGCGATAGAAGCATACATCAATAAACTGAAATCAAACGCGCAAATTACCAGGAATGAAAAATGGATAAAAATGCAGGAGGCGCTTGCGGCAGATAATCCGCTCAATAAGGCGCTCAAACGCGGGCAGCCGGTTGTTGCCGACTTTGGTAAAGGAACCTGTATGCCCTGCAAGATGATGGAACCGATTCTCAAGAAATTAGCGGAAGAATATGAGGGCAGGGCATCGATTCTCATTCTTGATGTAGACGAGTATCGTTCCTTGTCAAGAAAGTACCGGGTTATGATGATTCCGACACAGATCTTTTTTGACTCGGATGGAAAAGAGGTTTACCGGCATCAAGGGTTTATGTCGGAGACAGATATTATCGCAAAACTAAAAGAAATGGGCGTGGACTAAATGATAATAGAAATTTTTTCCTGGTTGACCAAGGCAATTGAAGACGCTCCTTATATCGCTCTTATCGCAGCATTTATCTGGGGGATACTCAGTATACTCTTGAGCCCCTGTCATCTTGCCAGTATTCCATTAATTATTGGCTACATTGATGAGCAGGGTCGAATATCCCTTAGAAGGGCATTCTGGATATCAGTACTTTTTGCCATTGGTATTCTTGTAACTATTGGACTGGTCGGTGTGATAACTGCACTGGCAGGTCGTATGCTGGGCGATATCGGAGCTTATGGTAATTATATTGTTGCGGTGATTTTCTTTGTTATAGGATTGCATCTGCTTGATGTAATTCCTCTGCCCTGGTCAGGACCTGGCGGCAAGAAAACAAAGAGAAGAGGGTTGTTTGGTGCGTTCATTCTTGGACTGATTTTTGGTTTGGCTCTGGGTCCCTGCACATTTGCTTATATGGCGCCGATGTTGGGTGTTGTCTTTAAGGTTGCTGCCGAGAGAATCTACTTTGCGATTGGGTTACTGCTTATCTATGGTATCGGACACTGCTTGTTGATTGTCCTTGCTGGTTCCCTGACTGAAACGGTAAGTCATTATTTGCACTGGACTCAGAGATCGAAGGGCGCAGTTATTGTCAAATGGATATGCGGCGTACTGGTAATCCTCGGCGGGATCTACTTGATCGCAACATCATGAATAAAAAATTGTTCTGGATACAAACGGATTAAGACGGATATCTGTTTGTATCTACTTTAATCTGTATGAATCAAACCTTTCGCTATAAAGGTAGGAGGACATTATGAAGATAAGAATATTAGGTCCTGGCTGTCCGAGATGCCAGGAGGTTGAAAAGAGGACAATTGATGTCCTTGCTGAAATGAACGTCGCAGCAGATGTTCAAAAGGTCACTGAGATAAAAGAGATAATGGGTTATAATATTCTTGCGACACCGGGTTTGGTCATTAATGATAAGATTAAGTGTTCAGGTAAGATACCTTCCAAAGACGATATAAAGAAATGGGTTGAAGAGGAGAATGAATAAGTGAATCATTGAGATGATAAATGGAACTGGAATATAGATATTAGATTGATGGCAGATCATAACTTGAACCTTGACCAAGAAGCGGATGAGACCCTGATAAAAAAAGTTGCGCTAAAGGATGAATTCGCATTCAGAACGATATTCAACAGATACGAGCACAAGATATTTAATCTGATCTACCGGTATATCGGTTCATATCACGAAGCTGAGGAGCTGACGCAAGATGTGTTCGTTAAAATCTATAAAGCGGCGAAGACATTCAAAGGAAAGGCAAGATTTTCGACATGGCTTTATCGAATTACAGTAAATGTCTGCAAGAAGCATAGAATGAAGAAAAGGCTCATACTAAGATCTCTTGATGATGACGTGACATTGGCATCAACCAAGATAGCACGAGAATTTTGTGCTCCCGAGTCAACTATGCCGGACAAAATATTCAAGCAAAAACAGAAGATGGCAATCATTCAAAACGCCGTTGATACTTTGCCGGCCAATCAGAAAATCGCTTTTATCCTTTCTAAATACGAAAGTTATTCTTATGCAGAGATTGCAGTAATCATGCATACTTCAATTTCTGCAGTTGAGTCATTATTAGTCAGGGCAAAGCGAAACCTGAAGAAAGAGTTAATGCCTTTCAAAGAAAGGGGTGAAATATGACCGCAGGTTTTTGCCGACGAAAGGTATCTAATAGTATAGGAGAACAGATATGAAATGCACTAAGGCGAAAAAGCATATATCGAGGTATCTTGATGGCGAATTGGGTGGTGATAAGAAGGCTGACTTCTTAAAACACTTGAAGGTCTGCCAAGATTGCCAGCATGAATATGAAGCCTTATATTCAATCCTCAACTCAATTGAAGTACCTGAAGAGATTTCTGCTCCTTTATATCTTTTCTCGCGCATCAGGCAAAAGATCCACGAACGAGAGCCTCAACGAGTTATCATGCGAAGGTTCAAGCCAGTGCTTGTTCCCGCATTGTTCTCGTTCGTATTTCTTGTTTCGGGTTTTATTAGTAGCTTTATAGTCCAGCGTCTTGAGCCTCAATATTCTGAAGAAGAGTCAGCAGCATTGAAGCTTACTTTAAACCTAACTGTATTCGATGATGCACCTGCGACGTCGTTTCCTGACATCTATAATAGCATGATAAGCGGAGAAACAAAATGAAGACAAGAATCTTGATTATTGCGCTTGTTGTATCTATGGGATTCAATCTCGGGATGATTCTGACTATTGGCTTGAATATACGGGGGATAAGACAGCCTGGATGCGGTTGGCATCAGAGCACGATTCGCGAGCAATTCGATTTGACCCCTGAACAGATTGATATCTTAGAAGAAAAGCGTAATGAAATGCAAGAAAAACTTCTCCCGATAAAAAAGGAGCTACTAGAAAAACGGCGGGAGTTGCTGATCTTGCAAAAAGGAGAAACGCTTGATGAAGACAGGCTGGACAGTCTGTTATCTGAAATCGTTCATCTTCAGTATAACCTTGAGAAAACTGTTGTTGTACATATGAATGACGTCAAAGGCGTGCTAAACGAAGAACAGCGGGTGCAATTTTACTGCCATCTGGAAAGAGGACTATGCCCGAGAGAGAATCATAATTTTTATAAGGAATGTGAAAGGAGATAGAATATGTGTAAAAGTACAGCCTATCATCACAACTTTCCCGGAATTATGGGATGTTGTTGTGAAGGTCATCATCGTCGGTTTATGAGCCGGGAAGAGAGGATTGCCCGACTTGAGAAGTATAAGAAAGAGCTGACTAGTGAAATCAAAGCAGTTGATGAAATAATAAAAGAAGAACAACAGAAGAAATAGAGGAGACAAGATGATAAGAAAACTAACCACCATGCCCATTTCTATTTTTGTTTTAGTCCTTGTAATATTCAGTGTTGGCTTGGCCCAACAACAAGGTCATACGATGGGCGATTGTCCAAAAGAGGGGAAAGGTAAGCAGGGCAAAATGATGTTAAACTTAAGCGCGGAACAGCAAAAGGAAATGACTAAGCTAAAGAAAGACTTGTTGAGAGAGATCGATCCCATAAAGACTGAAATGAAGATAAAAAAAATGGAACTTCAGGAATTATGGCAGGAAGAAAATCTGGATGCAAAAAAAATCCTTGTTAGAACAAAAGAAATCAGCGCACTAAAGGCAAAACTCCAGGAAAAGATGGTGGGTCACCGGCTGGCAATACACCAACTTCTTACCCCAGAACAGAGGAAGATGATGGGAAAAGGGTGTTTTGGACTTGGAATGCATGATGGCGGTGGATCTGGTAAAGGCTGCGGCTCTGGTTCAAAGGGTTGCGGAGGTTGTCAATAGATACGACAAAAGGGGGCGAGGGTATTTCCCTCACCCCTCTGGAAGAGGAAATGGGGTCAGCCTGCTACCACCCGACTTTCAATTTGCTTAATATTTTCAACTGCGTTTTCTTTCAGCCAAAAGAACAATGTTCCTCAGTTCCTCTTTATCTCTTGCTTCTATCCATTTTTTGTCGAATTCAGGATTCTGCGTAATTTGAGCAATGGCAGCTAAATCTTTTAAATGTAGACTCCGTTCGCCAGAAGAACCTACAAGAACAAATGCAATATGAACCAATTTATCACCAGGGAATATAATCCCTGTTTTTGCTCTCACGAGAACGATTTTGAAATAATCTTTTTTCGGAACAACAATATGAGGAATAGCCAACCCATTCCTTACAACTGTGCTTGTTAGTTTTTCTCTCTCAATAAATTTCTTGAATAACTCCTCAGACCTTAAATTCAAATCTTTACTCAAGACATCCGAAATTTCTTTAAAGAAATCTTCCATCTTAAGAGGCTTTTCTATATCTAAAAGCATACTTTCCTCAATCAGTCTATGGAACCTATCGACTTCAATTTCATCTCGTTGAAAAATGATATCTTTTAATTCCGTGAGAAGGCTATCTGATGCTAAATCTTTATCACGAGCAATCAATTTTTCTAAAACATATATAAGAGCGGAATCCTGAGCAGCTCTTTTCTGTGCATAGATTCTATACCAGAGAAGTCCTAATAAGAGAAAAATCAGAGTCATGAAAACAATTAATGTTCCCGTCTCTATCAAAAGAAAAAATCCACCTAAAATGCCTAAAATTTGCAGATAAGGATAGAACGAAGCACGAAATTTTGGCTTGTAGCTAAGGATTTTACTTTCCCTGAACAAAATCAAGGTTAGATTAGCAAAAATATACAGTAGGATTAGCACACTGGAAGCCATTTTAACCAACAATTCCAGTCTTAAGAACAAAATGGCTAAAATCATAAAAGTACCAGTAAAAAGGATAGAAACATAAGGAGTTTTAAAGTTAGAACTTATTTTTCGAAAATTGACTGGTAAAAGTTTGTCTCTACTCATCCCTAAGGGGTACCGGGATGCTGTCATTATTCCTGCATTGGCAGTGGAAATAAAGGCCAAGAATGCACCTATGCTTATTACAATTTTTAAAAGATCGCCTCCAAAAACACCAGCACTATCAGATATAGGAGTTAGGGTTTGTGTTAGGTTTGCAGGATTTAATACCCCAATTGTGACAAAAATCACTGCAGCATATAAAATGGCAGTTACGACAATAGATAGAATCATACCTAATGGTAAATTTTTACCAGGATTTTTTGTTTCTTCAGCCAATGCCGCGACTTTAGTTAAACCACCATAAGAAATAAATACAAAGCTTGCCGTAGCAAACATAGAACCTAATCCTTTAGAAAAGAATGGTGTGAAATTCGACGAATTAATTGTCTTTGAACCCCAGATTATATAGACCAAAAGGATACCTATGAGTCCTAAAACCAAAAACACCTGAAATCTGCCAGCTTCTTTTACACCTATTAGATTCAAGATGATAAAAAATAGACAACAAATCAGGGCAATGATCTGTAAGGGTATATTAGTGATTATGCTTAAATAAGCTCCCATACCTATCAGGGCAAATGCTCCCTTTAAACTTAAAGAAAACCACGTAGAAAATCCTGCTACCGTTCCTAAAAGAGGACCAAATCCTCGCATGATATAGAAATAGTCTCCACCGGCTTTAGGCATTGCAGTAGTTAATTCTGCCATACTCAAAAGAGTAGGGATACAAAATATTCCTGCTATTACATATGAAAGTATAGCGGCTGGGCCTGCTTTAGCAAAAGCTAATCCGGGAAGAATAAATAATCCAGAACTTATCATTGCTCCGGTAGCAACACAGAAAACATCCAGAAAATTCAGATCTTTCTTTAGTTCTTTTTTCATTTAAATATTGCTTGTATGAACATTGCTACTGCGATTACTGTCGTCGACAAGGCATATTTATTACCTTTCGCTGATTGACATATATGTTTGGTGATTTATTTGATCAGAACTACTTTTTCGACTTGAGAGAGTCCGTTTGTTTCGACTTTTACAAAGTAGACTCCGGTCGGAAGCTTCTGATCAAAGTTATCCTTGCCATACCAAACAATGTGATTAAATGCTTGATCGCTTAAATGGTTAAATTGTTTAACGCAATGACCTGTAGCATTGTAGATAGCAATGAATGGATCATGTCCATCAAAGACAATTGTGAATTGTGAACCGTGCACCGTGGGGTAAATGCTGAGTTTTGGGATTACCCGTTTAACCTTGGTCGCCTCCTCGGTTCCTACATCATAGGGTACCGCCATAATTGCCACTGCGGCGACATGTGCTTTTATTACCTCGGTGCAGAAAGCGTTATCATTATAGCCAGATCCGATCGTATCACCCGGTGAATGGTACCAGGGATTTGTCACTCCGTAGTCTTCGATACCGAGTAATGCGGCATAGCCGTAATCAAGGAATGATTGATTGTCAGAAGGTATCCAGTTACTCGTTAAGTGCTTGCTCGTAGGAAGTGTAGTGTACGTATCAGCTGCGGCAATAAAAAAGTCAGCAAGCCAATCGCATGAAGGGTTTGATATTTTACCGATAACCTCAAGGTCTTCAGGCTGCGCATCAGAATACGCGATCATATCAGCATTGAAGACGCCGCGCATGCTGTCACCCTGTGTATAAGCCTGTTGAGCATAGTACTCACTGCCATAAAGACCGAATTCTTCACCGGAAAAAGCCATAAACCGGATAGAATATTCGAAAGCATAGTTTTGCATAACACGCGCTGCTTCAATTGCTGCGATTGTTCCGCTGGCATTATCATCAGCACCCGGTGCTATTTCCGGCGCCATATAAGAGGTCGCATCATAGTGCCCGCAAACAACTACATATATAGAATTCGGGTAGAGCACACCATGTTTCACACCTATGACATTGGGCGCGTGTCCACTGGTATGGTTTTGAAAGTATACTGAATCCAGACCATAGGCATTGAATTTATCTGCGATCCAATCTGCTGCCGAAAAACAGGAATCATAGGTTGAATATCTCGATACAAAATCCTGAAACCGCTGTACATCAGCGAGTATTGTGTCTGCATCAACGAGATCGACGATCTCCTGGACCGTCGCGTCAGCCAGTATTTCAGGCTGCAGGGTTTTGTCACTGAGGATAATAGGTCGCAGAAATAGTTGTTTGACCTGAACCTTTTGTTTGATCAGTTCTTCGAATACTGCGTGATCGATTCTGAGAAGATAATCCATATTTTCACTGAACAGGATATCACCGTAAAGATCGAGATCGATTGTTTCATCAACCTGGCGAACGAGATAGTAATCGCCTTCACTTGGGTTTTCATCGAGTACTTCAAACGACATATTTGAAATCACGTCTAATTCCTCCTCATCAACGAGGAGGATTGCTGTATGCTCGAGCTCGGCAAGAACCGCAATGTCTGTCTTGATAAACGGCTTAAGCCTTGTTCCATCAAGATTGACCCTTACAAGATATGTATCAGCAAATAACATAATACACAGAATCATATAAAGAAATAGTAGTTTCTTAACCATGCAATCTCCTTTTTTTTTGACAATACTACATAGCTATAGTTTATTGCCTGAACTTGATAAAGCGGATATTATTGACAAGTTGTTTGGGTACTGAGAAACCGATTACTGCACAGTGATCAAACTTTGGTGAGTCTATAACTTTTGTGATCGTTGCTTTACCCTGTTCTTTGCCTCCTCGATCAAGCGCAAGGACTTGGTCGCCTTTTTTAGGTCTAGGAAGTAGTTCATAGGGGATATAGATAATCGAATGATCTTCAGGTGTTTCATCGATGACAAAGATCGCAAGTCCAGGACATTTCGGTATACACAATAGACACCCGGTACACTTTTTATAATCGACCTGGGGTAATTCAATCATTGAGCCCGGGATTGAAATCGCACCCTGAGGACAAGCCCCGACACATGGATCGCAGGGGATCTTTTCAGGACATTCAATAACAACATATGGACCTTTTTTCCGGCGTTCTTCAGTGGGGGTTGTATTCACATACGTATGATAATCAAAAAATTGTGAGAGTCAATATAGTAAAAGTAGTTATTGAGCTCGGATGCGGGACTTTGGTTTTCAGGATTCTTGACTAGAATTCTATCCCAATACCCAACTTCATTCGGAATCCAGTATTATAATGTGTGGGATCTGAGTAGTAATCATTTATTGCTGCAGTATATGCGCATTGGAATTCTGGGGGTGTGATAAGACCATCGTGATCATAATCTGCTTGGGGTGAATAATATGGACTCGTTATTGGGACATAATCGAATTGATCGAGCGATGGTACGGGATCACCATGGTCATCGGGTTTGCCAGTTGTAGGATACACTTTTATTATCTGCTCAGTATTGAACAGATTATTTATCAAACACGACAATACGAATTTGGCCGGACCGATATGCAAGCGGCGGTTGATTTCCCAGTCGACATTCCAGTAATCAGGCATACGTAGTGTATTTACATTAGCTAATCGTTCACCAGTTAGATCTTCCGGTGTATATGGATGACCTGAATGATAAGAGAAGATGATTGAATTTGTCAGATTCCGGAACGGTGACAAAGAGAAATCCTTGGGTATTACAAAATCAATATTCGCTGCGATATTATGTCTTTCATCATGATCAAGCCAGTAGTTGATTACTGGTGGTTCAATATCTGATGTATAATAATCTGCATGCGCCCAGGCGCTCGCGCCTTTAGCATACTGTAAGGTATATGCGATCCCGAAATTAATTGTCTTTGGCAGTCTTTTTTTGACCATTAGTTCGATACCCTTAACAGTACTGTGTCCGTCATTAAAGTACTGAAAGTAAGGGTCTGGTAATGCCTGGACCTTTCTTAGTTGTAAAAGGTTATCATAATCTTTATAATAAGCATTGAAGCTGAACAGAATATTGTCTCTATATATTTTTTCAAAGCCGAATTCATACAAAACCATTTTTTCTGGTCTAATCGAAATATTACTGAAGGCACTTTCACCGTTGGATAATAATAGTCTAATAACAGCAGTATCACTTGTATTATACAAATAATCAAATGGAGGGATTTGATAGTAATGACCATAATTAAAGCGGAATCTCATCCTGCCCGTGACGGGTAGGGAAACACCGAATCTCGGTGATACGGAAACTATTGGTTTAGAATTGGCGAGAGTGTCATTCCAAGAATCAAAAGGAAAGTAATATGTAAAAGTATTCGCATCGAACAGATCAAATCTAATACCCAGGTTCGCAATAATATCCACAAGGTTTATTTTGCCCTGCAAATAACCTGTCAGTTTATAGGGGCTTCGTTCGTAATATCTGAAATCATATAGATAAGGACTAAAGGGAGGCGATTTTCTATTGTAGTACCTTATGTCATACTTGACATAATCAAACCCTGTCTTTATTTCGTGATATTTACCTATGCTATGGACCACATTACCCCGTATTTGAATATCATTATTATGCCAGAATGACCACACGGGAAATTCTTCGACATATGCGAATAGACCTTTGATGCCATATGGATCTTTATGAAAAGAGCGGCTGCTTGCCTCATTAATATCCATGCTGTCGAGTAAAATATCCCTAACAGTTATTGTGTCTGATAAGAGATAGGCAATGAGATATTCATTTTTGAGCCGATAGTCATTAAACCATTTTTGATCGTTCTGATCTTCCCAGATAAGATCCCGGCTTCCATAAACACGGTCAAAATGGGTGGTTCCGACAAGTAAGTTAATTAGTGTCTTTGGACTTAGCATATACCAAAATTTCGCCGAAGCGATCCAGGTTTTACTCCGGTTCATTGGTCGGTCAAAGAGATATATCAGCTCTTTCAGCGTGTCATTGCAGGATGGTTTCCACATCATGTGCTGTTCCCGTGATTTAAAGCCGGATATCGTTATCCTACCCCGGGTATTAGGGAGCAAATAAATCAATCCGACATGTGTTTGATAGTCATTACGCGGTGAGGATACTTTATACAAAGCGGTCTGATCTGCATCAGTGAACAAGACTTCACCAGAAATGAAATAGCATAGTCTTTTCATAATAGGCCCACTGAGCGAGAAATCGTATTTGTTGTACCCGGAGTTCAGTTTGCTGTTCGTAAAAACTTCGTCAGTTAAATAATGCAAATTACCATGGTGTTTTACTCTACCTTGTTTAGTAGTTATATTAACGATCCCGGACAGTGCATTGCCATATTCAGCATTGAGACCACCCTTGATAATAGAAATCATATCCGTAGCTGAAGGGCTTATACGAGCCGATTGCCAGCCAAAGTTGGGTACTCTCATCTCCATACCATCTACATAATAGACAGTTTCATTATGTTTGCCGCCGCGTAGATGCATACCTGAATCACTCTGAACAATACTGGGCTGAAGTGCAAGCAGCTGCTGCAGGGTTGTAAAAGGCCGGTATGCAATGCCCTCGTGATCAGTTCTGTATCTATAAATTGGTTCAGTGAAAAAAAGATGAGAGATATTCTGCGTCTGGTCATAAGATAGGAAGAGTGATGGTACGCGATTATCCAATGACGTAACTATTTTAGGCGGCTGCAAAAGGAAATTCAGATGTATTGTATCTTGAGCATTTACCGTGATACTATCATAAGTAAACTCATGATAACCGATATAAGCAGCGATAACCTGGTATGTTCCTGCTGGAATATGTAAAATAAAATACTCGCCGTTTTGGTCAGTCGCAGCACCCAATTCACTGCCCGGCAAATAAACATCAGCGCCAATCACTGGTTTGCCAGTTTCAGAATCCATGACCCGGCCAGTGATTATTCCGGTATCAGCACTAAATAGTAGATAGCTAAAGCTCATTAATACAAACATGATTGCTCTCATATCTTAATATTCCTCCACTTCATAATAGTGCACAGATCATCTATTGTCAATATCTTTGCACTTTTATGTCGTATTATACAGGATAATCGTGAAAAATCTGTGAAAAACCAAAGTGTAGTGCGTAAAGCGAAAAAAACGATCATAACGGTCTAAACGATATTAACGCTCTAAACATTCTTGACCGTGACTCGATTTCGAATATAATATAGCATGAAAATTATTTGTCGTTGTGAAGATGTTACTGAAGAAGAGATCATTGAGAAAATACATGAAGGCTATCATTCAATGGATGACCTCAAGAGGATCATCCGTGTCACAATGGGACTTTGTCAGGGTAAAGGTTGCCGTAAACATATCGCCAAGATAATATCACGCGAGCTCGGTATTCCGATTGAACAAATTGTCCAACCAACTTACCGACCACCCACAAAACCCATCCCGATTAGTGCAACAGTAGACAAGTGATTATAATATTTCCGGTTACCTTAAGTCTGTAGTTGTTCGATTTATCGAACCATGAATAGTAGTGGCTCGATTTACCCACGCCCATCATGGACGAGCGGGGTTTATCGAGCATAAGAAATGATGAAGACCTTGATCGATAAAAAATCATCTGCAAAATTCAATGTCGTAGATTTGGGACAAAAAGACTACAAAGAAGTCTGGGATATTCAAAAGGTGATCCATGAAAAAAGGGTGCAAGATAAACTTTGCAATACCTTATTGCTCGTTGAACACCCACCGGTTATCACCATGGGCAAGAGCGGCAAAAATACGAATCTCTTATTATCGCCCCGGATGCTTGAACAAAAAGGGATTGCTTACTATGAAATCGAACGGGGTGGTGATGTGACCTTTCATGGACCAGGTCAGCTTGTTGGCTATCCTATTTTCAATGTGAAAAAAGGGTTAACAGGGATAAGACCGTTTGTTAATAAGATGGAAGATGCGATAATACAGACGCTCGCCAAATTTGGCATATCAGGAGAGAAAAGGGAAAAGATGATCGGGGTTTGGGCTGAGGAGAAGAAGATTTGCTCAATAGGGATTGCGGTTAAGAGGTGGGTGAGTTTTCACGGGTTTGCCCTTAATGTGAATACTAATTTAGGCCATTTCAATTTGATCGTTCCCTGTGGTTTAAAGAATGTCACGATGACATCGATGCAGGAAATAATCCAAGGAGAAGTGTCAATGGATAAGGTGAAACATAGTATTATAGATAGTTTTAATTCAGTTTTCGAGGAAGTACCAATTGTGAAATGTTTAGACGAGATTATCTGAAAAAACCCGAGTGGCTAAAGATCAGGATTCCGTCGGGTCACGAATTCCGGGCAGTTTTTGATCTACTCAAACAGTATAAGCTTTCAACTGTGTGTGAGGAAGCGCGCTGTCCGAATATGCACGAATGCTGGAATAAGAAGTGCGCAACGATAATGATACTGGGGAAAATATGCACGCGTGCATGTCGGTTCTGTTCGGTCGAAACCGGGGATCCAGGCGGCAAATTCGATCCGGAAGAACCCGGTCACGTAGCGGCGGCGATAAAAAAACTCGGGCTGAAATACGTTGTAATAACTTCTGTAGACCGCGATGATCTCGATGATTTTGGAAGTACACATTATGCAGCGACAATCAGTGCCATAAAAGAAGAAAACCCCAAGACCAGAGTTGAAGCCCTTATCCCAGATTTTTCCAGTAAGGAATATCTAAGAAAGGTAACTGATGTACGTCCTTTTGTTATTGGTCATAATGTTGAAACGGTCGAGCGACTCACCGAGTATATTAGAGACCGAAGATGCGGTTATGAAAAATCTCTTGAAGTTCTTAGGCAGGTAAAGGGATTAGGCAGTAGTATTTATACAAAAAGCGGGTTGATGCTTGGTCTGGGTGAAGAAAAACAAGAAATCATTCAAACATTAAAAGACTTAAATGCAATAGGTGTTGATGTTGTTACTATTGGTCAATACCTCCAGCCTACAAAAAAACACCATTTTGTCCAGAAGTACTACACCCCTGAAGAATTTGATGAATTCCGTGAGTTCGGCGAGGACATCGGCATAAAATATGTCTTAAGTGGACCTTTAGTGCGGTCCTCCTACCACGCCAGTGAGATTCCATTAAGTGAGATTCCATAGATAGAACCTTACATGGTTCGATACTCTGGTAATTACCAGAGTACGAGAGTGGGTATTTATGCATAAATAAACCAAATTTCTCGAATCAGAGTCTAGTTATCATTGATTTAACGATAATTTTCTTGACTGTTTCATATTCTTCTATATAATTAGAGGAAAATCATAATGTTAAAACTTTTGGGTAAAATATTCGGCACACAGATTGCGCGGGAAATGAAGCGGCTTTGGCCAAGAGTCGCGGAAATCAACGGGTTTTTCGAAAAATTCAAAGACGTCGATATCCTAAAAACATCTGAAGACCTGAGACAAAGGATCAAGCAGGGTGAACCAGTTGATGAGGTGCTTGCTGAGGCGTTTGCCTTGGTTAAAGAAACGTGTCGCAGACTAATTGGCAAAAAGTGGGAAGTGGTCGGCATTGAAACTGAGTGGAACATGGTGCCTTTTGATGTCCAATTAATCGGTGCGGTCGTGCTGCATGAGGGGAAGATCGCGGAAATGAAGACCGGTGAAGGAAAAACCCTTGTCGCGACAATGCCCCTTTATTTAAATGGCATGACGGGGAAAGGCGCTCATTTGATAACGGTCAATGATTACCTTGCAAAACGCGACCGAGAGTGGATGGGACCAGTCTATGAGTCACTTGGTCTCACGATTGGCGTGCTCCAATCAGGTATGGATAATGAGTTGAGAAAAGAAGCTTACCGCTGCGACGTAACTTACGGTACAAACAATGAATTTGGTTTTGACTATCTTAGAGACAATATGGTCTGGCGCTTTGAGGATAAAGTTCAGAAACCTCATCATTATGCGATCGTTGATGAGGTCGACAGTATCTTGGTCGATGAAGCACGTACACCACTCATAATTTCAGGACCGGTTGAACATGAGACCAAGGCATTTAATGAGCTGAGTCCAATTGTCCAACGTTTGCATTCAACACAGACAATACTTGTTAATCGAGTCGTTGCCGATGCGAAGAAGATGCTTGACAATGGTGAGGACGAAAAAGAGATAGGCAAGATGCTTTTGAAGGCGCATCGCGGTGCACCGAAGAATATACAGCTTCTGAAACTCGAGCAGGAACCAGGCATCAAGAAATTGAGTGAAGGTGCAGAACTCAATTATCTGCGTGACAAATCCTTTGCCGAAATAGATGATGACCTGTATTTTGTTATTGATGAGAAATCGAACATCATAGACTTAACAGAAAAAGGTGCCCAGTTTGTATCACCTAATAACCCGACGATGTTTGAGCTGCCAAATCTGAGCGAAGAAATCGGGGAAATAGATAAGGATGCTAAACTGACCCAGAAGGAAAGGATTTTTGCCAAAGAAAAGGCTTATCAAGGATATGCCAGGAAGAATGAAACCCTGGCTAACCTTCGTGCGCTTTTAAAAGCCTACTCACTATTTAAGAAAGATGTTGAGTATGTTGTCCAGGATGGACGGGTCATTATTGTTGATCAATTCACTGGTCGACTGATGCCCGGACGGAGATTTTCTGATGGGCTCCATCAAGCGATCGAGGCTAAGGAGCAGGTGCGTGTGCAGGAAGAGACCCAGACCTTTGCCACGATAACCATTCAAAACTACTTCCGCATGTATGAGAAACTTGCCGGCATGACCGGTACCGCAGTCACTGAAGCCAACGAATTCTGGGAGATATACAAACTGGACGTTGTTGAAATTCCGACCAAAGAACCAGTACGCAGGATTGATTATGAAGATATTGTGTACCGTTCACGCCGCGAGAAATACAATGCGATTATCGATGAGATCGTCAAATGGTATGAAAAGAAAAGGCCGATCCTGGTCGGTACGACTTCAGTCGACGTGTCTGAGGTTTTATCAAGACTTCTTAAACGGCGCGGCGTGCCCCATGAGGTGCTCAATGCAAAGCACCATCAAAGAGAAGCTGTTATTGTAACTAGTGCGGGGCAGGTCGGTGCAGTAACGATTGCGACCAATATGGCAGGTCGAGGAACTGATATTAAACTTGGTAAAGAAGTTGTTAAGTGCAGCAAGTGCTGCATAAAATGTCTGACTAATGATTGCGCTAATTGCGACCACGAACAGAAAAAGGAATGTTTCGATGAAGTACCATGCGGTCTTTATATAATAGGTACTGAAAGGCACGAGGCGCGTCGTATTGACAACCAGCTGCGCGGTCGAAGCGCTCGTCAAGGCGATCCCGGCTCGACAAAGTTTTTCCTGTCGCTCGAGGACAATCTGATGAGGATTTTTGGTTCTGACCGGGTTGCTGAGATCATGGACCGGTTTGGCGGCGAGGAACAGAAGCCACTAACTCACCCCTTGGTCACCAGAGCCATTGCCAATGCCCAGAAAAGGGTTGAAGAGAATCACTTTGAAATAAGAAAACACTTGTTAGAATATGATGATGTGATGAACAAACAGCGGGAAGAGATTTATAAAAGAAGAGACAAGATTCTAAAAGGCGAGAACCTGAGTGAAATGGCAATACAGCTGTTCGACGAAGCAATAGAGGATATTCTTTGGAGATGCACTGATTCAAAAACCAATCCTGAGCAGTGGGATTGGGAGACTATCAAGGCTGAATTCAATATGCTTTTTCTTACCGACATGGTGGTTTCTAAAGATAAAATCCCCAGGATGAAACAGGAGGAATTGCTCGATATGCTTCTTGAACGAGCAAAGGAAAAGTTGTCCTGGCGTGAGCAAGAGCTGGGTGATGAACTGTTCCTTGAATTGTTAAGGTTCGTTCTGCTTGGAACAATAGATAACAAATGGCGTGATCACCTATATAGATTGGATGCTTTACGAGAGGGTATCCGACTTCGCGCTTACGGACAAAAGGATCCTTTGATCGAATACAAACACGAATCGTTTAAGATGTATGATGAATTACTCGTCGACATTGCCAAACATTCATCCGGCTTGATCTTCCGCGCCCAGCCCGGTCCAAAGCAACGCAAGTCGCAACCGACGAAAGAATATAAACCGAGTGCAGTGCAACCCGGCGCCTTACCGCAAAAACCTAAAGGAATCATTGGTAAGAAAAAAATTGGGCGCAATGATCCTTGTCCCTGTGGCAGTGGAAAAAAATATAAGAAGTGTTGTGGGAAGAATGTCGCATGAAACCATATCAAGTTCATCTCTTTAGTGACGATAGCAAAATCCCCGATTTTCTGCCTTCAGAACCTTGTTTTGTTTATGAGAACAAGAAGTATCTAAATTTCCTCATCTATAATTGTTTCCATCTGAAAAACAATGAGTATTTAAAGGATGTTGCCAAAGCGGAAATCGAATCGAGTGGTATTGTTGCAGCAGGCGAACGAAGCAAGGCGATGGATGAATTACAAAAGAAGATGCTGGAAATAAAGAAGCTTGACGCCTTACTCGTTTTCCCCGACGAAATAGCTGCACTTCTTGCACTGTTTTCTATTTTTACAGATAAAGCAACTTTTTTTGTTGATTACGAGACTTCACCGGATATTACCGCGGTGTTGCAGTATCGCAATCTTGAATACTATGACCATAAGAACCTTGAGCAACTGGACAAGCTTCTAAGTACCAAGAGCGAAAAGGTAATTGTCGTCGATGGTGTATATGAATGGCTCGGCAGAGTAGCGCCGGTAAACGAACTAATGAAAATCGCCGCCGCCAATGAATGCATTATTATCGGCAATGAAATGAACTCTTTCGGGCTTCTCGGCCGCGAAGGTCGCGGTTTCATAGATCTTTTTAATCTCTACGACACAGTTAATATCGATGTTGGAAGTTATAGCAGATTTCTCGGCGGCTTTGGATCTTATGTCGGAGCCAAGAGATATTTAGTCAATAAAATCAAAGAAAACATAACCGAGATACGAAAACCTCTACCTCAGTTTATGTTTTCGGTTAATATCGCAGGTCTTGAATTGATCAAATCAGGCGAGGGTAAGAACAGCAAAATACGGGCATTGTGGAAACATAGTCGTTATCTAATTACCCGCTTGAAACAGCTGGGTTTTACTACGGACAGCGATACACCAATGGTTGTTGTAACATTTAGCAATAATGAAGAAGCCGGTGAATTTACTAAGAAATTATTCTTTGAACAGATTATAGTTGCCCAGAATAAAGAACGCATTAGATTGAACCTCTCAGTTGAACACAGCAAGGAAGATATTGATTACTGTCTCGAGAAATTTGAGTTGATTGGTCAGAAACTGGGTATAATTAGCCAGCAGTAGATAACACAAGATTGAAACCATGATTTCCTCTGCGAATGAAGATAATTTAATCACGCCGGGCGATCTTATCCTTATCTACCTGGATATCAAGCGCCAGTATTTGGTGCAGGCGGCAGAAAATTTGAAGCTCTCTTCTGATCTCGGTAATATGAATCTGAGTGAGATTATTGGTAAACCATTTGGCTATGTAGGAGAGACCCATCTCGGTAAAAAATACTACTGTCTTAGACCTTCAACTGCTGATCTTATGTTTAAAATAAAGCGCAAGACAACGATTGTCTACCCCAAGGATCTCGGTTATCTTCTTATTGAGACCGCAATCGGCCCTGGATCCAGAGTTATTGATGTGGGTACAGGCAGCGGTGCCTTAGCTATGGTGCTGGCTAAATTCGTCGCGCCTGATGGGATGGTTTTTTCACACGAGCGCCGCGAAGAGTTCATTGAGAATGCCAAACGCAATATTGAGCGAGCCGGCTATCTACAAAATATTAAGTTCTATTGCCATGATGTCGCTGTAAAAGGTTTTACTGAGCAGGCAATTGATGCAGTTTTCCTTGATGTACCTGAACCATGGGCGATTGTACCTAAGGCAGCTGATGCATTGAAAGGTGGTCATCATCTTGTTTCCTGGAGTCCCAATGTGGAACAAGTGAAAAGGACCGTCGATGTTCTAAGAGAAAATCAGTTCATACGCGTGCGCGTGAGCGAAATACTCGAACGTGACATCTTGGTGCGCCAGCAGGGCGTTCGACCCAGAGAACGCGGTATTACGCACACCGCGTACTTGGTGAGAGCACAGAAAATAATAGTAGGCAGTCGGGACTAAGCAGTAAGCAGCGGGATATGAATGGGAGAACGGGTGAAATGGAGAACCGGAGAAAAAACAACAAAGAAACGATCTTAACGTTCTAAACGATATTAACGCTCAAAACATCTTTTAATTACCTGATTACTCAATGACCAATGACTGGTTTTTTATTCCAGATATGCCAGTGGATCTACGGGTTTGCCGTTTTTACGTAATTCAAAATGTAACATTGGTCCAGATAACGAACCGCTTTCGCCGATCCGACCGAGAATTCTACCTTCAGAAATCTCCTGACCAACTTCAACGAGCATCTCAGCAAGATGCCCGTACAACGAATAATAGCCATCTAAATGGTCGATGAGCACCAGGTTACCATACCCCATAAAGCGATCAGCATACACCACTTTACCGGGCGCTACAGCGTGGACTTTGTCACCGTAACTGGCGCTAATGTCGATACCATTGTTTTTGGTTTTTGTGTTGTATTTAGGGTGGATTATTTTACCGAATTTCGTTACAACACTGCCCCGGCATGGCCAGGGTAAGGTGCCCATTCTTTTCTCAACATTTTTTTGTAAACTTTTTGCTTTAGCCCTTTGCTTTTCGAGCGCCACGATCAATTCTTCGAGTTTGCGCTGGGCACTTTTCAATTCTTTTTCGAGTTGTTTTTTATTCTTTTCTTCCTTTCCTACCTGATCCAGGATATCTTTTTTTCTCTTTCTCTCAGTACCGAGGAGCGATAATTCACTTTCTTTCTCCACTTTCCTTTGCTCAAGAATATCTATTAGACCTTCTCTCATCTTTTTGTCAGTAAGATAGCGCTCCCAATCAGCTTTGAATTCAAAGAAAGCCTGCTGGTCGTCCTTGGCAAGAATTTGGAGATAGTATGATGAAGAAAGGATTTGGGGCAATGATTTTGAGGAGAAGAGGATTTCTAATTTGTAGAACGGTGTCCACTTATAGAGTCGGATGAGTCGTTGGCGCAGATCATCTATGCGCAGTTTCATCTTGGATTCCAGTTTCGCAATCCCTCTTGATAACTCGTAGACATTCTCTTTTTCTCGATTTTCTTGAGAGGTTAATTCATCGATATATACTAATGTTAAATTAATACCTTCATCGATTTTTTCGATGTGAGCAAGGGTCCCGACTTTCTGTTTTTCCAGTTGTCTTATTTCTTTTCTGACATTGGTAAGCCTTGTCTTTAACCCGTCTAATTCTTTCTGCTTTTCAGAAATCTGCGTGACCAGACATAAAAGGATTACTATGAGCTTCATTTCAAGAATTTACGTAAGGCAAGGCTTGAACCGATGATGCCAAATATGATACCGCACAGCAAAGAGCCAACAAAAAAGTACCCTTGTGGAAAATAGGTATTGCTTAAGAATGAAGCAGCAACCCGCTTGGTGACAACGGTCAAAATAAATGCAATAAAACCGCCCAGGATACCCTGCACAGCGCCTTCAAATGTGAACGGGAGAGCAATAAAAGAGTTGGACGCGCCGACAAGTTTCATAATGTCGATTTCAGTGGCGCGTGCAAATATTGTCAGCTTTATGGTTTGAAAAATTACGAAGATTACGGAAAAAATTATGATCAACAGCAAACCGATATCAAAACCGGTTATCACACGCGTTATTTTTTTCAACTGGTCAACGAGTTCTCCACCGTAGATCGTTTCCCTAATACCCCGAAGGAGCATTACTTTACCGCTGATTTCCTCAAGACCCCGGGCATTTCGGGATTTTGCAAGCAGTTTGATGCGCAGGGATGCGGGTAGAGGGTTGTTTTCAAAGACGCTGAGAACCTCTTCTGTTTCCTGTAATTCAGTCTGCAAATCTTTTAGGGCTTGCTCAGAAGAAACATAGATAACATCACGTACACCGTTAATCTTCAAAACATTAGACTTGAGCGCTTCATAATCGGCGTTTTCTTCAAGAAAGGCTATTATCTCGATTTTCTCATCGAGGATATTGAGGAAATGATATAAGTTGACAGTTACCAAGGCAAACAAAGACAAGAGAAAAAGTGCTATTGAGGTAACGAGCAGGGACAGCAGGAATAAAGAAGCGTTTCTTGTTATGGTCCGAAAACCTTCCCGTATACCTATTCTCAGTGACATTTCTATTGGTCGGCTGCGAGCTTGCCGTCTTTGATGCGGAGCATTCTTTTCTTAACTTTTTTTATCAACTTCAGGTTGTGAGTTGCCATGAGAACGGTTGTTCCTTTATAATTGATATCAAGCAATACATCAATTATTTCCTGGGAGCTTTTTTCATCGAGGTTACCAGTTGGTTCGTCAGCAAGGAGGATATAAGGGTCCCTAACCAGGGCTCGGGCAATAGCTACCTTTTGTTGTTCACCACCTGACAATTGGTAAGGAAATGAGAATTTTTTGTGGCTGAGTCGCAAATAGGTCAGTATTTCCAGCATTTGTTTTCTCATATCACGCGCTGGCGTATCAGTTACATCGAGGGCAAAAGCGATATTTTCCTCGAGGGTGCGGTCTTGAAGCAATTTGAAATCCTGGAATATTACTCCGATTTTCCTGCGTAATTTAGGGATATTCTTTTTTTTCAACAGCCTAAGGTTTTGGTCTAATACCTTTATTGTGCCTTTGGTTGGTTCTTCGTCCTTGTAGATCATTTTTAAAAGCGTACTTTTACCAGCACCGGTCGTACCGTTAACAAAGACAAATTCGCCTTTGTCAATGAAGAATGAAATGTCTTGTAATGCCACCCAGTCTTTTTGATAGACTTTTGTAACATTATCAAAAGTTATCATCTAATTAATCATAGTCAGAATTCCCAATCTGTCAACGACCAGAATTGGAGTAATTGAGTAACTAGGTTATTGAATTATTAGAATGAATTAATAGTTAAATAACGTATACTAAAAATTCGCGCTACATTTCTTAAAATGCTATCCAGAATTTCTTTGAATATCTTGACTCTATTGTGAATTATTGCTATAATACAAAATGAAGGTTGTGGCGATAAATCGTAAAGCGAGGCATGACTACAATGTACTTGATACTTATGAAGCAGGCGTTGTGCTTTTCGGCGGTGAGGTAAAATCGCTGCGCCAGGGTAATGTATCAATGAGCGATGCCTATGGAGGGGTGATCAGCGGCGAGGTTTTTTTGTTTAATTTGCATATCTCAATATATAAACATAGTACTGTAGGCAAGTCTGATCCTAAGCGGAAGCGTAAGCTTCTTCTTAACCAAAGAGAAATTAAAAAGATATACGGCTTGGTCCAGCAGCGCGGGAATACTTTGATACCCTTAAAGGTTTATTTTAACGACCGTGGTTATGCTAAGGTTACGATTGGTGCGTGTCAACGCAAGCGTATGTACGACAAAAAAGAGAAAATTCTAAAACGAGAAATTGAGCGTAAAGTTGGTAGAATAAAAAGGTCGGCGCGATGACCCTTATTCTGTTGTCAATTCTCTCACTCCTTCCTCATCAATATGAAGTTGCCTATGAAGATACGAGCATAGTGATTGATACCGAACGTGTAGAATTTCAGGACTACCTGCCTCTGAAACCTATTGCTAGTTTGCTCGGCTTGCATTATGTGCAGAATAACACCACACAGAGATTATTGCTCAGTGTTGGTGAGTGTAAACTCGCAATTATCGGTGATATAGCCACAATAATCTGCAATGGTGTGGCTAAAAACTTAGCTTTTTCACCTCTTTATATAGATGGTGACATTTATTTTCCGACGAACGAAATAATCCCTACCTTAGGAGGGGTTTTTGACAAGCTCATATTTATCAAAGAGATTAAAGAAGCGCCATTTATCAATAGCATAACCCTTACAACAAGAGGTGATTCGACAATACTGAAATTTGATTGGCAAAAAGCAATAGATTTTGATGTTCAATATCTGGTCAAGAAAGTGCTGGTGGAGATCGATGGACAGTACAAGAAAACCGAGAGGCTCAAGCCGGTTGGTTCAGTTACATCAGTGAAGATGTCACGTTTCAACACCTACACAAGCTTAGAATTTGAAGTTGAAGATATTAACGCGTATCTGGAAAGAGCAAAAGAGATTGTTCTGTACCACAAGGTTAGCAAACAAGTGCATTTGATTGTCATTGACCCGGGTCATGGTGGTGTTGACCCTGGTGCGGTTGGTAAAAAGGGGTTGTATGAAAAGGATGCGAACCTTGGTATTGCAAAATTCCTGCGCACTTACATCACGGATTCGCTCAATGTCAAGGTTATCATGACCAGAGAAAAAGATAAATATCTTTCATTGAAAGCGCGGACTAATATCGCCAACCGCAATAGTGCTGATTTATTCGTTAGTATCCATTGTAATGCATCAGCAAAAACCGCTAAAATGACCGGGTTTGAAACCTATTTTCTTTCTGAAGCACGGACCACTGAGGCGCGTGCAGTTGCCATGAGGGAAAATGCATCGCTCAGGTTTGATGGCGTGGAGCCTACGGATATCGTAACTAACATTCTGGTAGATCTTGCGCAGACTGCATATCTTGCAGAATCAAATAAGTTTGCTGAACACATCCAGGATTATGCGAAAAAACAGTTGTCCGTCCCTTCACGCGGGGTCAAACAAGCCGGCTTTTATGTTTTGCGCGGAGCCTATATGCCAGCAGTTCTGGTTGAGTGCGCCTTTGTGTCGAATTTAGTGGAAGAGAAATTGTTAAAGCAGAAATCATTCAGAAAAAAGCTTGCCTATTGCATCTACAGTGGTATTAGAGATTATATTGAGGACTATGAAAGGAGACTGAACAATTGAACAATAACCCGATCGGGATATTCGATTCTGGTATCGGTGGGCTGACTGTAGTCAAGGAAATACGCAGGATTTTGCCAAACGAAAATATCGTTTATCTTGGAGACACGGCACGGCTGCCTTATGGAACAAAATCAGTTGATGCGATTATTCAGTTCTCTTTGGAGAACTCTGAGTTTCTCATTTCAAGGGGTGCAAAACTCATCGTCATTGCGTGTTATTCGTCTACTTCGGTCGCCCTTGAGATTGTGCAGAAGAATCTCGCCGTACCGGTGATTGGTGTAATTCAGCCGGGTGTTGAAAAGGCACTTGAGTTGACCAAGAACAGAAAAATCGGTGTAATTGGTACAAGTCTGACAATATACAGTGGTGCCTATGAAAAAGCTTTTCGCAAAATCGGTGAACGTTGTGAGGTATTAGGCAAGGCATGTCCTTTATTTGTATCGCTCGTTGAGGAGGGTTGGCTTGACCACCCGGCGACTGAACTCATTGCCCAAACATATCTAGGACCATTCAAAGAAGATAGTATCGATACCATTCTTTTGGGTTGTACGCACTTCCCTCTATTAATGCAGGTTTTTCAAAAAATCATGGGCAAGATCAACTATGTAGATGCCTCCAGGGAAGTAGGCACCATGGTAGCTGAGGAATTGAGGAAATTGGATCTCGAGTGCGGTGAACAAGGCGGCGACCTGGCGATTTACCTGACTGACCTATCAATGAATTTTAAAGAGATCGGTGAGCGCTTCTTGGGCGAACCGATGAGAAATTTTTCGAGGATAACTTTGAAGGGGAAATGAAAAACGAGAAGGCAGGAAAAGATAACAAGGAAGAAGTTCAAATGTCAAATATCAAATTTCAATTGAAATCCCAATACATAATATCAAATTTTGAATTTTGTTACCTGGATTTTAGCAATAGTCCACGTCCATCACAGATGAACGGGATTGATTTGGCATTTGGTTATTGGAATTTGTCATTGGATCAGCAGTTCTTCCCGCCTTCTTTGAGCTTCCTCGGTTATGGAGTCTAAATGAGAATCGACGGTAGAAAACCTGATCAGTTAAGGAAAATAATCACGGAAATGGATTATCTTGACTATCCTGCTGGTTCGTGCCTGATTACCTTTGGTAAGACAAAAGTTCTCTGCGCAGTCAATATAGAAAACAGAGTGCCTCAATTTCTTCTTGGACAAGGTAGGGGCTGGCTTACTGCCGAGTATTCCATGCTTCCTGCCGCCACTAAAGAGAGAACCCAACGTGAGGCAAAAGCTGGTAGGTTGAGCGGTCGCACTCAAGAAATCAGACGGCTCATTGGTCGTTCATTGCGGCCTGTCTTTGACCTCAGTCTGGTTGGTGAAAGGACCTTTATCATTGACTGTGATGTTATTCAGGCTGATGGTGGAACAAGAACCGCAGCAATCAATGGAGCATTTCTCGCGCTGTACAGTGCGGTGAAAAAGATGATGGTTAATAGAGAATTCCCCGCTTTCCCGATAACTGATTTTGTTGCAGCAGTGAGTGTAGGGATTGTTAATAATGAAATACTGCTCGATCTATGCTATGAAGAGGATTGCGGAGCAGAAATAGATATGAACCTTGTGATGACCGGTCGTGGTAAAATGATCGAAGTCCAAGCTACGGCTGAGAACCTTCCAGTTAAACGCACTGAATTTAACAAGATGATCGATTTAGGCGAACAGGGTATAGCGCAGATTATTGGCTTGGAGAAAAAACTCCTTGGTAGAAGTCAGATATAAAGAATTTCAAAGAACAGTTGCCGCAAAACAACGGGGCAAACGCATTGACCATTACCTGATTATCGCGGGTATTGGTATCTCACGCAGCTTGACACAAAAATTGATTGATAAAGGTAAAGTCTTGGTGAATGACCATCCGGTTAAACATTCATACCGCGTTAAAACTAATGACGAGATTTCAGTCAGCTTTGAGCTTCGACCTGCGCCCGAGATAAAAGCTGAAGCTATCCCACTCGACATTGTCCATGAGGATGACGACATAATTGTCGTCAATAAACAAAAAGGGGTTGTTGTTCATCCAGCGCGTGGCAATTTCGAACACACTATGGTCAATGCTTTACTCCATCACTGCGGCCGACTGCCGACTTTGGGTGACCGGGTACGGCCAGGTGTCTTGCACCGACTCGACAAGGACACAACTGGACTAATTATGTTTGCCAAGACTGATGAGGCACTCAGCAAAATTGCCCGGGCAATCGAGAAAAGGCTTGTTAGAAAAAAGTACGACGCTTTGTGCTGGAATTATCCAGGTATGTCTGATGGTGTAATCGAGGCGCCGATAGGTAGAAGCGGGTTAGACCGTAAAAAGATGGTGGTGACGCCTTTTTCCTCAAAGGATGCAATGACCAAATATATTGTGAAAGAGCGGTTCACGATTGCCACGTATTTGGAGGTTTCACTCATTACTGGACGGACCCATCAGATAAGAGTTCATTTCAAACACGTTGGCTGTCCGGTTATCGGCGATAAAGATTATGGCGGTAGAAGTCCAGGTGTAATAACCAAAGGAAAAGATCTGCCAAAGTTCAAGGCAATACTTTCGCTCATTGATCGTCAGGCGTTAAATTCATCAAAGATGACTTTTAAGCACCCGAGAACAAACAAAGAAGTAACATTTAGTATACCTTTACCTGATGATATGACCCAGGTGCTCGAGTACTTAAGAGCGAATTGCCGATGACCTTTAACCCCGTCCAGAGCTCAATAAAAACAGATATCTGGTGAACCCATGAACGGTATTTATCTTGATTTACTGCGTCGTGAGATTGAGGGCCGTGTTATTAATCGCTATATAGACGAGATCCGTATTAAACAAAGGCTGCTACAGATCGTTTTTGGCAAGCAGGCGCTATTTGTTTCCCTTTATCCTGAATTGCCGGCGGTGTATTTATCAAAACAAATACAAATAGGTTTTAATAAACTTGAAAAATTCACCAAGACTATAAGCTCAAGCCGTATTGAACGTCTTGAACAGCCTGATTTCATGCCGGTTCTTAAAATTATGGTTGAGAAAACACATGCTGTAAACCGAGCATGTGCTCAGCTGATTATTTCTTTATACCGTGAAGCACCTAATTTTATCATAAAGACTGCAGGTGTCCAGAAGAATTTGTATTCGAGATATATCGAGAAAAAACCTAAGAGGTCAATCCTTAACGCTTCAGTACAAGAGTTAGAGCAGGTCTACAAAAAACAACTATCAAAATTCCCCGCCTACTTATTGAAGGAATTCGAGGGGTTAGACAAACACCTTGCAGGTAAGCTGACACCAGCACGTATTACCCATCTTCAGAAGATCCTTAAATGTGGTAAAATGAAGCCCCGTATGGTTTCTATAAGTCCTTTCCAACTCAGCCTTTTTGCCGACAAGTATTTGAAAGAGTATAGTTCATTGAATCTACTGTTTGAGGATGGTTTCAAACAGTTCCTTGAAACCAAAATCAAGGAATCAATTGCGGCACGCAAAGCAGTGAGCATCAAAAATATTGAAAGGCAGCTTGTCCGATTACAGCAGAAAGCATTGAGCAATAAAGAAATTGAATCCCAGCGCATTATCGGCGAACTCCTCCTCGCTAACCTCACAAAGATCAAAAAAGGTGCCCGGTACACCTGCGTGCAAAATCCCTATGATAACAAGGAAATTGTAATAGCACTAGATCCTCAAATCACCGCCCAGGAAAATGCCCAACACTACTTTTCAAAATACAAAAAACTCAAACGTGGTCTGCCAAAAATACAAAAAAGGATCAAGCAATTGAAACAGAAAATCACTGAGATCAAAGACGCTTCTTTTAACCTACCTGACTTGCCAAAGACTCAGCGCGAGAAAGACAAGAAAAGCGAGCCATTTCACACCTTTGAACTCGCCTCAGGAGCAGTCGTATATGTGGGCAAACACGCACGTTCGAACCAGGAGTTGACATTCGCTTTTGCCCGACCAAATGATTACTTCTTTCATATAAGGAATTATGAGGGAGCCCATGTTATACTCAGAGCTAAGATACCCCGTGGCCAACGTCCTAATAAAAGAGACCTTGAAAATGCGGCATCGCTTGCCGCTTATTTTAGCAAGGCAAAGAAGCAGACAAATATTCCGGTGTCATATACCCAGCGCAAATATCTAAAGAGAAATAAAAAGGGCAAGCCAGGGAGTGTTATATTCATGCGTGAAGAGGTTGTTTTTGTAAACCCAAAGTTACCGGAGTAGTGGTCGAGTTACTTTTGCAAAGCAAATTTTGCCACTACATTCTCGCAATAACGTGGGCATACAGTATTTTGCTATTCCAGATTCCAAATCTATCTCCCACTGCGTCCATCTTTTCCTCTTGACTTTCCCAGAATTATCGATATACTTTGATATAAAGGAGGTAAAATGCCAGAAGTCGATAAGTCGATCGAAGAAGGGAAAATATTTGCGTTTATTGGTTATTGGGGACTCTTATTTCTAGTTCCAATACTTGCTAAAAAAGACAATAAATTCGCCATGTTTCATGGCAAACAAGGGATGGTTGTATTTATTGCATTCATCGCTATACTCATAGTTTCAACGATCCTCGGTTTCATACCAATAATCGGTGCCATTATTTACATTCTAAGCATGCTCGTTTATCTTGCTTTGGTGATTATGGCAATCATCGGTATGATAAAAGCACTCACTGGCGATTACTGGAAAATGCCAATTCTTGGCGATATCGCTGAAAAGATAAAGATCTAAGAAGAAATATTTAAATTCCAGTATTTTTTTAGGGATCCACATTAAGGCTGGTCTTTTACTATTCTAGTACCAGCCTTTCCCAATATAGCTTGTTTGGCTTTGTCCATAGAAGTAATGATTACTTCTTTACCGCCGTATTCAAGAAAACTGATTGCGGCTTCGATCTTTGGGCCCATACTGCCAGCTGGGAATTGTCCTTCAGCCAGATATTTGCTCGCTTTAGATACAGTGATTTCCTCTAATTTCTCTTGGAGCGGTGTGTTATAATTTATGTAGACATAATCGATGTTTGTCAAAAGCAAAAAAGTTTGGGCATTGATGTCTCGCGCTAATACTGCTGAGGCACGGTCTTTATCAATGACTGCGTCAATGCCCTCATAAGAACCGTCGATCTCAACGTATACAGGTATGCCACCACCGCCCGCCGCAATGACAATCACGCCCTGGTCAACGAGTTGCTGAATGATTCTTCGATTTACGATTCTCAAGGGTGCGGGTGAAGGTACGACTCGGCGGAATCCACGGTCAGAATCTTCTTTAATAATCCAATCAAAGTTAATAATTAAATCTTCAGCTTGTTCTCTTGTATAGAATGGTCCGATGAATTTTGTTGGATTTTTTATTGATGGGTCATCATGGTCTACGACAACTTGGGTAACGATCGTTACGACCTCGCGCTTTGTGCCGATACTACGCAGCCGATTCTGAAGACTTTGCTCAATCATGTAACCCATACCACCCTCAGTATCGGCAACAATAACGCCCAGGGGTAAAGCTGGAATGTCTTCAGCGGTCCGCTCAACTCTTAGCAAGGCATTGCCAACTTGCGGACCGTTTCCGTGGCTGATCGCTAAATTGAAGTCCTCCTGGATGAGCTCAACAATACCCGCCAAGCTTTTTCGTGTATTTGCAAACTGTTGGTGGATATCTTCTTTGCTTGTTTGGGCGATTGCGTTTCCGCCCAGGGCAATGACCGCCTTTTTCATTTTAAATTATAGAGATTGACAAAAAAAAGTCAAGAGTCAGATATCAAAAATCCCTTAGCCAGGCTCTTGCCTGTTTTGATGCTTCAGTCATACCTGTAGCGTCGAGGTATAGAATATTATTGTTCACCATCCTGCGCACGACGGTTATGTTGTGTTCTAAACGTTCGTCATTGACTATACCAGGTTTTTTTATTTGGAGTTTGGAAAAATTAAATGAATGGTATTCAACGGTATCTGATCTCAATTCGAAAACCAATCCTTTTGGGATACGCAGATATTGAGGGTATGTTTGGTCAAGGTCGCGGTCAGGAAACGGCGTGGCAAAATAGACGCCCTTTTGTATTCTGTTATTAACAAATGCTTCGAGCATCCTTATGAATTTCATCTGAATTACCTTTGGGTTGTACGGTTCGCCATATTCGAATTTGCGCAGTTCAATGAGGTAATCATCGACCGCTGCGCTGACCCCGTTGTAGAATTCTGGATACTCATCTTGAAGGTATTTAATATACCAGGTTCGTCGAAGCAGTTCTTTGTCGATGACAATCAAATCTGCGTTGGTATTCTTTACTTTTCTTAAATAGATAGTCGGCGAGTAAATATCCCAGAAAGTGCATAGCAAAAGACTTTTTTCGGGTAGTTGCTCAAGATGGGCACGACCGAAGTCCATGCCAAAAGAATTACCCCGCAATGTACAAGTGCGGTAATTCAAGAGCACAATGATTATCACGAGCGGCAAGATAACATAAAGTTTCAGGTATTTTTTAAACACCTTCAGACCGTAAGCCGAAACAATTATCAAGGTGATGAAACTAGGAAGGTAATAGGATTCAATATCTGGTATTGAATAGTTTATAACATAAAGGATATTTAATAAGGGGATACTGATAAACAGCCAGAATCTGTTGCGCTCTGATTTGAAAAGTTGATAGAACCCGAGCAGGACTGAAATAATCAAAACATACAGGAAATTTCTCAGTAAAATCATCAGACCATTACCGAGATTCCTGAGCAGCTCAGTAATGGATTGGGAGAACATCCACACCTGATACTGTTTTCCAGTAACGTGCCAGAATAGACGCTGGAGATTATGAGTATTACCCCAGGTAAGTGCAGCATTACCATTGGTTCGAGCCATGAGATAAACATACAAGGATACGGCAAAAAGCGCACAGATGATTCCAAACAAGACTTTTTTGAATTCAGGTTTGTACTTGAGCATGAGATATGCGAAAACAGGTACGGCAAGAGAGAAGATAATGATATGATTGGTGAACGCCAGGCCGATCAGATACATAATAAGATAAAAATGTCTGATGTCACGCAATTTATGTAAAACATAGAAAATCATAATGCCGAGCAGTGCGGTCAACGGATAGACTTCATTGGTGACTGAGATACGCCAGATGGTTGGTGCAAATGAGAAGATGGCAACTGGTATTAGCGCGGCGAACTTATCTTTTATGATACCGCTGACCAGTACGTAAAGGAATACTGCAGCACAAACCGTGAACAAAGCAGATAACAGGTTGAGGTTGAAAATAGGTTCACCAGGTAGGTGAGCAAAGAAATACGAGATGATGGTATATAAAGGATAACCAGTTGGATGGGCTATGCCGAGCGTATAACTTACCGCGGCAAGTTCACCCGAGTCGATGAGATAAACCGTGGGGCAGAGGGAGAAGAGATAGACGATGAAAGTGACAACTGCCATCGTTGCACAAATAAAAAAGGTAGGATGTGTTATTCTTTTAAACACAATTGACAGACAAAGCTATCAGGACACCAGGATACGAGGTAGTGGATACCAGGGCATCAGTGTAACAGGAGTTAAATTACCTGATATTCTGATAGACTGATAAGCTTGATTCTGATACTCTGATAATCTGGTATCTTTACTCTATTCTTTTGCAAAGTTCAAGCGGAGATTTGCGAGCCGGGTTTGAATATCTTTTTTCTGTTCAAGGTTCAGCTGTTTTTCCACAGTTTGGAAAAGGGCATTCATCGCGTCGATGGCAAACCTGGCTTCATTTAAATCCTTCTTGTGCTTTTGAGTCTCTGGGTGAGCTACCAAGTCAAGGTATGCCCAAGCCTTAGCTTCTAAAGATAGCAGGGTTAGATAGACATAGTCAATGATTTTTATAGGCTCGTCAAGCAAGCGAGATTGTTGTTCTCTTTCATCACCGGACTCTTGCCCAGTATCTTTTTTTTCTTCCTCTTTGTTATTTTTGTTTTTATTCTCTTCAGTCATGGAGAATTATATTTATGAATCTTTTAAAGTCAACAGTCTTTCGCTTTTTTTATTGCCCACAAAAATATATACTGCCCCCGCAGGACGTGTAAATTTGTTATAGCGTCATCCAATCTTTTCAAGAGCCTTACAAGCTTATGTTTTAACGATCTGTTTCCGCAGACATAAGGCGCTACATAGTAACTTATTGCGAGTGTCGTCTTAAAAATCTTTACCTCGAGAAATCGTTTTACGGCGCGCAACATCTCTAATCCTGTTATTCCTTCAAGGGGTGCTTTGTGCGTTGATGTATCGTTTGTAATTTTACTTCTTATTTTTTTAAATAATCCTGCTTTACTGATTATAGGAAGTGCATAAATGATCATAATGATAATCTTATTTAGAAAACGTAAGCCGATGTGCTCAAAGATGATCAATTGACCGTCCGGCTTTAACCATTGAGTTATTTTTCTCATTATTGATTCAATATTTTGTATATGGTGCAATGAATCCCAGCATACTACCAGATCGAAAACAGATTCTTTGAATAACGCCTCTTGTATAGGACATGCTATATAATCGATATCGCCCTTGATATTCTCTTTTTTCTTTAGTTGCTCGAGATATCTCTGGGCAATGGCGATTCTTTTTTCGCTTAAATCAACACCTTTTACGTGCATCCCGGCTCTGGCCAATTCCAAAGATAACCAGCCAGTCCCACAACCTATTTCTAGAACATCGCCACCCTTTTTTCCCAATGCTTTGTTTATGATAAATCTTCGAAACTCGCCTCTAACGATATCTTCAATTACCGGATCATCCCATATATACAATATATCCTTGTTTGTATCTAAATTTCTGATATCCGGAACGCAATATTCATTATCAGCCTTTTTATTCCAGTATTCTGCCTCGGCTTCGGTTTTTTGTCTATGGTTTCGCATTGTTAATCGTAGAAGAAGCAACAGCCGCGACAGACCGTGAAGAACTGGCGTCTCCGTATGCGTTGGCGCAACTCTTTCATTTTATTATTATTCCAGAGCGCAAGGAACGAGGATTGTTTACAATTACCTATGACATAATCAGGGCACGACTCCACGTATCCTGACGGGAGTATCGTTGCAGTATTCCACATGGCGCGGCATTCCCCCGGGTAGATTTCATAAAAATCATTTGCTGTACCGTAATATGCTTGAAGTTGCGGTGCGGATAATTCTGGAAACACCTTTACCGGGATACTTTTTTCCGCACGCAGATCACGAATGACACTCATGGCACCCGCGAAGTCTTTGGGTTTATCACAATCGATATCGGCACTTTGCCAGTAGTTCAAATCGAGCCCGAGGTTTTTCTGCAGAAAGAAACGGTGGCTGGTAAGACTCGGGCAATCTACAAAAAAGGGATGTTGGAACTGGATACTGTCTGCATTAATATTGCAGGCGATCTTGATTACTTCTTGCATGGCGGCTGGGTCAGTGAGATTGATCATGGAATTTATGCGGATAATTGGCAAGCGACTGTTTTTACACAGTTTTTTTATTTTCTTGAGCCCCTCCATAATGCGCTTGAAGGTTCCAGGTACACCACGGATTCGGTCATGTACTTTTTCAGGACCATCAATTGAAATATGGATTCTGTTTACACCCGAGGCCACGACATCATTAGCATACTTGTTCAAGAAAGTGCCGTTTGTTGTAATCACCAGGAAAAAGTTTCTTGTTTTGATATACGATATCAGTTTCATGATGTCCGGATACAAAAACGGTTCACCACCAGACAAATGAATGCGTGGTTGGAATTTCTTCATCTGGTTTATTATTTTCTGCCAGTCTGATATTTTCATCTCAGGTCGTGGTTTACGGAGACGCTCAAAACACATTGAGCATTTTAAATTGCAGCGATCAGTAGGATAGAAATTAATGGTTTCAGGTGGTGAAGCCTGGTGGCTTACAAGGTTTGAAAAGCGGTAACTCAAGTTTGCGCTACAACGACGCCGTATCATGGCGGGTGCTTGCTTGTAGTTAATAAGTACGCTTCTTATTTTTTCCGCAAAACTAGACATTTCTTATTTTGCCGATGGCCCACTGTGCAGTTTTTGCAAAAACTCCATCATTGGATTTGCCGAATCGCTCCAGAATGGGCAGGGTTTGTTTGTCTTTGATATTGCCGAGGCACACGAGGGCGTTTCTTTGTATGGCTTTGAAATTGATCCAGCGCGCCGTGATCTGGTTATTTGGATATTTTCGTCGGTATTCGTTTTCTGACATATTGAGAATATCGAGTAGCGATATTGAAGAACCGATACTACCTAGGTCAGTCGAGGGGAGGCGCACCGCCACTTTAGAATTTACCGGACACACGTCCTGGCACACAGTGCAACCATATAGCCGATTGCCCCAAACCTCAGCGATATCATCAGGCAGGACGCCGTACCAGTTTGTAAGTTCTTGAATACAACGCCGGCGGTCTATAATGTACGGCGCAACAATGGCACGCGTTGGGCAAGCATCAATACACTTCTCACATTGACCACAGTTAATATCAAGTGCCTTGTCAGGTTCAATTTCAATGTCAGTTATTATTTCACCGAGGACAATCCATGATCCAAAGGTCTGGTTAATAACGACGCTGTGTTTTCCGTAATAACCAATACCGCTGCGTACGGCAAGGGGTTTCTCAGCGACTGGACCGTTTGAATAGACGCGGAATGATGCGCCTGTTTTTTCTTTTATAAAATGAGCCAGCTCGCGCAATCTGTTTTTCAGACCTTTATAGTAATTGCGCCAGGTGTACCGGGCAATAAGACCGTGTGGATCACCCGGTTCTGAAAGGTTAGTTTTTTCATTAGTGAGGTAGCATTGACATGCAGCGATTATTGACCGGGCTTCGGGGAATTTAATGCGTACATTATAAAAGTGTTTGCTGTCCTCAAGATGCCTGTGTTGGCGGTCAGTGAAAAGCTCCTTGGTTCTTTGTTTCTTGTACTTTGCCAGCGCCTGGTCAAAAGGTTGAGCTGTTGTTATTCCGATTTCATCAATACCAATGCGGTATCCAAAAGCCTTTATATCTTTGGCTTCAATCACAAATGAGGCTAGGTATTATGGGGGTCAATTTACTTTAAGAGGATGCCCAGCGGGAAGAAAACCAAGTAGCCGAGGATGAGAAGTATCGGAGCGAGTACAATATCACCAACTGATAAGAGGATAAAACCGATTATTCCCAAAACAACACCTATACCAAAGAAAAGAATGTTCTTCTTCTTGAATTTCACATCAATGAGTTGTTCTTGTTTTTTCTCTTTTTTCTCTTTCTTTTCTTTCTTCCTCTTTTTTTCCTTCTTGGCCATTCACAACTCCTTTATTACTTTGATATTTCCGTTAATTTAACGAATTCGCCATTCTTGATTGTGTAAATATTGAAAACTTCTTGATCTTTCAACATCATTGAAATTTGTTCAGGGAGATTGCTTCGGTTATAAGTTATCAGTCCTTTTAGACACCAGAGCGTATAAAAGAATTTGGCTGAAAGATCATCTTCTTTAAATCCTGCTCTGACGAATTCTTTTAAGGAAAGGCTGTCAATCGGCGATGCTACAGCAAAGACCGCACCTTCCACGTATTTTTCACCGAGCCGGGTTACTTTTTCATCTTTAAAGGTTTCTATGCCCAGTATCTTCACCTGCTCCAACCCGTAATACGCTACTTGTGGTGCACTATTGATAAGCATTTCCCGATCCATGGGCAAGAATATCGCTTCTGGATGTTTGTCTTTGATTGCCTTGAGTTCCCATTTTAAGGTTATTGAATCTGGATCAAAACCAACCATAGTAACGATTTCGCGGTGGTTTTTTGTGATTTCATCAGCAAAGGCCTGGGCAACTGAACGGTATTTTGCTACATCAGGGAAGAGAACCGCAAATCGATCAATAGCTAAATCATACATGGCATACTGAGCAACGCACTTTGCCTGTTCCTCATTGCTCTGACCTATGGTGATAACGAGTGGAATTTTTTCAAGCCGCGCCTCAGAGGTCATAGGTAAGATCACTGGGATGCCTTTGCCAAAAGCAAAACCGCAAACACCAAAGGCTTGAAGCAAGCGTATCGGTGCAATGATGAAATCTACATGGATGTCAGTAATTAATTTTGCCGCAGCCATGGTGGCTTCAATAGGGTCAGATTTGGTGTCCAGATAATGCAAGGAAAAGGGTAGATCATTGTTACTTTCATACGACTTGATAACTTCGAGGAACTTCTGTCCGAAACTAGCATACTCGCCAGTTATAGGAAGCAGGATACCGGCGCGTCCAGATGCTTCACCTAAATCAATGAATCTTTGATATTCCTTTACTTCGAAAGTATATCTTGTTTTGGGGAACCGTTTTAATAAAAGGTTGAAATCGCGCTCGGCTTCTTTCTTCTTCTCTTCACGGGCTTCAATCTGGGCAAGATAATACAGAATATGTTCGTCAATCGGATCAGCCATATGGGCACGGTGCAGTTTCTCAAGCTGCTTTATTGAAAGGTTGGGCAGGGTTTGTATAATACGTTTGAATGCCTTGTTTTGAGCAGTGGTATCTTCAGTCTGGGTGTGATATTTAGTTAAGTAATAAGCTGCTCTGTAATCTTCACCCATTTTGAAAAACGACTCGCCAACGAGTGAAATTACATTTAGCAAATACTGAGAATTTGGGAATTCTTTTAGTAACATTTCGCCAAATTGGGTTGCTTTCTTGAATTTGTCTAGTTTGTAATTTGAAAAGGCGATTATGTACAGGGCAGGTTCATAAGCAACGCTCTGCTTGTGTTTATCAATGATTACGCTCAATTCATCAATAGCGTTCTGATATTCCTTTGCTTTAAAATGGTTATTGCCTTTTTCATAGATAGAAGCAATCTCCACAGAAGTGACCTTGGCGCCATCTTCTTGCGTTGCTTTAGATGCGAAAGTAGCACAAGAAACCATAAGCACTATTAGCAAACAGTACAACCTTTTCATTATTATATATTAGTCAAAAAAGAACATGTGTCAACTGAAGAGCAAAGGGTAAAGAGCAAAGGGCAAAGAGCTAAGGGCAGAGAGCATGTATAGAGTAACGGTGTATCAAAGGAATAGAGAACACACTTTGTTGAAGACACGCTACGCTGGGGACACGCCTTCGGCTGCAGATACATCCGCCACGCAGCATGGCGGATTGGAGAAGCGCTGCGCGCGGTTTCTAATGACTGAATAACTTAATAACAAGTAACTTAATGACTTAGTGATTTTATAGGTTTGCTTTGTGTAATGCTTCCTGGATGTCTGCTGCGGATAATTTTTTTTCTTCCAGAATTGTGTACCTATCCGGCCTGATTTTTGTTGCGTTCACAACGGTTTTCACGAACTGGTCAGAATTGAGATGGATTTTCTTTAGACGGCGCGGAAAAGCAATACGTTCGTAAAGCGCCCTGACTTTTTCAAGGTATTCATTTTCCTGCAAAACCATGGTGAACAAAGTGGCAATACCAACTTGCTCGCCGTGCAGGGTTTTTCTTGGAGAGTACAGATAGTCAATGGAATGGCTGATTTTGTGTTCGCTGCCACTAGCTGGTCTTGATGAGCCCATTATGCACATGGCAAAGCCACTCTTGATTAATCCCTGAGTAAGAATCAGGAGGAACTCATCGTCCCTAACAGATTCCGCATTGGATTCGAGAAGTTTGAACGCACCGGCTTCAGCTAAGGAAAGGGCAGTGTCAATGATTTTTTCTTGGCCTTTTGATTGGGCGAGACGAGCATCAAAGACCGCTGAGAGGTTGGATATCAGATCTCCTACACCGGCTTTGATGTGTCTTGTCGGTGCCTGTTTGATTATGTTTGTATCAACGACCACGCCGCAGGGCGCTTTGGTTATGTGGCTCACTGGTATCTTGTTTTTATCAGTGATTACTGAAACCGGTGAAGAAATGCCATCATTTGATAATGTGGTGGGGATGCTTATGTATTTTATATTGCAGTTGCCCGCCGCAAGCTTACTAACATCCAGGACCTTGCCGCCGCCAAAACCGATTACCAGGTCAGGTTTTTTTTCTTTAATCAAATTTTCAACATGTTCTACATTTGGCTCGTCACTATTTGATATGAGATGCTTGAAGACCTTAATACTTCCGTGTTCAAAGCTCTTGGAAATCGGCCCGCCGCCGATCAAGAAGGTTCTATGGTCACCGAGCAGTAGAACATGTTTGAACTTCAATTCATGCGCTTTGAGGATTTTGCAAAGAGTTAGTGTTTTATGTTCACCGACTTCAAAGAACTCCGGCAGGTCGATTTTTAGTGGCTTTGCCATGCATAAGAGTATTGAAAAAACACGATAAGTCAACCGGGAAAGCAGGCACGCTGTCGCTGAAGACATGCAAGTGCTGAAGACACATCCGCCACACAGCATGGCGGATTGTAGACACGCTGCGCTGAAGAAAAAAACAAGAAAAAGGAGTGTCGGAGTATGGGAGACGATTAATGAATGAAGTTGTGAAGATAGGAAGTTATGAAGATGATGATAATTATGGAAGTGAAAAAAGATCGAAACATCATTCCAGCGTAGCTCCCTTCCAACGTCAGTTCCTTTCCAGCACGCGCTTTTGGCAAAAGTGCGTGGATCCCTTCCAAACCAAAGGTTTAATGTGATTTCTTCCAATAACTTAATTACTATTCGTATTTCAATTGAGAACATTGACAACCCAGACCTATGGGCTATAATGAAAATACGCCAGCGTAGCTCAGTCGGCAGAGCAGCTGTTTCGTAAACAGCAGGTCTCC
>JBARXC010000081.1:0-5068 GCA_049647125.1 bacterium | reverse complement strand
TCCTTTAACCACTTGTAGTATATCGCCGCACTGACTTTCTCGCGCCGACATAACTCGGCAACCGGAATCTCCTTACGAAACCCTTCTAAGACGATCTTGATCTTCTGATCAGCGGTGAATTTCCGTTTCGTGACCTTCCGCACCTTACGGATCAGCTTTGCCGCACCACCAGGTATCGGGTTTGGCTCTGTGGTTGTTTGTATTGATGTTGTACTCTCCATTTTACCTCCTTCGGGGTAGTTAATTATACCCCGCTTTTGAGGGAAGCACAACCCTATGAGTGTCTACTAAATTTTAACCGATTTTCCCCACATGTGCTGGAACAGAACACCAATATTACCTTTTGTAGACATTGCTGAGTATAAAAATGTTATAGAAGACACACTAGAATATACAGATTTATTTTTATTAGGGGATCTCTATGTGTATACAAATACAACTTTTTTTGATTTATATATTAGAAATAAATTCCATATAAATAAAAGAAAAATAGTATGGCTTGATTATAAACCTATTTGGTATGTTGTTGAATCTGGCCTTACCCCTTATGTTGGACAGGTCGTAAGTTGAATTTCCGGTGTTTTTTGTTGTTCGATCCATGTCTTTTTAAATTCCTCTGGCGTCATGCCATTTAATGAACCGTGCGGGCGGAACGAATTGTACTCCAACCGCCAGGTTTCAATAATCCTTTTTGCCTCCAGCAACGTCACAAAATAATGCTGATTCAGGCACTCATGTCTCAAGCGCCCGTTGAATGATTCGATAAACGCATTCTGGATGGGTTTCCCGGGTTTGATAAAATCAAGCCGGACCTGGTTGCGGTATGCCCAGCGATCCAGGGCAATGCCGGTGAACTCAGGCCCGTTGTCAGTGGTAATGACTGCCGGACATCCGCGTATGAAGATCAGCCCGTCGAGTACCCGCGCGACCCGGTCACCATTAATCGATGTATCAACCTCAAGCGCAAGACATTCCTTGGTAAAGATATCCAAAATCGTTAAAATCTTGATCTTCCGACCGTTCCACAGCCCATCCGACATAAAATCCATGCTCCAGCGTTCGTTCGGCCGGACCGGCTCAGCTAACTCCAGCCGGACTCTGGACGCACGCTTGTGGCGTTTCCGCCGCTTCAACGTCAAACCGTTCTCCTTGTAAATACGCCAGGTGCGCGTGCGATGGACAACCCAAAGTGCGCTTTCAGCTGCTGGATGGCCAATCGCTTCACTTTGGGCTTAACAAGTTTTTTGAGTGCAATGCCTTTAATGCCTGAATATCAAGCGTCAGATCCGCTACCAGATGCTTAAGCCGACGGTTTTCATCCTCCAGCGCCTTTAAACGCCGGGCATCCGATACCTCCATCCCACCGTATTTGGACTTCCATTTGTAGATGGTGTTCTCGGAGATATTTATCTCCCGGGCAAGATCGCCTACCCGCTCGCCCCGCTCATGCCTTTTTAACAGCCCGATGATCTGCTCCTCGGTAAATCTCCTGCGTCCCATATTGAGCCTCCTTTGCTGCCTCTCAGCAGCCAGTATACACCAGGTGACTCAACTTGTAAACTGTCCAGTTTTTGGGGGTAGGGTCAAATCTACCAGAATAAAAAGAAAACTGAAGACATTCATAAATAAAAATAGCGCTACATGTTTTGAAAGCGATTTAGAAATATTCAAGCATATTTTAAATGGTCGGCACATCAAAATAGATTGATATGAAATGGAATAATATGAATGGAATAACGGATATAATGCTATCTATAGTAATATTGATATTAGCTATTGATACGATTAGGAGAATGGTAGCTTTTGTCTTACCAGACCTATTTTCCAGGAAGTGTTTTATTGGGAAAATTATCTATGGAACACAAGATGAAGAAATAGCTAAAAGAATTTTAAAAGGCTTAGGAATAAATATAGAAGATATTAAGAGGAAGCAATCGTATAAGCCTCATTCCAAGCAGAAAGATATTCCACCTTTACAACGGTTAGTTGGTATTATTTCAAGATATATTTACAAATTTGATCATCCGATAAGGTATGGCAACGAAACTCCTATTCTCACACAATACTACATAAATACAATGGGAGCTTCTCACAGCCCAGATGATCTTATAATAATGTGCCATTTACTTAATGGACTCATTCTCCAACATCGACAAAAAAGCGAGAAATGTTATCCCGATTATGTCATTACTCCCAAAACCGGAAATCCAATATTAGCAAAGAAATTTGCTGAAATAGAACAGATGAAATCAATTATTAGGAAAAGCGATGACGATAGCTCCCGTGTAAGTGCTAGTGATAAAATCGACATAAAGGACGTTATTTCAATAAACTTTGAAGGATTTCACCATCTGATAACAAAAAAGAGTGAAAAACTAATAGGGATCATAATAGATTGTAATGTATCAGGTGCCTCTACTATCATGAAAACTATAGAAGAGTTTAATGAGTTATCAGATAAAAGTGATTTTAAAAACCAAATAGAGCAGATAGAAGAAGCATATATTTTATTTAAAGTTGACAATAAAGAGAATATTGATAAGAAGTTTGGTGCAAAAAATCTTAAAATTTTTCGGTATTTTGACCTTAATGAAAAAATAAAAGAAAGAATTTATGACATTAGGGGACGTAGGAAGCAACTAAATCCCCTGAAAACTAAAGATCTAAAAAAAATCAACAAAATAATAGATTTAATTAAACAAGAAAACCTGTTGAGATGGGATTAGTATGTCTTTGGATGATCTATGGCATAAGGTAAGAAAGTTTCATATTAAATTTAATCACCATATTAGTAATAAACCATCTGCGCTTAACAAAGAGAAGATGATGAAGAGATATAAATGGATGTTTGAGGAATTAGAGGAGTTTAAGAATTCTAAAAACATATATGAACAGGTAGATAGTATGATAGATTTATTATATTTTGTACTTGGCACTCTTGTAGAGATAGGTATTAGACCCTATAAACCTTTTGAAATAGTTCATAAAGCCAATATGAGAAAGTTATGGCCGAATAATAAACCGCATTATAATATAGATGGAAAAGTTATCAAACCAAATAATTGGAAGGATCCCTATGAAGAAATAAAAGAAGAAATTGATCGCCAGGTTGCTTCAAAGCGCACAAGGTACACAAAAAGCAGATATAAATATAAAATCATTAAGGCCAAACCATTTTTATGTCTAGCTGCATTGCTTGAAATAATGATTAAAAGCTCAATTAAAAAATCGCAAATTAGTCAGAAAGAAATAGGGAGATTTTTTGGTATCTGGGTACCTGAAGGATATAAAGGAAATGTTAAGAAAACACACATTACCAATACTCCCAATGAATGGGGCATAATTGTGAAAAATGATATTATAAATAAATTCTTTAAGACTTTTAAGATACCAATGAGAGAAGAATTTATATCAATCTATAATCTGCAAGATTGGGAATTTGAGGATAAAATCAGAGAATTATTGATACGTGGCAACCATATAATTTGTGGCTATAATTATGGCAGTTTGTATGGAGATAAACAAAAAAGAAGTGGGCATGTATCGCTGATATCTAAAATTTCAAAAGATGGTAAATATGTGGAAATATTAGATCCCGGTCCAGATAATCATGGCTATAAAAAAGTTAGAACTTATGATCTATATATTGCCATTCATAAAAAGAAAGATGGTATTTGGAGTATATGTCTTACTTGAACCGATACTTTATTGAGATAAGGTTGGAGAAATTTCAATTGTTTTATAAACTACCTTAGTTAACTCAGGTAAGGAAAGTTTGGCTTTAGCAGATAGTGAAGTGATTGAAGCAGTTTTTGTCGAGCAGAAAGTTAAAAAGGTATTAGCAGCTGCTGAAGTTGTTTATGCCTTCGAAATTGGTGAAATTGCTTTTTAGGATACTGGCGAGCACCTTCTGAAAAGCAAGGCCATTGAGAAAACCTTGTTTATGGGATAATAATGAGAAAAATATCAGATGAAATCAAAAAACAAATTACAAAAACCCTTAATGAAATAGAAGATAAATATGACGTAAAGATTTTATACGCTGTTGAATCAGGCAGCCGAGCATGGGGCTTTGAATCAAAGGATAGTGATTTCGATATAAGAGCAATCTATACCCACAAGAAGAACTGGTACCTGTCAATTTGGAAAGAGCGTGATGTAATTGAGTTAATGACTGACAAACGCCTAGATATTATCGGCTGGGATCTGAAAAAAGCTCTCAAATTATTGTATAATTCCAATCCGCCGTTACTGGAATGGATTAAATCTCCCATTATTTATTTAGAAAACAAATATTTTAAGGGCATCCTGGAAGAATTAGAAAAAATATATTTCAGGCCAAAATCATGTCTTTATCATTATCTTAATATGGCTCGGAGCAATTATAGCAACTACTTAAAAAAGGACATTGTAAGAGTTAAAAAATATTTCTATGCATTAAGGCCCATTTTAGCTTGTTGTTGGATTGAGAAGAATGGTACTGCTCCTCCGATGGAATTTGAGGTATTGGTAGATCATCATATTAGCGATTCAAGATTGAAAGAAGAAATAATTAAGCTTTTAGATCGTAAAAGGCATGGAGTAGAATTAGACAAAGAACCTGTCATTGAAACAATCAATGAATATATTGCAAAAAAGATACAATGTTACTTTGAATACACTAAAGATATTCATGATAGAAATAAATTGAATAAAGATATTATGAATCAAAAATTCGTTGAAATTTTGGATACTATCTACAACAAAAAAATGTTTTAATTTGACAAACACATATCATACGGTCTTGGTGATAGCAAGCAGTCAGACGTCAGTGTTCTGTTCCAGCACATGTGGGAAAAATTGGTTAAAATTTAGTAGACACTCATAGGGTTGTGTTCCCCTCAAAAGCGGGGTATAATCAACTACCCCGAAGGAGGTAAAATGGAGAGCACAACATCCATGCAAACAACCACAGAGCCAAGCCCGACACCTGGTGGTGCGGCAAAGCTGATCCGTAAGGTGCGGAAGGTCACGAAACGGAAATTCACCGCTGATCAGAAGATCAAGATCGTCTTAGAAGGGTTTCGTA
>JBARXC010000080.1:0-9918 GCA_049647125.1 bacterium | reverse complement strand
ACAAAGCCTGGCTAATCTGATGCTCCCGGCAGATCGCAGCCATCGGACGCTTCTCCTTAAGACCCTCAAGAACTATTGCTAATTTCTCCTCAGCTGTCCAATTCCTTCTCTTCATCGCTGTTCCTCCCGTTAATTAAACTATTCTACCTCTACTAATCACCCCTGTCCAGTCCCTAAGGGTCTCAGTATATTACCGCATTGCCTCGATTAGGGAAATAAGAAACTGCCTCATGAAATCACTACGCGCACCGGGAGAGAAGGTAACTAAGATCTAAGCACCCAGGGGCACATTGGAATCCCCCGTACCCATATCGGCGGGGGCTCCTCAACAAAAGTCAAAAAATATCGCGCACATTAAGAGTGAGGTATTGTATTATGTACTTACAGTAAGGCGACCTACCCCCACCCCCACACAAGTACTACACACACCACACCCAGAGTTAACATGGCTCCTTACTAAACGGCGGGGGGATATGGACATCCCCCTCACCCATACCGGCGGGGGGTATCGAGCCCAGACTGTTAATAGGTAATAACACTACATTCTCAAAGCACTACTCATAGTGTTTACTCGCTTTCAACCTTGATTTTTATAGATAAATATCACAATATAGACATAACTTGGTTTACACATTGTGTTATATGTAAACTACTAATATAAGCTCTTGTGATCGCTTGGCTCTGCTTGTGTCTCCCGTGTCTTCAAACAACACACAACAAGCGTCCACACCCGTAATAAAAAAAGCTGACTGTACGTGGGTGTTCTTGCTCTCTCTGTGTTATTATTTCGTTTCTAGATGCCGAAGATGACCAAAATTACCGCGCGTACTATTGTGGGATATTGTGATAGCAGATCAGTATACGCCCACCTACTATACCCCCCTTGACATTAATAAATAAAAGGTTAAACTAAAGCATTATTTATAATTAATTAACGAATAGTTCATTATGAAGATAAGTAACAAAATACTTACGATCCTTGTATCACCAAGGTACACTGTGCTTCTACTATCGTTTTTTGCACTCTACTTAGCCGAATATCTAAAGGTATATGATAATACACGTAATTTCGAAACATATTACCTCTTGACATTTGTTAACATATAGGTTAACATGTATAAATTAGAAATAATACATAAAGGAGAAAAAAAGAGAATCGGTGTATTAGCTAAAGGCAAAAGGAGTGACGCTAAAAAATATATTGAATCATGGGGACCGACATTGAAAGCACAGCTCAAACGCATGGCGAAATACGGAAAAATAGAAACTGGAGATTTGTTTCATCATTTAAGGGATAAAATTTACGAGTTCAAGCCCAAAAATGCGCGTTTATATTGTTTTTTCCATAATGATATAGTAATATGTACACACGGTGCAAATAAGACTAAAAAGAAAAGGGAAGATTTGGAGATAAAGAAAGCAATAAGAATGAGAAAAGAATTTTGCCGGCAAATTAATGATTAAAAGGTGAGGAAAAATATGCCAAAAGAAAAAAAGAAATATAGTTTATTAAATGGCTTAGAGAATGATGCAGATTTTTTTCTTGAGGAATTGAGAATCGATATAATCGAAAAAATCAATATAGTGATGAAAAAATATAAAATTAGTAAAGCGGATCTAGCCCGCCGACTCGGAACATCGCGTGCATATATTACTAAGCTGTTTAGTATGAATATTAATTTAACACTAAAAAGTATGGTTCAAATAGCTAATGCTGTTGGGATGCGAATTAGCATTGACTTTTATAAAACGGAAGGAAAGGAATGGTTTTCTATATTAAACAAAGTAGAATACGATCCCACAATATCTACTCAATTGATGGATAATATAGATAACGAAAAAGATTATAAAAAGATTGAACCCTTTGCTGCTAAAGGAGTAAAACATGGAAGAAGCTCCATTACGGCTTAGACATTATTTTATAACTAGAATTCATATAAAAGCGCATAGCAAATATAATCCAAAAAAACCATACATATACGAAGCTGGTAGTATACAAACTGAGCAGAAAGTCTATGTTAATAAAAAAATACCAGGTGTCTGGCAAGTGCGATTAAATCTTAAAAATGTCCAGCGGAATAGCGAAAATATACCATATACATTTAACTTAGAAATCGTAGGATTCTTTGAAACAACCAAGAAACATACTAAAAGTACAACTGATATGTTTATTCATTTTAATGCACCAGCAATATTATATAGTGCAGCTCGTGAGATTATTGCCTCTGCAACTGGAAGAGGACCTTGGGGATCAATATTAATACCAGTTATAAGGTTCTTACCACAACTACGTAAAATCCCAAAGACGGGTAAAAAATCACGAAAGAAAACCAAGTAGTAAATATCCATTATAATACTTAGTGGTGAGTTCTGATATAAATCAGAACTCTCACACCCCCACTATGCCAAATTTATGCCAAATCTCTACCAAAATGTTCGGTAAAGGTCAAAAATTCTCAGCAACGATAAAAGAGTGCAAACACATATTTTACTTTATATTGGGCGATTTTCGTTGATATATCAAGAGGTGTGAAAAGGGCTTTTTTGCATTTTAAGTCCGCTATGTCTACCAATTCCATCACCCCGGCGCATTGTCTCCCAACACTTTGCGAGCTCATATTATTTGGCACTTTCCAAAAGTGCGATAGAAATGCGGTCCGCAGCATCATTATATTCCAGAAAATCCAGCTGTCAACCGCTCATCTCTTATTAAATAACCGATATTCCTAAATATATATTAAATTGAGAAGGTTAGACCAAGCGGATTATGAGTCCGCAGCAGATGTCATACCACAAATCTTCCACAGCCTTATTTTCTTAATCATCAGACTCAATAAACTAAGTTATTTTTACGGTAGAACGACGGAATGTTTACGCCGTTACAATGAATTTGTAATGGTGCTCGTCCGTGGTGCTTTATAAACGCCCATTTATTTGAAACTAATTGTCTTTGCAGTTCGTTAAGTGAAACAAGACATCCTAGTTTATTTTGCTATTATCTCACAATTAGGATTTTCTGTCTTTTGTTCTCTTTTTCGCCTTCAAGAATTAAGAAGTAGATGCCTTGACTAAGCTTAGTAGAATTTAAGTAGTAATTATAAATACCTGGTTCAATTACACCATCGGTTATTGAAACAACTCTTCGACCCACAATATCATATAGATTAAGTGTGACTCTCTGTTTTTCTGGGATTGTATATTGCAATCGAGCACTACGACTAATGATATTAGGTAATACACTAAGAGCAAACGCAAGAGGTAGAGACGTGGCTATAGTAGCCTGTGGTCCACCGCCACCACCTTTCTTCTCAAACTCGTATAGATTCGACAAATGCAACATTGCAAAATCACCCTGAATTTTTGTAATCTTAACTATTATTTCTCCATCCTTGTAAGCAGCAGGCGGCACATGAAACTCAACAGTTTTTGCTTCTCCTGCTTCATACTTAATCAGATGCTGCGCTGTATTGTCTATCTTTATCCACTCACGCCATTCACCAGAAAATTCGTGATAAACTGTGACATCAATTTTATATTTTAGATCAGGGTCCAGATTAGTGAATTTGTAAATTAGCTCACTTGTATCGTAATCAACCGAATAATCATCATAGGCAATATACCCATCCCTTTCAACACAATAAAGTGATGGAATTTCATTTCCTCCAAAAATTGTATATCGAGGCACCGGTGTTCCGGGAAATGAGTTTTTTACTATCCTAATACCAAAGATATAAGGATTTGGCTCATATTCATAGTGTTCGGTGAAAGCTGTATAAAGATTTAATTCCTCTGTTGTCTGACGCCATGCGCATGAAGGGTAAAGAGATTTAGTTGTATAAGGTGATTTACTTATGCTTTCTGAGCCATGAGGAGGTGATTGGTAGAGAACTTCCCAGTTTTGTTCTGTATCTATAAATATATGTTCACTCCAGATAAGGAAGTTGTTATTTGCAGTAATTATTGGCCAGTCTGATGCTTGGTTTGGCGTCTCTACTTCACGCCATATGGTCCAATCTTCAGGAGGATGATTCAAAAAACGTTCTCCTTTCCAGATCTCTCTACTTTCTTCATTACCAACATCCTCCTCTTCACACCACACAACAACGGCTTTTTCATTGGTTAAATAAATAAATGGATGTTCAGATGGTAAACTGTAAGAATTTGAAATGTTAATCTTATTACTCCAGCCCGTCTCGGTCAAACATCTATACCAGATATCAGGATAGGGTTCGCCTGCTTCAGGTGGAAAATCATAGACAATATGGGGAAAACCTAACTGCGTACTAATACAAGGCGATGAGGGTTCCCAATCCTCCGGAACAATTGCTGAGTCAATGATAACTGTTTCGGTGCCGGGATTGAAGGTATCAAACCGTTTATAAACAACGTATGCTTTACCAGGTGCGTAGAGTACGCCAGAATAGACCATGTGGCAAATATCATTCGCATCAACGACTATACTGGGTGGCGAGACACTGGGATGGAAAATTCCAACCACTGGGAAGGAATCAATGGTATAAAGTACCCAGTTTGGGTCGTCGTAGCGAGCAAAATAGATGACAGCAGGTTGATCAACAAGGTATGGCTCATAGGAATTTCGATAAGCAACACAAGGATGATAACCTGACAATTGAGACGTTAAACCAATGCTGGGATTGCGAGTAAATCGTTTTATATTCTGCCCTTCCTCCCATGATGAACCACCATCTGGTGAAAAGGAATAAGTTGCCCAGTCATCTGGACCATTTGCTCCTGGAAAGTCGAGGAACGTATAACCGAGGTATAGTTCTTCAGTTCCAGGTTTTCGGACAATCTTTCTACCTTCAGAATAAGAAGTATGAGCAATTGGAATGTCAACTTCGAATTCAAAAACTTGTATCTCTCCTTGGTAGGGAATGTACATAGTCTTCGAAGCAGTTACGCTAATTGGACCGATTGAGTTTGCAGTAATATGGAATGTCGCCTCTCCTGCTGTGTTTGTAGTTTCAATCTCATAAATGTCGTCAATTTTATTCAAACATACAACTGCATTAACTACTGGCAGTTCGTTTTCATCTACGACAGTTACACTCAAGTCGATAGGTAGGTTTACTGGAATCGTTAACGGATGAGATGCTGTTATTTTGGAAGGTTTACAAATCCATACGGGTGTTGTTGGGTCAGCGAGAGCATTAAGTGAGGTAAGTTCATATCTGCTTAAATCAAGCCACCAGAAGCCATGTGGCAAATCAGTCTTGGCAAGTGATAGTGCAAGCCCAATAATATTGGTACCTCGTCGTGGGTGTTCACAATGAGTTAATATTCTGAAGAAATATCGATCCAAGATAGCTGAAGGGCTTGTGCCTGGTGCATGCCAATAAAACCAACCACACTTTGTATGACCAAGATAAGCTATTAATCCCTGCTGATCTGCACCCTGGAATGCACTAAGCCAACACTCACCCAAACAATCTTGTGCTGACCAGAAATCAGCGCTACGGCAGGAAAGGGAATACATGAAACTGCATTTTTGAACATTCGTTAGATCCTGTACGTCCCGATAGATAAGTTCTTCAGAATAAGGTCCATCAGGTCCGATATATATGTGTGTAATCCAGCCGTGACCCATATGATTTATCAGATAAAAACCATTGCTTATGTAATCCAAGCAAGGTTGACGGCCAATTCTATTATGAGGTGTCCACCCATGATATTCGTCATCATAAAGCCCAAAGACATTGACTATTGGCGAGATATCGGCAATGCAGGAATCTTTTATTTCGCCACCCGAAACTCTATGCTCTTGAAGATTCATATTGGCCCCAAGAAGAAGAAAATCTGCAATTCCACTGTATTCATCGCTGGGTGTTCGTTCATAAGTTAGAAGTTTATCAATAAATTGTCCCGCTTCATCTGTTGTTGATACAGAAATCCTGCCGACAGATACATCTGGTGTAAAATCTACACTGTCCGTCAAAAAAGGATCAAGGTAAAACCAGCAAAAAATACCATCAGCTGCTGGTCCTGATCCTTCCCAATCACCATCCCACCAACCTTCGAGGTCACTGTAATACAAGTCAGAAGGAACGTCATCTTGACTAGGATCTCCTGTTCCGCAGTATGCAAGTCTCGTTGGAATCAATTCTTGATCACCACCAATCAATACATATTGTGTGCCGAGTCTTGAATAAGCGTCCTTAATAAAGTTTCTTATCTTCTCCTGGATATCAACACCAGTAAAATTGTCATTAATCCACTCTCTTGTAACAATCTGAGTGCGCAATCCTTTTTCAATACGCCACTGCGCAAGCACGTCAAATTCATCCTGCATATTTCCAGTTGTAATAATCACAAATGTCCATGGGCCAGGGGGCCATTGTCTGTATGGAAATGCTGAGTTCGGAACAATAGGTGGTGATATTGTGAAAAACTCAACTTGATCGGGATTATCTACCGCAATTTTTGCAACATCAATAATATCCCTGTGTTGTTCAAAGCTTCTTCTTTCTATAGTGCAGGCATTACTCGTAGATGATTCTAAAATGATATTTATTTCAAGATGGGTATAAAGTATAAGTTTGCGTAAGGCTGGCCAGTACTTAATCGGATATATCAACACGTCTGTTAATTTGATGCCGGACATATAATGAGGTGCAGAATAGCTTATGATCTCTCCAGGAAAAGGACTGGTAGCATTGTATATTGTAGAATCTGGTGGATAGAAAACTCCTCCTTGCAATGGTTCAGGAGGTTGAGCAGGAAAAACCAAATATTGACCGGGCAATACAACTGAATCAATTGCTACTATGTTATAGCTAACTACTGCCTCATTAGTAGGGATGCAGAACTTCTTTGATATAATCGGCAACATTGGTGCACCAAATCTTTGTTCATACTCAAAACCGCCAATAGAAACCATCGTAAAAGTATCCTTCGGCACGAGTGATAGTTGAGCCAAAGGGGCTTCAACAGTAAAGCTTATTTCAGTGGCATTTGTGAAACAACACATTAATAATATAGTTCCTATACATTTTTTCATAATTCCTCCTTTTTTATTTTATGAATACTACTTTTTTGGCTATACAACGATTTGATAGTTTTAAAATTATATAATAAACACCTGCTGGTACCTTAAAACCTTGGCTGTTAGTGCCATCCCACACAATCTTGCTGGATAATGACTGGTGATCGCCTGAATTTTCAAATGATTTTATTAATGCACCAGTGATGCTATAGATTTCTAATTTCGAATAATAAATAGTTTGTATACTACTAAGACTAATGTGGGTTAGCCGAGAGAATGGATTGGGTAAAATCTGCAGATTTACATCATTTGATTTGCATGATTGCTTTTCGTTAAGACTGCTAATAATACTCCCCCGAGCAAAATAGATATCAGGACCAGGATAAGGATGAGTAAATGTATCAGCCCGCGCATCTGCCCAAACAACATAAATGTCATCAGGTCCGTTTGCCAAAATATCTACGAAACTCTGAGGTCGTTGGGTAGTATCATCATTTACCCTTATGCTTGGTGAATACCATGTATTTCCACTATCACTCGAATAGCTGAAAAAGATGTCAGAAGTATCCTGACGAGAATCTGGCCACACAACATATAAGTTTCCTATGGTATCAACATCGAAAGCTAACAGACCTTTTTGCCGCACAAAGGAATCGGAGATTACAACAGGTTGTGACCACGTATCTCCAGCATTCGTTGATTTTGCACTTTTCAAACATCCGGTCCATCCTGGACATTCAGTCCATACACAATACAAGATGTTATTCGAAGGTGCTATCCGCGGATACAGATTGCATAAGTTTGAATCAGGATTTATTTTGATGTTGGAATCAAGCCACGTAATTCCAGCATCAGTTGAACGGGAGAAAAGAATTTGACAGATTGGAAGCCGATTGTCCTGCCAAACAACATAGACAGTATCATGGCCTCCAAAGCAGAATGAAGGATATTGATTCATACATGAAACAGTGTCATTAACAATTATATTCGGATGAAGCCATGTAGCACCATGATCCATAGATCTTGTAAAGAAAATATCGTAGTCATTACTTACTCCCTCATAGAAGTAATGCCACATTACATACAGGTTGTCATTACTATCAGCTTTGAATGAAACTGAATTTACAGGAACCGTAGTAATAGTGTCTGATATTATTACTGGAAATGTCCAGTTATAACCACCATCGGTAGATTTTGTATACCATACCCCACCAGGTGAAGTAAAGCCAAATACTACATGGAGCCATCCCTGGTGATCAACAGCGATACGCATCGAGCTCTCTAAATCGAATTCGCCGTAGTAGATGAGTAGATTCTCAGACCACGTTGCACCGCGGTCTGATGATTTGGCTAATGTTAGCCCTGGAAAATCGTGAAAACCATAACGATTGTCTCGAAAGACACAGTAAAGCGTATCACCAGCAGGATTGATTGCAAGCGATGGCATACGTTGAGACCATCCTAGAGTATCATCATCAACTCTTACATTGGGAGTAAAATCAATACGCATTTGGGTTATAATCATAATACATATAAAATTTGTAACCCACATTTCTTCCTCCATTTAATAATATACAATATTTACTAGACTTAAGTCTTTTCTAACAGCCTTCTTTAATACTTTAGATATATGTTACATTATACTCGAGATTACTGTTTTGTCAATAGATAGCAAAGTACAAAAATTATTCAGATAAACGGATTACCTAACTTTACCAATCGACTTCTGAATCCACCCCATTTAAAATGATTTTACCACCTCGAACGGCACTCTTTTACTTGTTTCTTGTCTGTAACATCCTAGCGAGTTGGCGATAGAAACGGTTCATGAGAAAACAAGGAATCGGCAGTTATTCACCACCGACCTTCAATTGGTTACAAACTACTTTACTATACACTATACCAAGCGAATCCTCGATAGTCAAGGCAAACCGCACTTTATGATCCTTGGGCATGTCATTATGGAACTGCACCTTGAACGTATCAATGCCAGTTGCAATGCCTTGACTTGCAACCTGTTAATTATGCCTCGGCAGTGTCAACTTCTTCCCGAATTCCTTCTTTGAGTATTTTAATCAGTAAATACGATAAAGCATCACCAAGCGATACTTCCGGAGTATCATTATCTAGTTTCAATCTCATATCCCGAACAAAATCTGATGTCAGAAATATCCCCCGGTAATCCAATATTCCAAGCTGGTCGAATGTCTTTCGCATAATACCATTTCTATGATCATTGATGATATCCTGATATCTTTCGAAGAAATTATAACAAAGCACAATTTCCATTGTTTCATTAACATCATCCTCTGTATCAATCGCATGATTCACTATCCCACGCCAAACATTACTGGGTAATCCTATTCGAACACATGAATAAAGGGATAGATTTAGCAGTGTCGCCATGGGAACATTTTTCTTTGATGCGCCGTAATTGAAATACATTTGATATCGTCTTGCCTCGGCCGATTCCACCAGAACCAGCATTATGATATAAGACAATAGATATTCAACTTCTTCAAATTCAATAATGCAGTTGTTTTTGCACAGCACCATTTCAATATCCACAACCAGCGAATACGGCAAATAGCAATATCGGTAGTAGAGCTTATGACTGGCTCTGATTTCGCGTACAAGGTTATGATAGTCATACACAAATTCTTTTACTCGTGCGAAAAAATTAGCACGGATTATCTTTTCGATCATATCCTCATCCCGGTATGACTCCAAGTTTTCCCAAGCCATTTTAGGTAACGAAATCCTTATAATCATTTTGACCTCCCTTTAATTGAATGACAGCATTCTTATCTTCTCAGACATTTGCACTTAGCTTAGTTGTCTGGTATTCTTATCTTTTATTCTCTTCCCTACCAGCTGGCTGGTTCGTCATGCTCCTCTTCAGATATATCACCATA